>JAQTXL010000143.1 GCA_028688835.1 Candidatus Nanopelagicales bacterium | reverse complement strand
CCGTGCGCTCGGCCGAGCTCGAGGAGGCCGCAGCCGTGCTCGGCGTGCACCGGCTGGTGGCCCTCGGCTACCCGGACTCCGGACTCGACGGCGAGGTCGTGCATGGATTCGCGAGTGCCGACCGGTTCACGGTCGCCAGGCGCATCGCCGCAGTGCTCGACGAGGAGCACGCCGATGTGCTCGTCGGCTACGACCCGCGTGGCGGCTACGGTCATCCCGATCACGTCCAGGTGCACCGCGCCGTCCGCGCCGCTGCGGTGCTCGCGGCCCAGCCGCCGACAGTGTTCGAGGCCACCCTCCCCCGCGAGCCGATCGCACGAGCGGTGCGCATGGCAGGGCGACTGCACCTCACCCCACCCGACTTCGATGCGACCTCGTACGACGAGTCATGGACGCCGAACGCCGAGATCACCCACCGCGTCGACGTGCGCCGTCATTGGCCTGCCAAGCGCGACGCACTGCGCGCGCACGCCTCGCAGCACGGCGCCGACGGGCAGATCCGCACCCTTGCCGTGCTGACGCGCCTGCCGGCACCGGTCGCCACGCTGCTGCTGGGCACCGAGTACTACAGCCTGGTGTCCTCGCCGAGGAGCGCACAGGCGCGCGCGACCAGCGACGCGTCGTCGTAGTCGCACCACACGATCCGCGGGTCGCGGGCGAACCAGCGCTGCTGGCGGCGCGCGAACTTGCGGGTGATGGCGATGGTCGCGCTGATCGCCTCCTCGCGCGTGCAGGTGCCGGCAAGGTGGTCGAGCACCTGCGTGTAGCCGATGGCGCGCGCCGCGGTGACGCCCTGCGCCAGCCCCGGAAGACCACGCACCTCGTCGACGAGACCTGCGGCGAACATGTCGAGCACGCGCGCCTCGATGCGGGCGTCCATCACATCGCGCGGGATCGACAGGCCGATGCGCACGGCCGGCACCACGGCAACCGGTGCGGGCAGCTGTGCGACGAAGGGCTCGCCCGTCAGCTCGACGACCTCCAGTGCGCGCACAATGCGACGGCCGTTGGTGGGCAGGATCGCCGCCGCTGCCGCAGGGTCGACCTCGGCAAGCCGGGCATGCAGCGCCTCGGGTCCCAGGTCGAGGAGCTGCCGCTCATAGCGGTCACGCACCTGCGCGTCGGTCCCGGGGAACTGCAGGTCGTCGAGGATCGCCGACACATAGAGCCCGGATCCGCCGACGAGGATCGGCACGGCACCACGGTCGGACACGTCGGCGATGGCATCGCGTGCGGCCTGCTGGTACTCGGCGACGCTGAGTGCATGCTCGACGGGCCAGACGTCGAGCAGGTGATGGGTGATCCCCCCACGCTCGGCCATCGTCGGCGTGGCCGTGCCGATGTCCATGCCGATGTAGGCCTGCATCGAGTCGGCGCTGATGATCTCCGCTCTCGTGCCGCTGGCCTCGAGTCGCTGCGCCACCGCGACGCCGAGCGCGCTCTTGCCGACCGCAGTGGGGCCGATGACGGCCAGCACCGTCACGGGCGCCAGGCCGCAAGCAGGTAGTTCACCCCGAATGGTGCGCCCTGGAGCACGAGCACGCCCTGGGCTGCAGGCACCGCGGATGCCGCGACCTGCCATGCCGGGAGGCCCTGGCACCACAGGCGGTCTGCTGTGGCCTGGTCGA
This sequence comes from Candidatus Nanopelagicales bacterium, assembly GCA_028688835.1. GTDB lineage: Bacteria > Actinomycetota > Actinomycetes > S36-B12 > S36-B12 > UBA11398. The sequence continues at coordinate 3,630 of JAQTXL010000143.1, read as the reverse complement.
TGCCGAGGATCGCATCGACATCGGCTGCGCCGAGCGCTGCAGCGACCTGCTCGTCGAATGCGAGCGCATCGGGCTGGATGTAGCCGGGGGCCTTCTCCGTGCGCGTCGCCGACCCGTCTCCCACGACCAGCAGGAGCGTCGGGGCGCCAGCGGCCTGGGCGACCACCTCGCCGGCGAGGCGCGCGCGCTCCGGGTAGGTCGACTCGGCACTGACGCCCAGGGCGATGACATCGGTGTCCCATGCCGCAGCCTCGAGCATGGCGGCACCGATGGTGAGCGACTGCGGGAGCTGGTCAGCCGAGGATCCGACGGCGTACTCGGCACTGCCGCCCAGCCCGCGACTGCTCCCGATGCCGCCCTGCAGGTGCCACTGCGCCTGCGGGGTCGACCCGATGAGGATCACCCGCTGAGCGTCGGGCTCGAACTCGCGGATGAGCTCGACCGCAGCATCACGCACGTCGTCGAGCAGGTGCTCGACATCGATGTCGGGCAGCATGAGCGGTGCAGCGGGGACGAACACGACGCCGATGATCATGCGCTGCCGACCCGGATCGCGGGCATGCCGAGCGAGACGCCGCTGCCGGTCGCGGGCGCCGCCGGAACCTCGCTGGCATCGCCTGCGCGCGTGCGGCGCACGTGCAGGACCCGGTCGGCGATGAGGTGGTACGGCGCCGCCTGCGTGATCTCGGCGGTGACGACGTCGCCGGGGCGCGGCAGCGGGTGCGACGGATCGATGGCGACGTGCACGAGGCGGTTGTCCGGGCCTCGGCCCGAGACGCGATCACGCGCTGCGTCCTTGCGCCCCTCGCCCAGTGCGACGAGGACTTCGACCGTGCTGCCGATGCGCGCGGTGTTCTCCTCCCACACGATCGCATTCGCGACATCGACGAGCCGTCGGTAGCGCGCATGCTTGACGTCGTAGGGCACCTGGTCGGGCATCGTCGCGGCCGGCGTGCCCGGGCGCGGTGAGTAGATGAACGTGTAGGCGCCCGCGAACCGGGCCTCGCGGACCACATGCATGGTCTGCTCGAAGTCCTCCTCGGTCTCGCCCGGGAAGCCCACGATGATGTCGGTGGTGATCGCAGCATCGGGGATCGCAGCGCGCACCTTGTCGAGGAGCCCCAGGTAGCGGTCCTGGCGGTACGAGCGCCGCATCGCGCGAAGGATCGCGTCGGAGCCGGACTGCAGCGGCATGTGCAGCTGCGGCATCACGTTGTCGGTCTCGGCCATCGCGGCGATCACGTCGTCGGTGAAGTCGTGCGGGTGCGGCGAGGTGAAGCGCACGCGCTCGAGGCCCTCGACCGTGCCGCAGGCGCGCAGCAGCCTGCTGAACGCTTGGCGGTCGCCGAACTCCACGCCGTAGGCGTTGACGTTCTGGCCGAGCAGCGTGATCTCGAGCACTCCCTGCTGCACCAGCATCCCGACCTCGGCCAGGATGTCGCCGGGGCGACGGTCGCGCTCGCCACCGCGCAGCGACGGCACGATGCAGTAGGTGCACGAGTTGTTGCACCCCACGCTCACCGACACCCAGGCTGCGTACGCGGCCTCGCGCTTGGCGGGGAGCACCGACGGGAAGTCGACGAGCGAGTCCCTGATCTCGACCTGGGCCTCGTGCTCGATGCGCGCACGCTCGAGCAGCACCGGCAGCGACCCGAGGTTGTGGGTGCCGAAGACGACGTCGACATTGGGCGCCCTGCGCAGGATCTCGGCCTGGTCCTTCTGCGCCAGGCAGCCGCCGACGGCGATCTGCATGCCGGGATGGCGGGCCTTGACGGGCACGAGGTGGCTCAGATTGCCGTAGAGCTTGTTGTCGGCGTTCTCGCGCACCGCGCAGGTGTTGAACACCAGCACGTCCGGGTTGTCGCCCTCGGCGACCGGGAGGTACCCGGCCTGCTCGAGCATGCCCGACAGGCGCTCGGAGTCATGCACGTTCATCTGGCAGCCGTAGGTGCGCACCTCGTAGGTGCGCACGGCTTCCAGGGGCGAGGCGGTCACGAGGCATCATCCTAAGGACCCTGCCGCGCAGCGGCGTCCGCGCGTGATTGCGCGAGCGCGCGGGCAAGTACGCTCCAGCACCACGGCACGCGAGCCCGCGCGTTGCGAGGAACTCCAGGAGATCGGGGCCAGCGATGGCAGTCGAGCCCATGACACCCCAGGCGCTGCAGGCACTCGAGGACCTGGGCGCTGCGCTGCGTGAGCTCCAGGACGTGGCCACGAGCAATGAGGCGCCGGCCGCGGTGGCCGCCGCGGCCGCGCGGGTGCTCACCGAGGTCACCGAGCAGCTGCGGCCCTTCGCCGCCGACCTGGCCTCCGAGGACTCCTTCCGCAGGTACGTGCAGACCTCGGGCTCGCACACGCTCAATCCCGTGCTCGAGATCCAGCGCCAGGAGCCCGGCTTCATCGAGATGTCCGCCCGTTTCGGGCCGTTCTTCCGCAATGCCTTCGGCTACGTCAACGGTGGGGCCATCGCCCTGCTGTTCGACACCGCGATCGCCCATGTGGCGTTCGAGGACGGCAGGCCCTCGTACACCGCCAACCTCACGATCGACTACCGCAGCCCGGCACCGGTGAACACCCCGCTCGTGGTGACGGTCCGACGCGACAGCATCGACGGACGCAAGCACCGCATCAGCGCCGAGCTCGTCGCCGGCGATCAGACGGTCGCACGCGCGCAGTCCCTGCTGATCGAGCTGCCGTCGGGAGACTGACGAGGTCCCGGCGTCTCATATCGTGAGATGCCGGTTTCACATTCTGAGACGCTTTGCTAGCGTCGCACCATGAGCGATCACGCGTCGAGCACCTACACCCACGGCCACCACGAGTCCGTCCTGCGGTCGCACCGCACCCGAACCGCGGCGAACTCCGCGGCCCACCTGCTGCCCCACCTGTCGCCGGGCATGCGCCTGCTCGACATCGGCTGCGGGCCCGGCACCATCACCGTCGATCTGGCGGCACGCGTCTCCCCCGGCCGCGTGACCGCGCTGGAGATCACCGAGGACGCACTCGCCCTGGCCCGCGCGCACGCCGAGCAGGTCGGCTGCGCCTCCGTGGACTTCGCCACCGGGGACGTGCACGCCCTGCCCTTCGCCGACGGGACCTTCGATGTCGTCCACGCCCATCAGGTGCTCCAGCATGTCCAGGACCCGGTGCAGGCCATCCGCGAGATGGTGCGCGTGTGCCGACCCGGCGGGCTGGTCGCCGCGCGTGACGGTGACTACGCGGGCTTCGTCTGGCACCCCAGCAGTGCCCGGCTGGATCGATGGCGCGAGCTCTACGACGCCGCGGCCCGGGTCAACGGCGGTGAACCGAACGCCGGGCGGATGCTGCTGGCCTGGGCCCATGCCGCAGGCGCCGATGTCGAGCAGGCGACCTCGAGCACGTGGTGCTACGCCGATGGTGAGGGTCGCGCCGCCTGGGGAGGGATGTGGGCCGACCGGATCGTCGACTCGGCCATCGCCGACCAGCTGCGGGATTCGGGTGCTGCGACTGCCGGCGAGCTGGCCGACCTGGCCGAGGGCTGGCGACAGTGGGCAGCACACCCGGACGGCTGGATCAGCATCCTGCACGGTGAGATCCTCATCCGCGCCTAGCGTCTGCGTTTGACGCGACTGCGGGCATCCGCGAGGGTGT
>JAQTXL010000025.1 GCA_028688835.1 Candidatus Nanopelagicales bacterium | reverse complement strand
CGCGCGACCAGCTCGGGCGTGACCAGCTCGAAACCGTGCGGCGCGCCGTGCCGAAGATGGAACTCGACCTCCACACCGGCGGCGCGCAGGTGCTTGGCGAAGTCCTCGTCCTCCTCGCGGAACAGGTCGAGGGTGCCCACCTCGATGTAGGTCGGCGGCAGGTCGGCGAGCTCGGTGGCGCGTGCCGGAGCGGCGTAGGCGGACACCTCAGGCGCGCCGGCCAGCCCCTCGAGGTAGCAGTTCCAGGCGGTGGCGTTGTCGTCGAGGGTCCAGGTGAGGAACCGGGACGTGATCACGCCGGCGGAGCTCGTGCGGTCGTCGAGCATCGGGTAGACGAGCAGCTGGCAGGCGATCGGGTGCTCGCCGGCGTCGCGCAGCCGCAGGGCGACTCCGGCGACGATGCCGCCACCGGAGCTCTCGCCCACCAGGCCGATGTGCGCCCGGTCGATGTTGAGCTCGCCGGCATGGGAGTAGGCCCATGCGATCGCCTCGATGACGTCGTCCTGGGCAGCCGGGTACGGGTGCTCGGGCGCCAGCCGGTAGCCGACGGCGAGAGCCGGGATGCCGGTCTGGTCGACATAGCGCGCGACCGTGGCGCGGCTGGCATCGATCGAGCCGGTGATCAGGCCGCCGCCGTGCGCGAAGACCATGAGGCCGCGGGAGGTCGAGCCGGCCTTGCGCACGACTCGGGCCGGGATGCGCTGACCGTGGCGCCCGGTGACGGTGATGTCGGTCATGGTGATCGACTCGGGCAGCATCGTGCGCTCGGCGATCATCGCCGAGACGCGGTCGGCGTGGGCACGACGCCCCTCCCAGTCGCCGACCGGAAGCGGCTCCGCACCCCGCAGGTCCCACGCGAACTTCAGCGACTTGGAGACCTCGGAGAGCTTCACAGCACCGATGCTAAGCCATCGCCGCAGGATCGGGCTGCTGCTCGAGCCCGGTGCCGCGACTCATCCTCGAGCGCAGCCACAGGGAGACGTAGACCAGGCCCACGAGCGCGGGCACCTCGATCAGCGGCCCCACGACTCCCGCGAGCGCCTGTCCGCTGGTGACGCCCCACACCCCGATCGACACCGCGATGGCGAGCTCGAAGTTGTTGCCGGCGGCGGTGAAGGCCAGCGTGGCCGTGCGCGGATAGCCCAGCCTGCTGCGCCAACCGAGCGCGAAGGCCACCGACCACATGATGGCGAAGTAGGCCAGGAGCGGGACGGCGATCGACAGCACGCCACCGAGGTCACTGGTGATGGCTTCGCCCTGCAGCGCGAACATCACCACGATGGTGAACAGCAGCCCGTAGAGCGCCAGCGGGGCGATCCTGGGCGCGAAGGTCGTGTCATACCACTCGCGTCCGCGTGCACGCACGCCGACGGCACGCGTGAGCAGCCCGAGTGCCAGCGGGATCCCGAGGAAGATGAGCACCGCCCGGGTGATGTCCCAGGTCGAGAAGGCGACGTCCTCCGTGGGCAGGCCCAGCCAGCCGGGCAGGACACTGAGGTAGAACCAGCCGAGGACTGCGTAGGCGATGATCTGGAACACGGAGTTGATCGCCACGAGCAGCGCGCCCGCCTCGCGGTCGCCGCGGGCCAGGTCGTTCCAGATGAGCACCATGGCGATGCATCGGGCCAGCCCGATGACGATGAGCCCCGTGCGGAAGGCCGGCGAGTCCGCGAGGAACACCCACGCGAGCGTGAACATGAGCAGTGGCCCCACGACCCAGTTGAGCAGGAGCGACAGCCACAGCAGCCGGCGGTCCCCCGTCACACGTCCCATGTCCTCGTAGCGCACGCGCGCGAGCACCGGGTAGAGCATCAGGAGCAGGCCGATCGCGATCGGCAGCGAGGTCTGCCCGATGCGCACGGAGTCGAGCACCGGCTGCAGCGAGGGCACGAGGCGCCCCAGCAGCAGGCCGCCGGCCATCGCCACGAGGATCCACAGCGGCAGGAAGCGGTCGAGCACCGACATCCGCTCGATGACGTGCGCGTCCAGTCGCTGGCGGTCTGCGGAGGTCATCGGTTGGGCAGCAGCTCGGCGACGAGCGCCTCGACACGCGCGCGGATGTCGTCACGGATCGGCCGCACGGCTTCGACGCCCTGGCCGGCCGGATCCGGCAGCACCCAGTCCTCGTACCGCTTGCCGGGGAAGATGGGGCAGGCATCGCCGCATCCCATGGTGATCACCACGTCGGACTCACGCACCGAGTCGACCGTGAGCAGCTTCGGCACCTGCGCGCGGATGTCGATGCCCTCCTCGAGCATGGCCTCGACGACAGCCGGGTTCACCTGCTCGGCCGGAGCCGAACCGGCCGAGCGCACATCGATGCGTCCGCCTGCTCGGTGCTCGAGGTAGGCGGCAGCCATCTGCGATCGACCGGCGTTGTGCACGCACACGAACAGCACGACCGGTGCATCCATCAGCAGCAGGTCCCGGGCGTGCAGCAGGCGCCCGAGGCGGTCTCCGCCAGGGTCAGCAGCTCGACGCCGGCCGGATCGTCGTCCTTGATCGCGTAGAACTCCCACGGCGTGCCCGCAGGATCATGCGCCCAGACCTTGTCCTGCAGTGCGAAGCAGCAGGTGGTGTCGAGCTCCTCGTCGAGGATGAGTCCGGACGTGCGCAGGCGTGCCGCGTGCTCGTGCACCTGCTCGACCTCGGCGAGCTCGACGCCAAGGTGGTTGAGGGCCCCGGCGGCTCCGCTGCCGCGCTCGGCGGCCGACGTCTCGATGAGCACGAGCTTGAGCGCCGGCTCGTCGATGACGAAGTTGGCGTAGCCCGCACGGCGCTTGTGCGGCCGCACGCCGAACAGGGCCGAGTAGAAGGCGATCGAGGCCTCAAGGTCGGCGACGTTGAGGGCCAGCTGCACGCGAGTCGCGGTGCGCGTCGGTGTCGTGGTGGTCATGCGGGGCTCCTGTCAGGTGACGTGGCATTGATCTTCGTCTATATTGACTGCTGTCGATATCCAAGCAGACATATCGATGCTCGTCAATATGAATGCCAGCACCCGCCAGCGCACGAGGAGACGACATGGCCCAGGGCCCGCCCAGCGGCGCACGAGCACCGCTCACCCGAGTGCCGCTGCCCCTGCACGACATCAGCGTCGACGCCCCGCCTGCGCAGGCACCCGTGCTCGACCGCAGCACGGCCGAGGGCATGGCGCAGCTCCTCAAGGCCGTGGCCGACCCGGCCCGCCTGCAGCTCATCTCGCTGCTGCGCTCCACGGACGCCCACGAGGCCTGCGTCTGCGATCTCACCGACGCCCTCGGCCTGAGCCAGCCGACGGTGAGCCATCACCTCAAGGTGCTCACCGACGCGGGCCTGCTCCAGCGCGAGCGTCGCGGCACCTGGGCCTGGTTCTCGATCGTCCCCGCGCGGTTCGCGGAGCTGCAGTCGCTGCTGTCCTAGCCGCGCCTGCGGTTGCCGCGCCGGAAGGCCGGGTTCGGGGCGCTGCTCGTCACACCGGGCGCGTTGGTGCCCACCGGGCAGATGGCGTCGATCGCATCGAGCGTGGCACCGTCGAGGGCGACGTCCGCCGCAGCCAGTGCGTCATCGAGCTGCGGGCGCGTGCGCGGGCCGATGATGGTCGAGGTGACCGCCGGGTGCGCGTCCACGAATCCGTAGGCCATCTGCGTGAGCGTGAGGTCGGCGGCCTTGGCCACAGCGTCGAGGCGCTCGACGAGCTCATAGCGTGCGTCGAGCACCTCCGGCTGCTCATCGAGGCGCGACATCCGCGCGAACACGCCACCGCCGCCGTAGCGCGAGTCCTTGGGTAGGCCGATGTCCCGACGGTACTTGCCCGTGAGCCATCCGCCCGCCAGGGGACTCCAGGGGATCACGCCCATGCTGTGGCGCATCGCGGTGGGCAGCACGTGCGGCTCGATCTCACGCGCGAAGATCGAGTACTGGGGCTGCTCGCACACGAAGCGCTGGGCGTTGCGCCGTCGCGAGGCCCACTGGGCCTCGACGATCCACTCGGCCGGGTAGGTCGACGATCCCAGGTAGCGGACCTTGCCCTGCTGCACCAGCGTCGTCAGCGCGTCCATGATCTCCTCGATGTCGGTGTCCCAGTCAAGACGATGCACCTGGTAGAGATCGATGTAGTCGGTGCCGAGCCGGCCCAGCGACTCCTCGCATGCCTGGATGATCCAGCGCCGTGATGAGCCGCGCCGATTGCGTCCCTCCCCCATCGGGTTGAAGCACTTCGTCGCCACGAGCACATCGTCGCGGCGGCCCGCCAAGGCCTTGCCCACGATGACCTCGCTCTCACCCTGCGAGTACACATCGGCGGTGTCGATGAAGTTGATGCCCGACTCCAGCGCATGGTGGATCTGCGAGACGCAGTCGTCATGATCGGTGTTGCCGTTCGCGCCGTACATCATGGTGCCCAGGCACTGGGTGCTGACGTCGATGCCGGTCGTGCCGAGCTTGCGATAGCGCATGGGTGAACTCCTCAGGTGGCGGTGCCCCATGCAAGCACACGCCGCGCTCCAGCGTGCGGCAAAGGCCTAGGCCGGTGCGGGCGTCCCGGCATCGACGGACGCCGGCATCGCGGTCGCGCCGCGCAGCACGATCGACAGCACGATCAGCACCGCACCGACGACCACCGCGCCGAGCCCGATGAGCAGGTACTGGTGGGCGAGGACCCCGCCCACCGAGTCGGCGATGCTCGAGGCATTCGCATCCGAGGTCGCCGACGACGCCGCACTCGGCAGGCTCAGTGCGAACGCGGACCACCACGCGCCGGCGATGACCAGGCAGATGCCGGGCAGGCGCCAGCGACGCCAGCCCTTCGAGACACTGAGGAACGCGACGGCGACGAGCAGCCCGAGCCCGATGCCGATGACGAACCAGCTCGTCCCCAGGATGGTGCGCACGATCGTCGTGCCGTCGACGCCCTGGGCATCGATGCTCACCTTGGCCTCGAGGAACTCCTTGTCATCGGGCACTGCGGCATCGACAGCGTGCAGGCGGTGCATGATCGAGATCAGGACCGGGGCAAGGTCCACCGTGGTGGGCGTGCCGTCCATGACCGCGACATACCCCTGGCGCACCGTCGCCGAGATGGCTGAAGCCTGGTCGGCGATGCCCTCGGCCGCAGCCTCGCCGAGCTCAGCACGCGACGCCGTGACCTTGGCGACCTGCTGCGGATCGGCCTTCTTGAGCAGCTCGTCGACGAAGGCATCACCCATCGCCTGGCGAGCCTCGGGGCTGCTGAGCACGGCGTCGACGGTGCCGACGACCGCCTGCTCGCTGCCGACCAGCAGTGCCGTGCCCCACAGGCCCATGCCGGGCACCAGGACGAGCACGGCAATCACGGCAAGGGCGTACTTCGCGACAGCGCGCATCAGCGGCTTCCCCTCGTCAGGTCCGGATCAGGCATCGCGTCGGGCCAGCAGCACCGCGGCGACCACGACACTCAGGATCACCCAGGCCGTGAACACGATGATGCCCGGGCCGAGCTCGAGCATGTCGGCACGGACCCGCACCTCAGTGAAGGCCGCCGCAGCGTTCGACGGCAGGAACTTGAGCACCGACCGCCAGGCGTCGGGCAGCAGGGCGGTGAGCAGCGCGGGCAGGATGAGCACGCCGCCGATCACGGTGGCGATCGCACCGGGCATCGACCGCATGGCCATCCCCAGGGCCAGACCGATGACGGCCAGGCCGGTGATGTAGGCGCAGGTGCCGATGAGCACGCGCTGCGCGTCGGGATCGCCCAGCGTGACGGTGTCGCTCCCGGCTCCGGAGAGCAGCGCCATGCCCAGCACGAACGCGCCGAGGGCTGCCAGCACAGCGACCGGGACGACGAAGGCGATGAGCACGAGCACCTTGGCCCAGAGCACCGGAAGCCGCTTGGGCACGAAGGTCAGGGAGGTGCGGATCATCCCGCTGCCGTACTCGCGGGCACCGGAGAGCACGCCGAGCACGGACATGATGAGCACGGCGAAGCCGCCACCGGCGAGCACTGTGGTCACCGGATCGATGAACGCCGAACGTGGCGGCCCGCCATTGGCGCTGTCGATGGCGCCCGTCGAGGCCAGCGCGGCGATGGCACCGAAGGCGATGAAGAGCACGAGCATCGACGCGAGCATCACCCAGGTCGACCGGAGCGAGCGCAGCTTGATGAACTCCGAGCGCAGCACCCGGACGAAGGACAGATGACCCGCGGCTGCGGCGGACGGGGCCATGGCTGGAGCGGTGCTCATGCCGCCACCTCCCCGGTGTGGAACTGCACGGAGTCACGGGTCAGCTCCATGAAGGCGTCCTCCAGCGACACCGACAGCGGGGTCAGCTCATGCAAGGGGATCCCCGCATCGAAGGCGGCCTGCCCGATCACTGCCGCCTCCACCCCCGTCACCACCAGCGCGCCGGAGTCGAGCAGCTCGAAGTCGGAGGCGCGCGAGGCCAGCACTCCCTGAAGGGCGGCTGCCTCCGGCGTCACCACGCGCACGCGCAGCGACGACCAAGAGCTGATGAAGTCGGTCATGGAGGTGTTGGCCAGGATCTGGCCGCGCCCGATGATGATGAGGTCGTCGGCGATGAGCTCCATCTCGGTCATGAGGTGCGACGAGAGGAACACCGTGCGGCCTTCATCGGCCAGCTGGCGCAGGAGCCGTCGGATCCACAGGACTCCATCGGGATCCAGGCCGTTGACGGGCTCGTCGAGCATGACGATGCCGGGGTCGCCCAGGAGCGCGACTGCGATGCCGAGCCGCTGCCCCATGCCCAGTGAGAAGCCGCCCGCCTTCTGGCGCGCCACGTCGCCGAGGCCGACGAGGTCCAGCACATGATCGACGCGGGCCGCGCCGATGCCTGATGTGGCGCCCAGCGACAGCAGGTGGTTGCGCGCCGACCGTGCCTTGTCGAAGCCCTTGGCCTCAAGCAGCGCTCCGATCGCGTTCACCGGCGCTCGCATCGTGCGATAGGCAGTGCCATCCACGCGCACGGATCCCGATGTCGGGCGGTCGAGCCCGAGGACCATGCGCATCGTCGTGGACTTCCCGGCGCCATTGGGCCCGAGGAAGCCCGTCACGCGACCGGGTGCGACGGTGAACGTGATGTCGTCGACTGCGGTGACCTTGCCGTAGCGCTTCGTCAGGTGCTCGACCTCAATCATGGATGCAGACTAGCCCGACGCGCGCACTGGACGTGACATGCGCGACGCCGCGACCCCTGCGCGCCTGCACACGTGTGGAACCCTCTGCTGCCAGTCTTCGTCACATCCACGACAGACTCATGACAGCGAAGGACCATCACATGCGCACAGCCCATCGCACGATCATCGCCGCCACCGCAGCAGTTGCGCTGCTGGGTGCCGCCGCCGGGACCGCTGCGGCTGCGACCTCGACGCCCGCGCCATCGGCTTCGGCAACCGCGAAGGCCACGGCGGCCGCGAGCCCGCCTGTGGTCGGCGGCAGCCCCAGCACCTGGACTCCCGTGACCCTGACCCGCAAGGACAAGGGCACGTCCATCTCACTCGTCAAGGACCAGTACGTGATCTTCAAGGGCTTCGCCACCAAGGTGAAGTTCACCTCGAGCGACGCCAAGGTGTTCGTCACGGTGAACGCCAAGACCACCGGCACCAGCACCTCGAACCCCGGTGGCCATGCCGTGGGCTCAGGAGTCGCCAAGGTGACGGCGAAGAACGGATCCACGGTGGTCGCGACCTACACGATCACGGTCAAGTAGCTCAGGCGCAGTGCAGCAGGGCCCGAGGGAGACCTCGGGCCCTGCTTCGTACTGTCGTGATACGGATCGACGACTACTTGACGGTGTAGTTGCGCGAGGTCGAGTAGGCACTCCACTGGCCGGCGATGGCCGGCGCTGAGCCCGTCACCGAGCACTTGCCCTTCTTGACCAGCTTCAGGTAGGTCGCGCCCTTGCTGAGCGACACCTTGCAGTAGGCCCCGCCCTTGGTGACCTTCCAGGCGATCGCCTTGTTGAGGTTGGTCACGGTGCCCGCCTTGGCCAGCGTCAGCTTCTTGCCCTTGGCATACGTGCCGGACTTGGGTGCGGCCACGGTGGCGGTCTGCGCCCCGACCGAGGTCGAGACCGAGAACACGAGCCTGCCGGGTGAGTAGCCGTTGCCACCGGGTGTCGTGGCGGTGATGGTGCAGTTGCCGCCCACGCCCTGGACGGACAGCGTGGAGGTTGCCGCGTTCCAGGCGCACGGCCCGACGACGGTGATGGTCACCGGCTGGCCCGAGCTCGAGGCGAGGCCGACCTGGGTCGCGGCGCCATTGGGCATCACGAACACCGCATTGTTGAGGATCGGCCCCTGGGCGCCGGCGGGGTCGATGGTGATGACATCAGGCTTCAACGGCTGGATCACCGCCACCGTCTTGGAGTCCGAGGAACCCGTGACGCTGTTGCCACCGGAGTACGTGGCGGTCACGCGCGGGTTGCCCAGCGACGTGGGGACCCAGGTCACCGATGCTGTGCCGTTGGCCACGTTCGCGGTGCCCACAGTGCGACCGTCGACGCTGAAGGTCACGGTGCCCGTTCCGCTCGTGGGCGCGATGTTGGCGACCAGTGGCACGGAGGAGTTCACGTAGTTGGTCTGCGCCACGACCAGTGACACCGAGGATCCCTGGGCGGACACCCGAGTCGAGGTCGTCGGGCTGGGCGCCGAGTTCTCGGCGTTGCTGTCACCCTGGTAGACGGCGTAGAAGGTGACCGTGCCATTGGCACTGGGCACCTGGTAGTTCATCGAGGCCACGGCAAGGCCGTTCAGGCTCCCGCTGCCGATGTTCGAGCCCGATGCGAGGTAGAACTTCACCGCGCCGGTCGGCACGTAGGAGCCGACACGCGTGCGCACCTGTGCGGTGAGCGTGATCACCGAGCCACCAGCCGCGGAACCGGGCGAGGTGATCGCGGTCGTGGTGGCGACCTGGGCGATGGACACCGAGGTGGCATCGGACCCGCCGCCGCTGAAGGTCGCGGTCACGTTCTGCCGACCGGCGGCCGCTGGCGTCCAGTTGACCTGGGCGTTGTAGCCCTGGGTCGGGCCCACGGTGTCGGTGCCGATGGTGGTCGACCCGACGGTGAAGGTGACGGTGCCCTCGCCGCCGATGCCGGTGGTCTGCACCTGCGCATCGATGGTCTGCGTGACGCCCACGGTTCCGTTCCTGGCGGTGAGGCTGACGTTGGCTGCGGCTGTGGCCGGTGCCGCGAGCGCCACACCGGCGCCGAGCATCACGAGCGCGGTCAGCGCACTTGCGAGTCGTTTCATGTCGATTCCCCTTTGACGGGCGTTGAGGGTCCGGTGGACCACCGGGCGCGTCCTGTCAGGCTAGGTCACATTCCTGTCAATGCCATGTGTTCAGCAGACAGAGATGCGCCAACGCGCACATGGACATCGGTGGGATCAGGACGACAGGCCCGCCACGAGGTTGATCGTGATGGCAAGGATGGTCGTTGCGAACAGGAAGGACAGCAGGGCATGGCGCAGCACCATCCGCCTTGCAGCCCCCGTGCTGAGGTTGGTGTCGGCCACCTGGAAGGCCATGCCGATGCCGAAGGAGAGATACGCGAAATCCGAGTAGGCGGGCGGCTCGGCGCAGTGGAAGTCGATCCCGCCGATTGGACGGGAGTAGTAGAGCTTTGCGTACCGCAGCGTGTACACGGTGTGCACGACAGCCCACGCGAGCACCACCGAAGTGATGCCCAGCACGGTGCGCACGAGCGAGGTGTCGCGCTCGGTCTGGCCGATGTGGCTGAGCACGAGCACGACGGTGGCCAGCGAGACCAGTGCTGCGACGAGCACGATGACGTCGTCCCAGGCCGTTGAGGCATCCTCAGTCGCGGCGATGTCCTCGGTCTGCGCCGCGGTCATGGGCCAGATGTCACGCCAGGTCAGCAGCAGGTACGCGGTGGCCGCCGCATCCCACCCGATCGAGGTCGCGAAGGTCCAGGGGGTGAGCCACAGTGCGAGCGCACCTGCGACGAGCCCCAGGCCCAGGGACAGCAGCAGCTGCAGTCGCACGCGTCGGCGCATGGGCCGACTAGCCGTAGACCATGAGCTCGACATCGCGGATCGCGACCTCGAGCGGCGACGTCAGCACATGGCTCACGTCTGCAGCACGGCCGATCCGCAGGCACTCGCGGTAGTAGTGGATGATCTCGCGAGCCGATCCGTGGAACTTGTTGAACACCGCGACACCCGAGTACTCGAGGTCGGTCACCAGGGCCCGCGCGTTGTGCACCTTGTCGGCGATGGACACCATCACGAGCTCCGGCGGCTCGGTCTCGAGCCGATCGAGATAGGCCTGCTTGCGCTCCCAGTAGTCCATCCAGTAGCCGTCGTCGCCGTCGAGGGAGTCGCTGCAGCCCAGCACGATCCCGGCGACACGGTCGCCGTACCTGCGCCGGACATCGGCGAGCCGCTGCAGCCCGCCCTGGTCCTCGACCACGTCATGCAGCAGGCCCGCGATGGCCTGGTCCTCGTCGCCTCCCGCCTCGATCACGAGTGAGGACACCCCGAGCAGGTGGGACATGTAGGCGATGTTGCCGCCCTTGCGCGCCTGCCAGGCGTGCGCCTCGGCCGCATACGCCACCGCATCGAAGTAGCGCTGCGTCAGGGTCAGATGCGGGCGTGCCATGTCGATGCCTCCCTGAGCCTGGATGCGCCGCCCCTTCGAGCAAGGGTCGGCTCACCTCACGATAGTGACCCGCACCGCGCCCCGCAGCCACGCGGGTGATGCAGGTGCAGATTGCCTCCGCTCGGGATCGTGACGTACCGTGCAAGGACACCGACACCTTGGAGCCACCCGTGCAGCACCCGCAGTCACGTCGTCTTGTCCTCGGCATCGCCACGGCCGCAGTCCTGACCGGTGGGCTCGTGCCGCTGGGCGCTGCACAGGCGGCACCCGGCTGCGCGAAGGTCGTCGAGTACCAGGACGGCACCTTCGGCCCGGTGCTGTGCCCCAACGGCACCCCGAACCTCGCGGTGCAGGCCAAGCTCGCCGAGGAGGCCCCGCGCACCATGGCGCTGCGCGCCACGGCCACCACGACCGGCGCCACCAAGGCCATCTGCACCGATCGCGCGACCGCGTCGATCCCCATGGTCATCAACGCCTACACCTACCAGTACTCGCGCTACCAGTGGAGCGGGCGCACCCTGGCCCCCATGGCGCTGGGCAAGCGACTCGTCGACGGCACGCTCTGCGCGAGCTGATCGCTAGCGCCCGGCCGCAGCCGCCAGCGCCGTCTCCGGAGCGTCGCTGAGCAGTGCCTCACGGAGCACGCGCTTGCTGACCTTGCCAACCGCGTTGCGTCCGGTCGTCGACATGAACCGGTACTCCTTGGGGCACTTGTAGGACGCCAGGTGCTCGCGGCACCAGGCATCGAGCTCTTCAGGGCTCACGGACGCACCCGGGCGCAGCACGGCCACTCCGACGAGCCGCTCCCCCATGTCCGCATCAGGCAGGCCCACTGCAGCGAAGTCCGCGAGGGCGGGATGCTCGTGGAGCACGCGCTCGCACTCTGCCGGGTAGATGTTCACGCCTCCGCTGATGACCATGTCGACTGACCGGTCGTTGAGGAACACATAGCCGTCCGCGTCGACGAAGCCGATGTCCCCGACGGTGAAGACCCCGGGTCGCAGATGGACCTCGGCATCCTTCTCGGGGGCGTTGAGGAAGTGCACGCCTCGTCCGAGCGAGTCGATGAAGAACAGCCGCCCGGACACGCCTGCAGCGACCTCGTCACCGGCGTCATCCACGACGAGCACGCGGTATCGCTGCACGGCACGCCCCACGGACCCGGGCTTCAGGAGCGACTCCTCTGCAGTGATGCTGCAGACCACGTGGCACTCGGTGCCGCCGTAGGTCTCGGTGACGATTGGGCCGAACCATGCCAGGATCCCGGCCTTGACCGGCACCGGGCAGGCCGCCCCCGTGAGCCGGATGCTCCGCATGCTCGTGACGTCGTATCGCCCGCGGATCGCAGGATCGAGCCCGAGCAGCCGCGACAGGTGCGTCGGGACGCAGACCGTCGTGGCGATGCCCCGCTGGTCGACGGCCTGCAGCATGGCCTCGGCATCGAACCTCGGCAGGACCACCGTGGGACGCCCGTCGAGGATCGCCCGCACCCCCATCATCGGGCCGTTGTGGTAGAGCGGCCCCACGACGAGGTGCGGACCCGCGGGCACGCTGGCCAGGCTCGCGCGCAGGTGCGCGAGGTGCTCATCGACTGTGGCGCCGATCTCCGCGGTCCACTGCACCTCGGTGCCGCGCGGGAAGCCGCTGGTGCCCGACGTGTAGAGCACCGGACGATGCGGGATGCCCGCTGCAGCGGTCCACGACGGGCTCGCCTGGGCAACCGCGTCGTCCCAGTGCAGGTCGCCGTAGTCGGTGCGGCCCGGCCAGCTCAGCACCCGGATGCCGAGGCCTGATGCCGCAGCCGACGCCTCAGCCCAGGCGCCAGGAGCCACGACGCACAGGCGCACGTCGGCATCGCGCAGGATGTGCGCGAGCTCGTCCGCCCGCAGTCTCGGGTTGACGCCGACGGAGGAGATCCCTGTGGTGATGCACGCTGCGTGCGCGAGGATCGTCGGCGCGCTGTTGTCCCCGACGACTGCGATGCGCCCACCCTGGCACTCGGCGAGGAGCACATTGCCCAGGCGGGTGATCTGATCGACCGCCTGGGACCACGTCACGACCTCGTCGCCGCACTCGATCGCCCAGTCGCCACCGTCGAGGTGCGCACCGGGGATGAAGTCGATGTGCATGGGTGTCGGCTCCTCTCGCAGCCAGGGAGCCTAGGGCGCAGGGATCTCGAAGACCGAGGTGCGCACCAGTCCTGCAGCACGGCCCTTGGCCGAGATGACCAGCGCCATCTTGCGCGAGGCCTCGTCGATCATCTCGTCGCCGAGCATCACGGCGCCTCGGGCCCCGCCCTGCGTCGACGTCGCGTGGTCGTAGGCCTCGAGGATGAGCTCTGCATGATCGAAATCCTCCTGCCGCGGGGCGAACACCTCGTTGGCCGCGGCGATCTGGTCGGGATGCAGCACCCACTTGCCGTCGAAGCCGAGGGCCGCGGAACGGGCCGCCACCTGCCGGAAGCCGTCGTCATCGCGGATCGCAAGGTAGGGGCCGTCGATCGCGAGCCGGTCGTGTGCGCGAGCTGCCATGAGGATGCTCATGAGGATGTGGTGGTAGGCGTCGCCGACGTCGTAGCCGGGAGGCTGCTGTCCGACCACGAGCGACTTCATGTTGATGCTCGCCATGAAGTCGGCCGGCCCGAAGATGATGGTCTCGAGCCGGTCGCTTGCAGCGGCGATGGCGTTGACGTTGGTGAGCCCCAGCGCATTCTCGATCTGCACCTCGATGCCGATCGCGCCCGACGGCAGTCCATGCACCTGCTCGAGCTGGGTGAGGAGCATGTCGAGCGCAATGACCTGCTCCCGGGTCTGGGTCTTGGGCAGCATGATGCAGTCAAGCCTGTCACCGGCCCCGCCCACGACCTCGATCACGTCGAGGTGCGTCCAGGGCGTGGTCCAGTCGTTGACGCGCACCGTGACGAGCTTGCTGCCGTAGCCGCCCTCATTGAGCGCCGCCACGATGTTGCGACGCGCCTCGGGCTTGGCGATGGGCGCCACCGCGTCCTCGAGGTCCATGAACAAGGCATCGGCATCGAGCCCGCGCGCCTTGTCGAGCATCTTGGTGCTGGAGCCCGGCACGGCGAGGACCGAACGACGACTGGCGCTGCGGCGTGACCAGGGCTCCACGTGACTCCTCCATGAACGGCGCTGCCGCGCGCAGGCGCGGGCGCAGCCGCCCGAATATACGGGCTGGCGGGTCAGGCCGGCGACACCTTCACGGCAGTGCCGTAGCAGAGGATCTCGCTGAGCCCGTTGCCGACGTCGGAGGAGTCGAAGCGCACGCCGAGCACCGCGTTCGCGCCCAGCTCCTGGGCGTGCGTCATGAGTCGCTCGACAGCATGCGCCCGCGCGGTGTTCACCACCTCGGTGTACTGCGGCACCTCGCCAGCGGCGAGCGAGCGGATGCCGCCGGTGAACCCCTTCGCGAAGCCGACGCTGCGCACGAGGACTCCCCAGCACAGCCCCAGGCTCTCGTCGACCTTGTATCCGGGCAGGTCGAAGGTGCTCGACATCATCGTCTCAATGGCCATGCGACCACCCCATCATGTTCGGACGGGGTTGTCGAGGACCTCAGCGGCGCGAGGCGTGCGGATTGCGGTTGTGCGACCGACGGGGCACGGCTGGCCGTGCTGCCGCGTGCTCGGCCACGGCGATGCCACTCCACTTGGCCGTGACGCCGGCCTTCTTCAGCAGCATGCGCACCTCGGCCACCTGGTCGGGCGTGGCGATGGTGAACACCTGGCCAGCCGAGCCTGCACGAGCGGTGCGGCCGGACCTGTGGGTGTAGGCCTTGTGCTCGATTGGCGGGTCGGCGTGCACGACGAGCGGCACATCGTCGACATGGATGCCGCGGGCGGCGATGTCGGTGGCCACCAGCACCTTCGCTGAGCCGTCACTGAAGGCCGCGAGATTGCGCTCGCGCGCGTTCTGCGACAGGTTGCCGTGCATCTCCACAGCGGCAAGGCCAGCGGTCTCGAGCTTGCGCGTGAGCTGCTTCGCACGGCTCTTGGTGCGGGTGAACATCACGACTCGACCGCGCTGGGCCAGCTCGTAGATGGCCGCCTGGCGATCTGCATCGGAGACGACGTGCACGTGGTGGTCGAGCAGCACGGGCGCCTCGATGGCGGCCGCGTGCGAGACGGGATTCGTGAGATAGCGCTTCACGATCGTGTCGACACCACCGGCCAGCGTGGCCGAGAACAGCATGCGCTGCCCCTTGGGGTCAGTGGCATCCATGATGCGCTTGACCATCGGCAGGAAGCCCTGGTCGGCCATGTGATCAGCCTCGTCGAGCACCGTCACCTCGACGCGATCCAGGAAGATGTCCTGCTCCTTCATGTGGTCGAGCAGACGACCCGGGCAGGCCACGACGATCTCGACGCCCTGGCGCAGTGCGGTGCGCTGCGGACCGTGGCTGACGCCGCCGAAGATCGTGGTGACGCGCATGCCGACGGCCGCTGCCAGCGGCTCGATCACCGCGGCGACCTGCGTCGCGAGCTCGCGGGTCGGCACGACGACGAGGGCGCGCGGTCGTCCGGGCATCGGCTTGACCGGCTCGGCGGACAGGCGCGCGACGAGAGGCATGGCGAAGGCCAGCGTCTTGCCGGAACCGGTGCGACCCTGGCCGAGGACATCGCGTCCGGCGAGCGAGTCGGCCAGCGTGGCCTCCTGGATCGGGAAGGGCTCGACGATGCCCTGGCCCGCGAGGACCTGGGCGAAGATCGCCGGCACGCCGAGCGCGACGAAGGCATTGTCGGGTGCGATCTCGCCGAGCACGGGCCGCACGAGCTCCTTGGCCCGCGCAGGTGCAGGTGCCCCGGCATCGGTGCGCGTCCTGGGACGCGTGCGTGACGTGGATCGTGATGATGAGGCACCGCTGCCCGTCGTGGGGCGGCCGGTGCCTGGGCGCGCGTTCGAGCGCGCGGTCGTACGTGAAGTGCCTTGTGGGCGGGTCATGAGTGCTGTACTCCTCTGGCGCACATCTGTGCTGCCGGGTTGCGCAAGCTGATCGTGGGCTGCCCGTGATCCAGAGGACCTCGTTGTGTCGGTCTCGGCCTGTTGCCGAAGTGCACCCACCTGTCTGCTGCTCGCTCATGCTCCCATGCGAGCGGCGGCAGACCTAATCGACGCGCCAGCACTCGGGTGCACGAGTCACGCGCGCGGTGCTGGCTCACTAGGGTTGCGCCGGACGACTGGCAGGACCGCCGCCAGCGGGAGGACGGCACCATGCAGCACACGACCGTGGACCCGATCATGCGCCAGCGCTTCATCCGCCGTCCGCTGAGCCTGGTCGGCCTGGCCTTCGCGTCGGTGACCTACGGTGCGGCGCTCGTGCCTTCGCTGCTCCCCCGACCGCTCACCTTCCTCATCTTCCTGACCGCACTGGGCACCGTCGGCGGCTATGCGCTCGGCAGCCTGGTGAGCTGGGCGCTGCACAGGTCACTGTGGATCAGGCGCCACCGCCTGCGCACCTGGATCGGCGTCGTGATCGTCATCGCACTGTGGATCCCGAGCCTGGTCGCCACGCCGATCGCGATCACCTGGCAGGCCGAGCAGCAGTCGCTGCTCGACATGCCCAGCACCCTGCCCGGGTCCCTGATCCTCGTCGTGGCCGTACTTGCGGCCTCCGCGCTGCTGCTGCTCCTGGGTCGCTCGATCCGACTGCTCACGGCAGCCCTGGCCACCGCCATCGGGCGCATCCCGCCACTGCAGCGACGCCTGGGCCGCACGGGGTCGCCGGGGCGTCGTCGCGGGGTGCGGCTCCTGCGTCTGGGTGTGGCGGTGGCACTGGTCGCGGTCTTCGCCCTTGCCGCAACCGCTGGCTTCCAGCGCCTGGTCGCGTCGTACGACGCCGTCAATGCCGACACCAGCGGCCAGGACCGCTCGCGCATCGGGACGAACAGCGGCGGCCGCGGCAGCCTGGTGTCCTGGGAGACCCTGGGGCGCCAGGGACGCGCCTTCGTCGACAACCCCATGACCCCGGCCCAGATCACGGCGATCAGCAGACAGCCGGCGGTCGATCCACTGCGCCTGTACATCGGCATGCAGCAGGCGGCCACCCCCCAGGAGCGCAGCGACCTGGCCGTGCGCGAGCTGGATCGCTCCGGCGCCTGGCAGCGCAAGTACCTGGCGATCTTCGTGGTGACGGGCACCGGCTGGGTCGACCCGAACGGCGTCAACAGCCTCGAGGCCGTCACGGGTGGCGACATCGCCACGGTGGCGGTGCAGTACTCCGCCGTGCCGAGCTGGATCGGCTTCGTGATCGACCCGCAGACCGCGATGGACCAGGGCGCCAGCCAGGTGCAGACGATCGTGTCCGCCTGGAAGCGGCAGCCTGCCGCGACGCGCCCCCAGCTCATCCTGTTCGGCCAGTCGCTCGGGGCCTTCGGGTCGCAGGCGGCGTGGAGCGCTGGCACCACTCCCGAGCAGGTGGTGGCCGACATCCCCAAGGTGATCTGGGTCGGCCCGCCTGCGCAGTCGCGCCTGTGGGAGCGGTGGCAGGCCGACCGCTCCGGCGGGCCTGCCTGGCAGCCCGTCATCGGGAACGGTCGCCTCGCGCAGGTGTACGTGACGCCGCAGGACCTCGCTGACGCCGTTCCGCGAACCGGGCCGGCGATCACCTATGTCGCGCACGCCAATGACCCGGTCGTGTACTGGAGCCCATCGCTCCTGCTCAACCATCCGGACTGGATCGCGGCGCCGCTCGGGCCCGGTGTCGATCCGCACCTGGAGTACTACTTCGGGCTCACGTTCCTGTCCGTCGGCTTCGACCTCATCAGCGGCGGTGAGCCTCCGGAGGTCGGGCACAACTACAGCGCGAACATCGCACCTGCAGTCGCGATCACGCTGGCGACGCCCGGGTGGACCAAGGCCGCAACTGCGCGACTGCAGGCGGCACTGCCGTCGCTGGTGTACCCGACGGACTAGAGGGCCCGGCTGCACGGCTGCAACCGCGACGGCGTCAGCGGGCCGGCGGCTCGTTGGCCTGACTGCGCACGCGCCGCTCGCGCTCGGCATGCTCGTT
This sequence comes from Candidatus Nanopelagicales bacterium, assembly GCA_028688835.1. Lineage (GTDB taxonomy): Bacteria > Actinomycetota > Actinomycetes > S36-B12 > S36-B12 > UBA11398. Next base: position 5,571 of record JAQTXL010000025.1, on the reverse strand, counting down.
CGTGCGCACGTCGTACGCCCAGATCGCCGGGACGCAGATCACGGACACGACCACGCCGACGATGCACAGGAGCCCGCCGGTCGCGAACGAGGTGCGCAGCGACGTCAGCGATGCGGCGGTGCTGCTGCGCACCTGCCCGAGCAGCGGCCCGACCGAGTAGCTCAGCATCTCGATCGAGCCCATCCGGCCGCGGACCTCGTCGGGAATGGTCTGGTTCCAGATCAGGCCTCGGAACAGGCCGCTCACCATGTCGGCTGCGCCTGCGAACATCAGCAGCGCCAGCACCCACCAGATCGACGGGGCGAAGGCGATCAGGCCGATGCCCAGCCCCCACAGCACTGCGGACACCGCGACCAGTCGGCCATGCCGATGCACGTGCGACACCCAGCCGCTGGTGATGGTGACCAGGAACGCTCCTGCGGCGGTTGCGGCGTAGAGCATGCCCAGGGCCCACTCCGCGTCGAACTCCTTGGCGAGGAAGGGGTACATCGCGACGGGGAAGGCGAAGATCATCGCGCACAGGTCGATGAGGTAGGTGCCGAGCAGGTCACGCCGGCTCAGGGCATAGCGCACCCCCTCGAGGATGTGCGCCATCCCGGCCCGCTCCACGACCTCGTTCAGCGGCGGCAGTGGACGCAGGCGCAGCAGAAGCAGCACGGACAGGCCGAAGGTCAGCGCATCGATGCCGTAGGCGAACGCCGCACCCCCGAAGGCAACCAGGAGTCCACCGATGGCCGGCCCGAGGATCGCGCCGAGCGTGTAGCGCACACTGCGCAGCGCACCGGCCGCCGCGAGCTGGTCGTGGGACACCACGCGGGGCAGGATCGCGTTGAGCGAGGGGCCCTGCAGCCCGTCGATCGCCGACAGCGCGAAGGCCATGACATAGAGCAGCCAGATCTGAGGGCTGGGCACGAGCGCATTGGCGCACAGCACGAGGACGAACACGAGAGCCGCGCACTCGGCGATGAGCACGAGCCTGCGCCGGTCAACAGTGTCGGCGAGGGTGCCGCCGTACAGGCCGAAGACGACGAGCGGGATGAGCTCCACGACGCCGATGAGCCCGACGGCGGCGAAGGAATTCGTGAGCTGGGCCATCTGGAACGGCAGGGCGACGTAGGTGATCATGTTGCCGAAGTACGTGATGAGGCCGCTGAAGAACAGGGAGCGGAAGTCCCGCGAGACCCTGATGGGCGTCAGGTCGATGCTCAGTTTCGCCACGGGCGCAGTGTGCCAGCACAGGGGCGCCGACATGCGGTGGTCGCACAGGCCCGTGCGGACGTGAGCGCGGGCGGCACCCCTGCTGGAGTGCCGCCCGCGGCTCGGGTCAGGCGCCGATCAGGTCGCGGTCCACTTCGGTGCACGCTTCTCGCCGAAGGCGGTCGCGCCCTCCTTCGCGTCGTTCGAGGCGAACACCGGACCGACGACCGTCTGCTGCCAGGCCATGAACTCCGGGTCGGTCCAGGTCGCGGCCTTCGCCAGCACGGCCTTCGTGGCCTTGAGGGCCAGTGGGCCGTTCGCGGCGATGCGCTCGGCGATGTCGAGCGCAGCATTCAGGGCGCCGCCGGCATCGGCGAGCACTGACACCAGGCCCCAGGCGTTGGCCTGCTCGGCGTCGATGATGTCGCCGGTCAGGGCGAGCAGCGATGCAGCCGGGTAGCTCATGACGCGCGGCAGGCGGTACAGGCCGCCACCGGCGGCGACGAGCCCGCGCTTGACCTCGGGGATGCCGAACTTCGCATCGCGCGACGCGACGATGATGTCGGTGCACAGGGCGGTCTCGCAGCCTCCGGCCAGCGCATAGCCCTCGACGGCCGCGATGATCGGCTTGGCAGGCGGCTGCTGGTTCAGCCCGGGGTGCTCGCTGACCTTGTCGAAGGTCGAGCCGGCCGCGAACTCGCGCAGGTCCATGCCCGAGCAGAAGTTGCCACCGGCGCCGGTGAGCACCGCCACGGCGAGCGCATTGTCGATGTCGAACTCGTGGAGCGCCTCCGCCATCTCGTACATGAGCTCCCGGCTCAGCGCATTGCGAGCCTCGGGACGGTTCATCGTCATGATGAACACGCCGCCGCGCTTCTCGGTGAGTAGTACGTCGCTCATGTGGTCCTCCACGCTCGGGTCGAGTGAATCGTCAGGCAAGGTACTGCCACGACCCTCGTGATGTCCGAGGAACCCCGAATCGGCGCCGCTGTGGGGCGGCAAATGTTCACCGAACGTCGACCTGACTCCCCGGCCATGATCGGCTATTGTCCGGTCCCATGACCGCTGATCGCGCAGTCTTCGGGCGCAGGCGTCCGATACAGCGCAGCCGGCTGCCGATCGTGACCGCCGCCGTGGCGGTCGTCGCGGCCCTGGCCCCCGGTCTCCCCGGCACCGCGTCCGTGACCGGTGCAGCACCGGTGGCGCTCACGTCGTCGAGCGCCGCCACCCATGCCCCCGGCAGCCCGCGAGTCGTGAGTGCGCGCACCGACCGGGGAACCGGTGGCTTCGTGACCCTGGCCCCGACCGGCCGCGCCGGCAGCGCAGGCCAGGGCCCGCTGCCGACCTCGCCGGAGCCGATCGTCGAGTCCCCGGTCACCTACCCGCGTGCGGGCGTCGACGAGGCGTCGCAGCGCCTCTCGCCGCCGGTCACGCCGGCCGTCTGGAGCACGCGGTACGCGTACCAGAATGCCGATCCCACGAGCGGCGAGCCGGTCACCTGGTCACCGTGCCGGCCTGTCCACTTCGTCATCAATGCGGCCGGAGCCCCCGCAGGCTTCACAGCGCTGGTGCTGCGGATCGCCGACGAGGTCGCCGCGGGCAGCGGCCTGCGACTGGCGTATGACGGGCTCTCGAGTGAACGGCTCACGAGCCAGCGCAGCGACTACCAGCCAGAGCGCTATGGCGCCCGCTGGGCACCGGTGCTCATCGGGACGATGACGGCGGCGGCAGCCGGCGTGTCCGAGTCCACTGCCGGGCTCACCAGCCTGGTCCGGGTGAGCAGTCAGGCACAGCCCGATCCGCACTACGTGACCGGGCAGATCGCGCTGTTCGATGCCGCCTTCAGTGGCGTGCTCACCGACGGATCGCCACTCATCGAGCAGGTGCTGCGCCACGAGTTCGGCCATCTCCTGGGCCTGGGCCACACCCCAGCCCTCGGCCAGGTCATGGACACGCCCAACACCGGCGTCTCGCGCCTCCAGGCCGGCGACCTCACCGGCCTGAGCCGCCTGGGCCAGGGGTCCTGCGCGCCCGGGATCTGAGTGCTGAAGGCCGCACAGTGCGCGGCCCGAACATGATCGTCACGTGCGTGTAACAAACCCTGCCTAGTCTCTGCGGCATCCAGTTCCGCGACTGTTGCGGTGCGCCATGCCTGAAAGGGAACTTCATGAGTGGGAACGCTGTACGCCTGCAAGCCATCAAGGACGTCGAGGCCTATGTGCCCCCAGCAGTCAGCTACATCGACGCCGAGGCGCCCGGCGAGATCTACGGGCTCAACGTCTTCAGCAAGTCGGTGATGCAGCGGCGCCTGCCGAAGTCGGTGTTCAAGTCGGTCACCGACACCATCGAGAACTCCGCGCCGCTGGATCCGGCTGTTGCCGACGCCGTCGCCTCCGCGATGAAGGACTGGGCGCTGGAGAAGGGCGCGACGCACTATGCGCACGTGTTCTACCCCTTGACCGGGCTCACCGCGGAGAAGCACGACAGCTTCTTCGAGCCCGTGGGCGACGGCACCGCCCTTGCCGAGTTCGCGGGCAAGACCCTGATCCAGGGCGAGCCGGATGCCTCGAGCTTCCCCAACGGCGGGCTGCGCAACACCTTCGAGGCGCGCGGCTACACCGGCTGGGACGTCACCAGCCCGGCCTACATCCTGGAGAACCCCAACGGCAACACCCTGTGCATCCCCACCGTGTTCGTGTCGATGACCGGCGAGGCCCTGGACCACAAGACCCCGCTGCTGCGCGCCCAGCAGGCCATGGCCGAGCAGGCCGAGCGCGTGCTCAGGCTGTTCGGGCACGATCCTGACCGCGTGGTGTCCTACTGCGGCGCCGAGCAGGAGTACTTCCTGGTGGATCGCCACTTCTTCCTCGCCCGCCCCGACCTGCTCAATGCCGGTCGCACCCTCTTCGGGTCGAAGCCGCCCAAGGGCCAGGAGTTCGACGACCACTACTTCGGCGCGATCCCCGAGCGCGTGCTCGGATTCATGATGGACACCGAGCGCGAGCTGTTCAAGCTCGGCATCCCGGCCAAGACGCGCCACAACGAGGTCGCCCCCGGCCAGTTCGAGATCGCGCCAATGTTCGAGCGCTCCAACATCGCAGCAGACCACCAGCAGCTGCTCATGACCACGTTCAAGTCGCTGGCGGAGAAGCACGGCATGGCCTGCCTGTTCCACGAGAAGCCGTTCGCAGGTGTCAACGGCTCCGGCAAGCACGTCAACTTCTCGCTGGGCAACAACCGTCAGGGCAACCTGCTGCTGCCCGGCGACAACCCGCACGACAACGCCCAGTTCCTGGTGTTCTGCGCCGCCGTCATCCGGGCTGTCCACAAGTACGGCGGCCTCCTGCGGGCTTCAGTCGCCTCTGCGAGCAACGACCATCGACTGGGCGCCAACGAGGCGCCTCCGGCGATCATCTCGATCTTCCTCGGCGATCAGCTCGCCGATGTGTTCGCCCAGATCGCCGACGGCGGCGCGACGTCGTCGAAGAGCAAGGGCAAGATCCGCGTCGGCGTCGACACGCTGCCGGACCTCCCGACCGATCCAGGCGACCGCAACCGCACCAGCCCCTTCGCCTTCACCGGCAACCGGTTCGAGTTCCGGGCACCTGGCTCGATGCAGTCGGTCGCGGGTCCCATGACGACCATCAACGCGATCCTGGCCGAGGCACTGGACTACATCGCCTCCGACATCGAGGCCTCGGTCGCCGCTGGCGTCGAGTTCAACGCCGCGGTGCAGACGGTGCTGTCGAAGATCATCATCGAGCACGGCGCAGTGGTCTTCAACGGCAACGGGTACGCCGAGGAGTGGCAGGTCGAGGCCAAGGAGCGCGGCCTGAAGAACCTGCGCACCACGGTCGATGCCCTGCCCGAGCTGGTCTCACCGGAGTCGATCAAGCTGTTCGAGCACTACAGCATCTTCAGCGAGCGCGAGCTCAACAGTCGTCTGGAGATCGCCCTCGAGCAGTATGTGATGTCCATCGGTGTCGAGGCACGCCTGACGCTCGAGATGGGCAGCACGATGGTGGTGCCGGCCGCCGTGCGCTACCAGACGGAGCTGGCGCAGAATGTCGCGGCGCTCCTGGCAGCCGGGGTCGACGCCGACAAGTCGACGCTCGAGCCCATCTCCGCGACACTCGCCTCCCTGCGTGCTGCGCTCGGCTCATTGGCCGCGACGCTCAAGGCCGAGCATGGCCACGACCTGGCCGCCGAGGCGCTGTTCGCACGCGATGCACTGCTGCCTGCGATCGCCGAGGTCCGAGCTGCGGCGGACTCACTTGAGGGAGTCGTCGCCGATGACCTCTGGCCGCTGCCGACCTACCAGGAGATGCTCCACATCCTGTAGGGACCAAGCACGTCGATGGCGGTGCCGCCCCA
>JAQTXL010000142.1 GCA_028688835.1 Candidatus Nanopelagicales bacterium | reverse complement strand
TGCAGAGCCTAGTCCCGACCGCGCGGTGCTGTTGCGCAAAGATGCACACGTGAGGTGGCTGACGACGGTGGCGATCGCGGGCACCTCGATGGAGCCCGCCCTGCGCTCGGGCGACTGGTGGCTGGTGCAGCGCACGCGCGCAGTGCGCCCCGGCGATGTCATCGCGTTCTGGGAGCCGGGCCGGGTCGACCTGCTGGCCGTCAAGCGCGTGCACCACGCCCAGGCGGACGGGTGGTGGGTGCTGGGCGACAGCGCGCAATCGAGCATCGACAGCCGCCAGTACGGCGCTGTTGCGCCGGACGCGGTGCTCGGCCGTCTCGTCATGCGGGTGCGTCGCTCTTCGGGAGGAGTGTCGGGCAGGTCATAGCCGTCCGACTGACGCCACGTGTCGCACGCCGATACGCTCGGCCCATGTTCGCTGTCTACGCATCCGGCATCAGTGCCGACGACCCGCTGTCCGTCCTGTCCGTCGGCGAGATCGACGCACCCGAGACGCCCGAGGACTGGGTGACGGTCAACGTGAAGGCCGCGAGCCTGAACCACCACGACCTGTGGGCGCTGCGCGGCACCGCCCTCACCGCCGACCAGGTGCCGATGATCCTCGGGACCGACGCGGCGGGCATCACCGAGGACGGTCGCGAGGTCATCGTCCATGGCGTCATCGGCGACCCTGCCAAGGGTGGCGGCGACGAGACCCTCGATCCCAAGCGCTCGCTGCTGAGCGAGGTCTACCCCGGCGCGCTCGCGGCGCAGGTGCGCGTGCCTGCGCGCAACCTCATCGACAAGCCTGCCGAGCTCACCTGGGAGGAGGCCGCGTGCCTGCCCACGGCCTGGCTCACGGCCTACCGCATGCTCGTCACCAAGTCCGGCGCCAAGCCTGGCGACCTCGTGCTCGTCCAGGGTGCCGCCGGTGGCGTCGCCTCGGCCGCGATCGTGCTGGCCAAGGCCCTGGGCCTGCGCGTGTGGGCGACCTCGCGCGACGAGGCCAAGCGCGAGTGGGCCAGGTCCCTGGGGGCCGACGAGGTCTTCGAGAGCGGCGCCCGGCTGCCGGGCAAGGTCGATGCGGTCATCGACTCGGTCGGCGAGGCCACGTGGTCGCACTCACTTCGGGCGCTGCGCCCCGGCGGCGCCATCATCACCTGCGGCGCCACCTCTGGCGGTGGTGCCAATGCCGACCTCAATCGCGTGTTCTTCCTGCAGCTGCGCATCGAGGGCTCGACCATGGGCACGGCTGAGGAGCTCAAGGGCCTGGTGGCCCTGCTCGTGCAGTCGGGCGCGCGGCCGGTCATCGATCGGGTGCTGCCCATGGAGCAGGCCGCAGCGGGCCTTGCCGCGATGCACGCCGGCGAGCTGCGCGGCAAGATCGTGCTGACCCTGCCGTAGCGGGCCTAGTCCTCGTCCTCGTCGTCGAGGCGCGCCAGCCAGGTGGCCAGGCGCTCGACCGGAGTCTCGAACTCCGGATTGAGGTCGACGAACTCGCGCAGCCGCTCGGCGAGCCAGTCGATGCTCAGCTCCTCGCCCGCGCGTCGGCGCTCGAGCTCCTCGATGCCTCGATCGGTGAAGTACATCGCTGGCTACTGCCGCGCGGCGAAGGCCTGCTCGACCAGTCCGCGCTGCTCCTCCTCATGGCGGGCATGGGTGCCGACCGCCGGCGAGGACGAGGCCGGCCGCGTGATGCCGGTGATCGGCCGCTGCAGGATCTCGGGCAGGTTCATCGCCATGAAGCTCCAGGCGCCCTGATTGGCCGGCTCCTCCTGGACCCAGCGCAGATCTGCGGACTCCATGCCGGCCAGGGCCAGCGGCAGCGTCTTGTGCGGCAGCGGGTACAGGCGCTCCATGCGGATGATGGCCACGTCGGTGATCCCCTGCTTCGCGCGGTGCGCGAGCAGGTCGTAGTAGACCTTGCCGCTGCACAGCAGCACCTTCGTGACCTCGGCCGGGTTCACGGACGTGTCGCCGATGACAGCACGGAAGGTGCCCGTGGTGAAGTCGGCCTTGCTCGACACGGCCTGCTTGGCGCGCAGCAGCGACTTCGGCGTGAACACGATGAGCGGGCGCACGAGCTCGCCGAGCACCTTCCAGCGCAGCAGGTGGAAGTACGACGCCGGAGTCGAGGGCATGGCGACGGTCATGTTGTCCTGGGCGCACAGCTGCAGGTAGCGCTCGATGCGCGCAGAGGAGTGGTCGGGCCCCTGGCCCTCGTAGCCGTGCGGCAGCAGCAGGGTCACCGACGACTTCTGGCCCCACTTCTGCTCGCCCGAGGAGATGAACTCGTCGATGATCGTCTGGGCGCCGTTGGCGAAGTCGCCGAACTGGCCCTCCCACATGACGAGGGCATCAGGCCGCGCGACGGAGTAGCCGTACTCGAAGCCCATCGCCGCGTACTCGCTGAGCAGCGAGTCGTAGATCGAGAGCTTCGCTCCGTTGCGGTAGCACTGCTTGAGCGGCTTGTACTGCCAGCCGGAGTTGCTGTCGACGATGACACCGTGACGGTGGCCGAAGGTGCCACGCCGGGAGTCCTGGCCGGCCAGTCGGATCGTGCGTCCGTCGAGCAGCAGGGAGCCGAAGGCCAGGGCCTCGCCCATGCCCCAGTCGATCGCGTCGTCGGCGACCATCTGCGCACGACGTGCCAGCTGCGGCTGGAGGCGCGGATGCACGGCGAAGTCCGGCGGCATCTGCAGCTGCGAGGCGATGACGATGTCGATCTGCTCCTGGGTGATGGAGGTGTCGACCTCGTAGGCCGGGCGCTGGCGCGCCAGCTCACGCGTGCCGGTCTCGACGATGTCCTGCTCGGAGTCGCTGAAGGCGGCGCCGGGATCGCTCTGCGTCTCCTGGAAGATGCGCTCGAGCTGGGCCTGGAAGTGCTTGAGCGCCTCCTCCGCCTCCTCGACCGTGATGTCGCCGCGGCCGATGAGCGACTCGGTGTAGTGCTTGCGCACCGAGCGCTTGTTGTCGATGATCTTGTACATCAGGGGCTGGGTCAGCGATGGGTCATCGGCCTCGTTGTGGCCGCGACGGCGGTAGCAGACCAGGTCGATCACGACGTCCTTGTGGAAGCGCTGGCGGAACTCGAAGGCCAGCTGGGCGACGCGCACCACGGCCTCAGGGTCGTCGCCGTTGACGTGGAAGATCGGCGCCTGGATGGTGCGTGCCACGTCAGTCGAGTAGGTCGAGGAGCGGCTGTACTTCGGGCTCGTGGTGAAGCCCACCTGGTTGTTCACGACGATGTGGATCGTGCCCTCGGTGCGGTAGCCCTGGATCTGCGACATCTGCAGCGTCTCCATGACGATGCCCTGGCCGGCGAATGCGGCATCGCCGTGCATCAGGATCGGCAGGATGCGGTTGCGGTCGTCGATCGGCAGCAGGTCCTGCTTGGCGCGCACGACGCCCTCGAGCACGGGGTTGACCGCCTCGAGGTGCGAGGGATTGGCCGCCAGGTACACGCTCGTGGTGTCGCCGCTGGGTGCGGTGAAGGTGCCCGTGGTGCCGAGGTGGTACTTCACATCGCCTGAGCCCTGCACGGAGTCGGGCCCGAAGTCGCCCTCGAACTCGCGGAAGATCTGCGCGTACGACTTGCCGGCGATGTTCGTGAGCACGTTGAGCCGCCCGCGGTGCGGCATGCCCAGGGCCACCTCGATGAGGTCGTCCTCGGCGGCCTCGATGAGGATCGCGTCGAGCAGTGGGATGAGCGAGTCGCCGCCCTCGAGGCTGAAGCGCTTCTGGCCCACGAACTTGGTCTGCAGGAACGATTCGAGGGCCTCTGCCTCGTTGAGCTTGCGCAGGATCCGCAGCTGCTCCTCTCGCTCGGGGCGCATGTGCGGCGTCTCGACCTCGGCCTGGATCCAGGCCCGCTGCTCGGGGTCCTGCATGTGCATGTACTCGATGCCGATGCTGCGCGTGTACGAGTCGCGCAGGATGCGCAGGACCTCGCGGAACTTCATGAGCTCCTTGCCGCCGAAGCCGCCGGTCGGGAACACCCGGTCGAGGTCCCACAGCGTGAGGCTGTGCGACATCGTGTCGAGGTCGGGATGCGCCGGCTGACGGGTCTCGAGCGGATCCGTGTCGGCGAGCAGGTGCCCGCGCACGCGGTAGGCGTGGATGATCTCCTGCACGCGCGTGGCCTTGCTGAGGTCGGTCTCGTGGTTCGCCGAGATGTCCTGGGCCCAGCGGATCGGCTCATAGGGGATCCGCATCGACTTGAAGATCTCGTCATAGAACCCGTCGCTGCCGAGCAGCAGCCGGTGGATGCGACGCAGGAACTCCCCGGACTGAGCGCCCTGGATGATGCGGTGGTCGTAGGTCGAGGTGAGCGTGAGGATGCGCGACACCGCATTGCGTGCGATCGACTCCTCGGATGCGCCCTCCCACTCGGCCGGGTAGTCGAGGGAGCCCACGCCGATGATGCAGCCCTGGCCGGCCATGAGGCGGGGGACGGACAGGTTGGTGCCCAGGCCGCCCGGGTTGGTGAGCGACAGGGTCGTGCCGGCGAAGTCGTCGACGGTCAGCTTGTTGTTGCGCGCCTTGCGCACGACATCCTCGTAGGCGGCCAGGAACTGCGAGAAGTCCATCTCCTGCGCGCCCTTGATGCTGGGCACCAGCAGCTGGCGCGTGCCGTCGGGCTTGGTGAGGTCGATCGCCAGGCCCAGGTTCACCTGGTCGGTCGCGACGAGTGCGGGCTTGCCGTCGACCTCGGTGAAGTGCCCGTTCATCTCGGGGATCTCCGTGGCGGCCTGCACGACCGCGAAGCCGATGAGATGCGTGAACGAGACCTTGCCGCCGCGCGTGCGCGCCAGGTGGTTGTTGATGACCGTGCGGTTGTCCTCGAGCAGGCGCGCGGGCACGGCGCGCACGCTCGTGGCCGTCGGCACGCTGAGGCTGGCCTCCATATTGACCACGACCCGGGCCGCCGGTCCCTTGAGCACCACGGCACCGGCCTCGGCGGGCTTGGGGGCCACGGGAGCAGTGGGAGCAGTGGGAGCAGTGGGAGCGGGCGCAGCCGCCGCGACCGGGGTCGCGATGACGGGTGCCGTGTCAGTCGCCGGGGCGGTGACCGGAGCCGGCTGGGCTGCGGGCGGGGCGGCGACGGCCTGCGCTGCCGGGCGCGTGGCGCTGCCGGGCGTGTAGTCGGCGAAGAACTCCCACCATGTGGGATCGACCTTCGACTTGTCCTGCTGGTAGAGGTCGTACAGCTCGTCTACGAGCCACTCGTTGGCGCCGAAGGGGTCCAGGGAGTCCGTGGCCACAGTCGATCCTCTCGCACACGAGGTGCTCG
>JAQTXL010000141.1 GCA_028688835.1 Candidatus Nanopelagicales bacterium | reverse complement strand
CGACGCCGGAGATGATGCCCGTCCGGGTGTCGAAGGCCAGGCCCGGAGGCAGGGCGCCATCGATCGCGTACGTGCCTCCTGCAGGCAGGCCGGATCGCGTGGGCGTGATGACGGCCTTGGTGCCGTAGCCGAGCTCGGCGAACTCCGGGTAGCGCAGCCACGGCGTGACACCGGGGTTCACGACGATGATGAACGACGTGTCCACCCACCCGTACGTGTCGGTCATGCGCACGCGCAGCGGCATCGGGCGCTCATCCAGGGTCGTCGGCGTTCCGCTGATGACGCCGGTGGTGGGGTTCAGCGTCATGCCGGCGGGGACTGCGCCGCAGACCACCTGGAAGCGGGTGGCACCGACCGTGTTGATGGGCAGCGGCGTCACGGTGAGACCCTGCCCGATCGAGCCGATGATGCGGTTGGGGTAGTTGATCGCGTGATGCGGATCGTCGACTGCGATCGTGAAGTCGCTGACCCGCACGGTCCCGTCAGGCCACGTCGCCGTGACCTCCACTGCGCCGTTGCCGGTGGTTGCCCGTACCGGCGTGCCCGAGATGACGCCGAAGGTGCCGTCGAGATCCACACCCGGCGGCAGTGAGCCGTTGGTCACCGTGAACGACTTCGCTGCTGGCATGCCGAGGGTGTTCGATGCCATCGTCAGCGTCGACCCGACCGAGCCCTGCAGGTCGCTGTAGAGCGTGCCATTGGGCGCCAGGCATGCGCTCACACCAGACCGCGCTCCGGTCGAGCCGCTCGAACCGCCAGCACCACCGGTGCTTGCGCCGGCGCTCGACGCGGCACCCGCCGCACCCCCGCTGACACTCGTGGCGGGCGCTGGGGTGACCGTGATCGTGAACGGCGTGAGCGGGGCCGATGTGCCGCCGGCCGAGACCGTCACCGTGACGGTGCGCGCGCCGACGGGCGCCTTGGGCACCCACGTGATCTTGCCGGTCGTGGCGTCGATGGCCATGCCTGCGGCGAGGCTGGCGGCATCGAGCGCGAAGGTCTGGCCCGTCACCTTGCCCGTGGGCACGACGGCGACCGGCACGCCGATGGGCGCAGACGCAACGCTCGGGTAGGCGAGCCCGGCCTGCGCGCCACCGGGCGTCGGCAGGATCGTGAAGGTGATGTCAGCAGTGGCCGAGCGATTGGCCTGGGTGTCGGCGGCAGTCACCGTGACCGTCGATGCATTGGCCAGTGCAGTGGCCGTGCCTGAGATCGCGCCGGTCGCCTTGTCGAGCGCCACACCAGCAGGGAGCACACCGCTGCTCACGGTGAAGGTGTCGACACTGGTCCCGGCCGGCAGCACGTTCGGGGCGCCAGCCGCGATCGGCGAGCCGATGAGCGCCGTGATGGTGGACTGCGGGTAGACGATCGCGAACTGCTGCGGCGCGAGATCGACCTGGATGCGCACCTGGGTGCGCGCCACGAAGGCGCCGACAGGATCACCGCAGGCGGTGCCCGGGCTCTTCGCGATGGTCACGTCGACGGAGGCCTGCGTCGATGGTGCCGTCGGAGTGCCCGTGATGCGGCCCGTGGCGTTGTCCAGGGCCAGGCCCGGGAACTGCGTGCACAGGTTCTTCGAGTAGTAGTAGCCGCTGGTGCCGCTGCCCTTCACGGGCTGCACGCTGACTGCAGTGCCGACCACAGCCTGGACATCGGGGTAGGTCACCTGGCCCGGAGCGGGTGGTGCCGGTGCGATGGCGTAGTCCACGCGCGCGGCGTTCGAGGAACGCTGTCCGTCGAAGGACTGCAGCACGATCATCGCGCTGCCGCTGCCCGCAGCCAGGGTGCCGCCATTGCCCTTGACGACGCCGGTGAGCTGGTCGACCTTGAGGCCCGCGGGCAGCGTCGATCCCGGCGCCAGCTTGTACAGGAAGCTCGCCCTCGTGGCGCTCTGCGGCGTGAAGTTGCCGGGCATCGGTGCGGCAGTGGTCTTGGGCGAGGACTCACCAGCGACGCCCGTGACCGTGGTCGTGTAGTCGTTGAGCACCGGCAGCTCGCCGTTGACGCGGTTCTGCCCGGTGAGTGAGCTCTCGACCGGGCCGTTGACCGCGTACAGCCGGACGTAGGCGCCCATGGGGGGCATGAGCCCGGGCGCATTGAACGACCCGGTGCCCGAGGAGCCACCTGCGGGCGGTGTGCCGAGCGGCGTGGAGATGTCCTTGCCCGGGATGCCCGAGAGCTTGTAGGCGGCCATGATCGTGACGCCGGGGGCGGCCGGCCCGGGCAGGCTGTAGTTGATCGTCACGGTGCTGCCGCTGATCGATCCGCTCACGAAGGAGGGGGTGTCAACGGTGCACGGCGGCCGCGCGGTGATCTCGGCGCCGCGGATGGGCGACTCACCTGCCTTGCGCAGTTCGGGAACGAAGTAGTTCTCGTTGCCGCAGCCGATCGTGATCGGGAGCTGGACATCGCCGGGCACGCGGTAGGTCCAGGCCAGGGTCCAGCCGGTGGGAGCCGCTGCGTCGGTGCTGAGCAGCACCTCCTGGACTGCGCTGCCCGCAGCGCCGGTGATCGCGCCGTAGGCGACCTTGCCCACGGGGGCGGCCGGCTTGTCCTAGGTGCGCACGCTGCACGTCGCTGCCTTGGCCTTGCCGCCGACACCGGTGACGGTGAACGTGTACGACGTGCCGAAGTCCAGGCCCTTGACCGTCGTCGCCGTCGGGCCGCTGGAGACGCTCACCGGCGACGAGAGCGCCGGGGATGCGGTGATGTCATAGCTCGTGGCCCCGGAGCCCGGGTCGCTCCAGGTGAGGTCGGCGCTCGTCGAGCCGTTGAGGGTGGCCGTGCAGGTCAGGTGCTGCTCGAGCACGGCGGCCAGCGGAGCACTGGCCCCGGAACCCTCATTGGTCCAGTGATCGGCGCCAGTCCAGGCCTCGGTGATGGTCACCGTCGGGCTGCTGGTGTCCATGCCCGAGAGCGACGCCGTGAAGTAGGCGCGCGTGAAGTTGTCATTGAAGCGGATCTGGCCGCCGTTGATGATGTGGCAGTCGATGCCGTTGGCCGCGCATCCCTGGTCGGGGAACGGATTGACGCGAAGGCGTCGACCACCCACGGTGTAGTCGATGGCCGCGGTGTACGCGCCGTTGGCGTCGCGCGTGATGGTGAGGTTGTCGACGGTGAGGTTCGCCGACGTGAAGCCTGAGAGCGTGAAGGTGCCCGCATCAGCAGCCGATGCGGGGATGGCACCTGCGATGAGCGATGTCACCAAGGCGAGCGTGGACATCACGATGGTCAGCAGGCGTCTCATCTTCACTCCCCGGGCTTGGTCCGCACGCAAGCCTACGCGGTGTAGGGATGACCGGCAGGGGCCAGAAGTCCCCCGCCTTCGGTATTCCGGCACTGCAGGGGCAGGATGGAACCTGCAGCTCAAGTCATGGAAGGTTGGTGCACGTCACCATGCACGATCGACCCGGGATGACCTCGCGCATCCTGCCGGCCCCCGGCCGCAAGCGCGCCTGGCACATCGCGCCAGGCGTCACCTTCCCGCTGCCGGTGATCGTCGACCACCTGAACACCGACCCGTCCACCGGTGCGGTCATCCGGCACATCCAGGCCACGATCGGCCTGGTCGACGGCGAACCCGCGCTCATCCGGATGGACGCGCGCGATCCCGGCGGCATGGACCCGTATCGCATGCAGCGCGAGTTCCGGTGGGCCTCACCCCTCGAGGTGGTGCGCACCGGGGTGCCCGCGCTGCTCGCGCGCGGCATCGATCCCTTCACCTTCGACCTGCCGCTCACGGGATTCCCCGAGGCGGCCGAGTTCATGCAGCCCCCGAACGCCCAGCTGAGCCCGGACTTCCTCGAGTCGATCGCACGCGAGTACCTCGCGATCGGACGCGGCTACGCCAGGGCGATCGCGGCAGAGCGGCACGTGTCGGAGCGCACGGTGGTCAGCTGGGTCGAGAAGGCCCGGCGCCAGGGGATCCTCACGCGCGTGCCGTCTGGCAGCTACGGCGGGCAGATCGTGCCGAGGTCACGGCGCAGGCCGGACTGACCGGGGAATCCCGAACATCACGTTGCGCTCGACCAAGCTCCCATGGTGTCAGGTGCTCTAGCCTTGGACCATGATCGACGTCGTGCCGACGATTCCCGAGGACGGGGCTCCGGGCTTCTTCGCGCGCAATCGCCTGCGCCGGCTCGTCATCGGCATCGTGATCACCACTGCTCTCGCGGCCGCGTACCTGTTCGGCATCCAGTCGTACCGCGCCGGCCTCGACCAGGCCTTCCCCGAGCAGCAACCGCCGACCGGCGGCGTCTCCGTGCTCATCGTCCCCGACACGGTCACGCCGGCGAGCCAGGAGCTTCCGGTGTCGGTGCTGCTGTTCCCGTCGTCATCCCTGGTCGACGCCGAGGGACTGCTCACGCGCGAGATCGAGATCCGCATCCAGCCAGCGCTGTCGGGCTCGACGCTGATCTTCCCGGCCGGCGACGCGCCATCACCGCAGTCGGTCATGCTGCCTGCATCCGGCATGGTGCAGCAGTACCCGCTCGATCGCTACACAGTCGCCGCCCAGGTCCGTGCGCACAGCATCTACGCCGACGTGACCGAGGCCCTGCCCGTGCAGGCTGCGATGTACTTCCGGGTGCCTGGCTGGAGCGGCCAGGACGCGGTCGCCGGCGCATCGACGAGCGGAGCAGCCGCGGTCTCGATGCAACTGGTGCGCGACGGGTCGACGAAGTCGATCGCCTTCCTCCTGCTGCTGCTCATGGTCGTGCTCGCGCTGATCGCGATCCTGGTCACCGGATCGAGCACTCGCGGGCGCATGAAGCTCGACCTCTCGGTCGCCGCCTGGATGACCGCCCTGCTCTTCGCCCTCATCCCCCTGCGCGGCTTCTTCCCCGGCGCCCCGCCGCTGGGCTCATGGATGGACATCCTCGTGTTCTTCTGGGTCGAGCTCATCCTCATGCTCGCTGTTGCCGCAGTCGCCGGCACGATCCTCATGCGAGCCCGCGACGCCGCTCATCATCCACAGGAGCTCCCATGAACCGCACCCTCGGTCGCCTGATGACCGCCGCAGCGCTCGCAGTGAGCATCGGCATCACGGGCCTGGCACCCGCCGCCCACGCGGCGCCATCGCCCTCCTCCTCGACGATGAACACGCACGCGACCATGTCGGCGCCCGATCGCGCGGCGATCGACACCGAGGCTCGGGCCTTCCTCGCGAACTCCATCGACAAGACCCCCGGCCTCTGGCTGGCGGTCTGGGACCCCAAGCGCGGCTACTACGAGCAGGCCTACGGCAAGGCCTCGCTCGACGGCACCCCAGCCACGGTCAAGGACCACTTCCTCATCGGCTCGATCACCAAGACCGTGTTCGCGACCGCGG
>JAQTXL010000140.1 GCA_028688835.1 Candidatus Nanopelagicales bacterium | reverse complement strand
CGCAGGTCGATGGCACGTGGGATCTCATCGTCGTCGACACTCCCCCGTCGCGCAGCGCCCTGGACTTCCTCGACGCACCGGCCCGGCTCGGCTCATTCCTCGACGGCAGGTTCATCCGCATCCTCGCGGCTCCCGCACGCGGTGCCGGCCGAGGCTTCAGCAAGATCGCATCGGTCGGGTTCGGGTTCTTCACCAGTGCGCTGTCGAAGATCCTGGGGTCGCAGGTGCTCAACGACGTCGGCGCCTTCGTGTCCGCGATCGACAGCACCTTCGGCGGCTTCCGCGAGCGGGCTGACGCCACCTACGCGCTGCTCAAGGACGCGGGCACATCGTTCGTCGTCGTCGCGGCGCCCGAGCCCGACGCCCTGCGCGAGGCCTCGTACTTCGTCGAGCGCCTCCACGCTGACGGCATGCCGCTCGCGGGGCTGGTGCTCAATCGCGTGCAGGAGGTGACGCTGCCGCAGGTGTCACGCGAGCAGGCGCTGACGGCAGCCGAGGTGCTCGAGGACGGCGACGGGACGCAGCGGCTGACGGCAGCGCTGCTGCGGCTGCATGCTGATCGTCAGGCGATGCTGGAGCGCCAGCAGGCGGTGGCGGCACGCTTCACCTCGGCGCATCCGAGCGTGCCGGTGGTGACGGTGGCCGCGCTGGCGCAGGACGTGCACGACCTCGCCGGACTGCGCGCGATCGGCGCGCTGCTCGCGGGCGGCTAGGAGACTCGCGCAGCCAGGGGGGACTGGCGGGCGAACTCGTCGCTGGCGTTGCGCAGGAGCATGCTCCACGACGACACATTCGGGCGGCGACGCAGGAGCGCCCGGCGCTCGCGCTCGGTCATCCCGCCCCAGACGCCGAACTCGACGCGGTTGTCGAGCGCATCAGCGAGGCACTCGGTGCGCACGATGCAGCCCGAGCAGATGGCCTTCGCCCGATTCTGGGCAGCTCCCTGGACGAACAGGGTGTCGGGATCGGCAGTGCGACATGCTGCCTGTGCTGCCCAGTCGGTGTCGAAAGTCATGCGTGCGATCCCCTTTTGCTAGTGATCATCGGCGCTGCGGTGATCCCGGCCACATCTGCGGCTTGTGAATCTACGCATGGGACTCAGGTCACAATAGGCTCAGAAGAACCATTTGTTGATAGTCCTAAAGAACTACTGTTGAACGACCGTTCACCCGATGCCGAGCGCTGCCTTCACCGACTGGGCGACGAAGCCGCCATCGGCCCGGCCCTTGACCTGGGGCTGCACGAGCTTCATGACCGCGCCCATCGCCGCACCGCCCGTGAGGCCGTCGGCCTGCACCTGCGCCACTGCCTCGGCCACGATGGCGAGCACGGCGTCATCGTCGAGCCCTGCGGGCAGGTAGGCCTCGAGCACGCCCAGCTCGTCGATCTCCTTGGCAGCCAGCTCGGGGCGTTCGGCATCGGTGTAGGCCTGCGCCGCCTCCTTGCGCTTCTTGGCCTCGCGGCCGAGCACGGTGAGCACATCGTCGTCGCTGAGCTCACGCGCCTGCTTGCCCGCGACCTCCTCGTTGGTGACCGCTGTCAGCGCCATGCGCAGCGTGGACGCCGTGAGGGCATCGCGCGCCTTCATCGCCGTCGTCAGGTCCGCCTGCAGCTGTGCCTTGAGGGAGGTCATGGCCGCATTGTCGCCTACTGCGGACTTGGTGGGAACGGCTCGGTGGTGTCACCATCCATGCATGGGACTGGGCAAGGCACTGGCCGGCACTGCGGCACTGGGAGCCGCGGGGCTCGCCTACGCCTACTGGGAGGCCCAGCAGTTCACCCTGCGCCGCACCGAGGTCACCCTGCTGCCGCTCGGCCAGCCTGACCTGCGGATCCTGCACCTCTCGGACCTGCATTTCATCCCGGGGCAGGATCGCAAGCACTCGTGGCTCGGCAGCCTGCGCGACCTCAACCCCGATCTCGTGGTCGTCACCGGTGACTTCCTGGC
The DNA here is from genome assembly GCA_028688835.1 of Candidatus Nanopelagicales bacterium. GTDB lineage: Bacteria > Actinomycetota > Actinomycetes > S36-B12 > S36-B12 > UBA11398. The sequence continues at coordinate 3,385 of JAQTXL010000140.1, read as the reverse complement.
CGATCAGGACGCCATCCCGCATGTGCTCGACAGCCTCGACCCGCTCTTCGACATCCCGGGCGTCTTCGTGCTGGGCAGCAACGACTACTTCGCACCGCGGCCCATCAACCCGGCCAAGTACCTGCGCGGCCCCTCGCAGGTGCCGCCGCAGCGCGAGATGCTGCCGTGGCGCGACCTCGTCGACGGCCTGACCGACGTGGGCTGGATCGACCTGTCGAACGCCGCTGCCGTGGTCAAGGCCGACGGCCGCCTGCTCGACCTGCGCGGCGTCGATGACCCGCACATTGCACGCGATCGCTATGACCTCGTCGCCGGGCCCTTCGATGCCGAGGCCGACCTCGCCATCGGCGTCGTGCATGCGCCGTACCTGCGGGTGCTCGACGGCTTCGTCGGCGACGGTGCCGACCTGCTGCTCGCCGGCCACACCCACGGCGGCCAGCTGCGGGTGCCCGGCTACGGCGCGCTCGTCACCAACTGCGACCTCGATCGCCGTCAGGCGCGCGGCCTCTCGGACTACCTCAGCCGCGACCTGGCCGGCGCCGGACGCGTCACGCCGCTGCATGTCTCGGCGGGCTGCGGCACCTCGCCGTACGTCCCATTCCGCTTCGCCTGCAGGCCCGAAGCCACCCTGCTCACCCTCACGGCACCACTGTCGGCAGCCCTCCGTTAGACTGCAGCGGTTCTTCGGGGTGTAGCGCAGCTTGGTAGCGCGCTTCGTTCGGGACGAAGAGGTCGTGGGTTCGAATCCCGCCACCCCGACAGGTGGTCGGAGGCCGTTGACGCGGCCTCCGACCGTCACCACTTGGGAGGTAGCCGTGGACCGCAAGCCGGCGCCCCGAGACCTCGGCAAGGTCACCGGCAGGGTCGTGCAGGCCATGGGCTGGCGCTCGCTGAACCTCCACACGCACATCTCGCTGGTCAACCGCTACGTGTACTTCGAGGTGCCCAAGGCCGGCTGCGGCACCATGAAGCAGACCCTCGGCGGCCTCGAGGCCTCCCGCTCCGGCGAGCGCCTCGTGACGCTCGTGCAGGACAACCCGCATGACCGCACGCGGGTCACGCCGTTCGTGAAGCCCTTCCAGCTGCCCAGCGACGAGCTCGAGCACGTGCTCACGAGCCGCAAGTTCACCCGGTTCGCCGTGGTGCGCGAACCTGCAGCGCGGCTGCTCTCCGGCTGGCTGGAGAAGATCACCCAGGGCCTGCAGCAGAGCGAGCCGATCTTCGAGATTCTCACCGAGCAGGGACGTGCACCCGAGCGTCCGGGAGACATCAGCTTCGCCGACTTCATCGACGTCATCTGCGCCCTGCCCTCGCGCAAGCAGGACCCGCACTGGCGGCGCCAGACCGACCAGATCGGGCTGGACTTCATCAGGTTCAACGCGCTCATCCACCTCGAGGACCTCGAGACCTCGTGGGACCGCCTCGGCGAGCTCACCGGCAGTCCGGGCCTCAAGGAGGACTTCTTCTGCAAGCGCCCGACGCACGCCGGCTCCCACATGGCCGAGCACTACACGCCAGCGCTGCTCGACCAGGTGGCCCAGGCCTACGCCGCGGACTACAAGGCCTTCGGCTATGCCGTACCGCGCCTGGGCTGAGGCTGCCGAGCACGCACTCGCCCCGCTCGCAGACCCCGGCGCGGCCCAGCAGATGGCTGCATACATGAAGCACGTGGCGCCCTTCCTGGGCATCCAGACCAAGCCGCGCAGGGCGGCCCTGAAGTCTGCGTGGCGCGGCCTGGCGCCGCTCGATCAGTCGGGGCTCACAGCCCTCGTGCAGGACCTGTGGCGACGCCGGGAGCGCGAGTACCAGTACGCCGCCTGCGAGGCCCTGGACTGGCACCGAGGCGAGCTGAGCGCCGGATTCCTGAGCGTGTCAGTGCGCGCTCTCGTGGTCACCAAGCCGTGGTGGGACACCGTCGACTCCCTCGGGTCGGCGATCATCGCGCCACTCGTGCGCACCCACCCCGAGCTCGTGGACACGATGTGGGCGTGGAACCGCGATGAGGACCGCTGGCTGGTGCGTGCCTCGATCCAGCACCAGCGGGGCAACGGCGCCGCGACGGATCTCAGCCTCCTGCTCGCCCTGTGCACGCCGCACATCAGTGACCGCGAGTTCTTCATCGCCAAGGCGATCGGCTGGGCGCTGCGCGATGCCAGTGCCCACTGGCCGAACGAGGTGCAGGCGTACATCGACGAGCACCCCGGCATCTCGAGCGTCGCGCGCCGCGAGGGTCAGCGCGGGGTCGACCGGGCACTCGCGGCCGTGGCGGCCCAGGACCATTGATCAGCGGTCACGGGGGCGTCGCACGACCTTCGCCCTGACGCCTTCAGGGAAGTAGCGCGCACGTCGCAGTGTGCGGAACACGGTCACGAGCACGCAGCCGGCGACCAGCAGGAGCACCGCGATGAGCACCGGGCTCGTTGACAGCAGCCGCCAGGCGTCGTGCGCGGCGGACGTGACGATTGCACGCACCTGGGACGAATCCGTCCCGTGCGAAGCGTGCAGCAGTTCGCGCATGGTGCATTCCTCGATGTACAGCCGCTCGCGCGGCGCTCATCGGGTGTATCGGACGACCTGCGCTTCTGGGCCGCTCCGTGCACGCGCGGTCAGGTGCGGTAGATGTCACGACGGTGATCGATGCGCAGGATCACGATGCTCGCCTGCTCATCGTCGATGCGGAACAGCACGCGATAGGTGCCACGCCGTGCTGCCCACACTCCTTGGAGCTCCCCACGCAGCATGCGGCCTACCTGACGTGGACGCAGCAGCAGTGGGCCGGTGATGAACTCGATCACCGCGCTGGCCACCGCCTCAGGAAGCTCCTGCTCGATGGCCCGCCTCGCAGGCGGGGTGACGACGAGTTCGAAGCGTTCAGTCTCGGAGGGCACGGACGGCATCAACGCCGATCACGACGTCACCAGTGGCATAGGCAGCATCAGCCTCACGGATGTCCGCAAGCGCCTGGGCGTCCATGAGCACACTGAGGGTCTCCTCGATGGCCGACAGCTCCTCAGGGCTCAGGAGCACGGCCACGACGCGACCATTGCGGGTCACCTCGACTCGCGCATGGTGCTGTTCGACCTCGTCCACCAGTTCCGACAGGTGATCGCGCACGAATCTCAGTGGCTGCGTGGTCATGGCCACAATTGTGGCCATGCTCGCGGCGCGCGGTCAAGCGCGTGATCGGCTAGCGGCCAGCGGCGATGAGCTCGGCGATCTGCACGGCGTTCAGTGCAGCGCCCTTGCGCAGGTTGTCGTTGCTCACGAACAGCACGAGGCCCCGATCGTCGGCGACTGACTGGTCCTGGCGGATGCGCCCGACGAAGGAGGGATCCGAGCCGGCTGCCTGAAGTGGCGTGGGCACCTCGGACAGCTCGACGCCAGG
>JAQTXL010000139.1 GCA_028688835.1 Candidatus Nanopelagicales bacterium | reverse complement strand
CCGGCGGGTCGTGGGCTGGTCGATCGCTGACCACGTCCGCAGCGAGATCGTCGTCGACGCCCTGGAGATGGCCCGCTGGCAGCGCTCGCCTGCCGGCACGATCGTGCACGCGGACAGGGGCGCTCAATACACGTCCTGGGTCTTCGGGCACCGGCTGCGCGCAGCCGGCCTGCTGGGCTCCATGGGGCGGGTTGCCTCCAGCGTCGACAACGCCCTAATCGAATCGTTCTGGTCCACCATGCAACGCGAACTCCTGGACCGGCGATCCTGGGCATCACGTGAAGAGCTGGCCTCGGCGATCTTCGAATGGATCGAAGGCTGGTACAACCCCCGCCGGCGTCACACCAGCATCGGCAACCTGTCCCCGCACGAGTTCGAAACCCTGCACACCGCCGCAACAGCTGCGGCATGATCACCCAACCGAAACTGTCCGGGAAACCGGGTCAGGCTCCACGACGGCTAAATGTGCCGCGAGTTTAGAGGCTTGACTGGCGGAGGGACGCCCGTGCCGATAATCCCATCGTGGTGCAGATGACATGCAAAGACACCTGATGCGAAACTGGCAAATGTGTAGTAGTAATGCTGTTGGCAGCCCCTAATTTTGTGAGGAATGACAAGGTGCATTCGATGTTAGGCACCTCCACCACGGCCTGCTAACACTTCGGTGTTGGCCATGCCAACAAATGCCCGCCAGGAGTGTGCTCCTGGCGGGCCTTGTTGTGTCCTGGGGCCTATTCGCGTTGCTGTGAGACGTGTTTGGGCCTTCGCGCGCCAAGTCGGGTCTACCGATGGTGCATAAGAGGCGTCCGTGACCGGATCGGGGCATGCTTCGGCCCGGTTCATCGCATGGGTGAACCGGGCGGTGGAGCGGGGTTTGCGGGCCGAGGTAGGCGCAGTCGCGCTGGAGTTGGCGACCGACCGCGGGACGGTTGCGCAGGCGGTCGCAGACTTCCATGCCCAAGCTCAAGCGGCTAAGGAGGCCACGGACCAGCAGGCGGCCCGCCTTGATAACGCCTTGAACGGCCTGCAGGCCACCTTCGCGACTGCGGAGAATGCCCGGGCGGAAGCGCACCTTGCAGCCCTTGAGGCTCAGTCCAAGGCCGAATCCGAGTCCCGAGAGGCCGCCGCGCAACTGCTGGGAGAAGACCGCCAGTCGTGGGCGCAGGCGGCCGAGGGTGCGCTCGTCCAGATCCGGGAGCTGAAGGCACAGGCTGACGAGCTGGTGGGGGCTGTCGGACTGGCCGCCACATCAACTGAGTACAGCAAGTACGCAGAGCAGGAGCGCAAGGCCGCCAACCTGTGGCGTTGGGTAGCGGCCGGCGCCTTCGCCATGGCTTTCGCGGTGTTCGTGGCCATGCTCCTGGCTGGCCTTGGCGGGCACATCACCGGCGATACGCCCTGGCAAGTCGTCGTCTTCAAGATCACGGGTTCAGCTGGCCTTCTGGCGCTCGGCTATTACGCGGGGAAGGAGTCCAAGTCCCATCGAGAGGCAGAGCGAACCGCCAAGAGCATCCAGCTAGACCTTGCCGCCTTGGAGCCGTTCATTGCGAACATGCCAGAGGATGAGAAGAGGGTCATCCGTCTGGGAGCGGCTCAGCGGCTCTTCGTGAATACCCAACTGCCCCGAATTGGCGGCGAACTTGATGAACATTCCAGTGGCGGGATAGGAGAAAGCCCTGCTATGGGGGCGTGACACCCAATTTCGCCTGGCTGGTGAGCGCAGCTCTTGGGGTTGCGGCACGGAGCGGCGCCCCCGTTTAGGTGCCTATGCTGCGTTGCATGTCAACCCGCTCCTTGCGCGCTCGGAGAAGTGACGGCGCTCAGGGCGCAGGGTTCGCCTTGACGCCGAGTCGGCCTGGTTGACACTTCAGAGGTTCTTCTGAACAATGATGTGCATGGAAGTCGCCCGGATGACACTGTCGACCTTCGTCCAGAAGCCGACCCATGTGCTGGCCAAGTTGGACGAGGGCGACGTCTTGCTGACCAGGCGTGACGGCGAGGATGTCCTTCTGAGTATCGCAAGTGTCGCTGAGAGCCAGTCTGCTGCCGTCTCCTCCGTAGTGGAACTGCTTGCTACCTGGGCAGCTGCGGCATCGGTAGAAACCTTGCGAAGCCTCATCTCCCAGAAGAACCCTTGGGCTGCGCTACTCGACGCCGCTGACCGGGATGACTTCGTTGATGAGTACCTGACGACTTTGCGTGGGTGCGCGGCCATTGGGAACTTCTCTCGCTTGGCCATCGTGGTGGACGCGTGGAAGGGCACTGCGGAGTTGCAATCCGACCCGGCCTTGCGGGCCAGGATCCGCCGGCGTATCGCAAGTGAGAAGGTCATTCCAGCGCGTGACCCGCGCAATTCTTCGGCGCACTGAGAGCCGGGCGTGAGTCACATTGCTGTTGTGCGTCCGCTCAAGCGCCACGAATACGTAATCGTCTTCCAGGGCACAGGCGTGCAAAAGGGGTGGGATGATTGCGTGGCCGCTGTACGCAATGCAATGGTGGAGGCTTGGGAGCAGTTGACGTTAGCTCCCTTGGAAGAGTCTCAGCGCCAGTACCAACTCCGTGGGAGCGCGGCGACGGTCAACTACCAGGGAGTCGCCCTGCCTCAATGGCAGTACAAGATCTCCGACGGTGGGCGGCTGCTCTACCTGGTCGACTCGGCGCCGGTGATGAAGCGGGGCAAGCAAGTACACGCGGGCACTGTCATCGTTGTGGAGGCCAGCCCTGGCCACCCCAAGGCCACTGAGCGCGTCAAGGGCAGCCGCAAGGGGCCTGGACGCAGGTAAGGGTCCCTTGGGGACTGGCACCACGTGGACGAGCACTCGCCAGACTGGCTTGGTCACCGCCACACGGACTAGCGGAGTTAGAACGAACAGGTATTTCACGTTAGAGCGTGCACCTACCGTTCACTGTTTCCGCTGGTCAGAGCATTTGTTAGCAGCCCACCACGATCGAACGAGCCGACCATGCTCGGACGATCAACAACGGCCCGTCAGGGGTGTGCCCCTGGCGGGCTTTGTCGTGTCCATCGATGCTGTCCGGTCATGGGTCCTGTCATGGCCGTCCGCTGCGCCGCAGTCAGGCGAGGCAGCGACCTATGGTCGACATATGGGTGCAAAGCGACGTGTGCGCGTTGCTGCCGCACTGGTGTCCGTCGGTGCCGCGGTGGCACTGGCGATGCCTGCGCAGGCCGCCCCGGCCCCAGTGGCCAAGGCCCCTGAGGTGGTCGCCGTCGCCTTCCCCGATGCGGGCGACGTGCAGTACGTGGGGATTGCGGTCGTCAATCGCGATGCGACCAGGCCGGTGACTGTCGTCGTCAGGGTCAATGGCGCCGTGGCACTGCGGGCCACCACCGTGAAGCCGAAGGCGACGCTCGAGCGATACCAGCAGTCAGCGTCGAACACGCTCCCTGCACCGCAGATGCGCACGGCGGTTTCGGTGACGTACTCGTACGGCTTCAACGGCAAGGCGACCTCCCGCTGGATCCCAGTGACCCTGCACTAGGCGGCCAGCGCCTGCACGACGACCGAAGGCCGTCGCCTCACGTCAGTAGAGTGCAGCGATGATCGCCGAGGAGCAGCAGCCATGACGGACATCCCGGTCTCACTGCTCGACCTGGCCTCGGTTGCCGAAGGGCAGAGCGTCAGTGATGCGCTTCAGGCCAGCGTCACCTTGGCTCAGCGCGCAGAGACCCTCGGCTACCACCGCATCTGGTACGCCGAGCACCACAACATGTCGACCATCGCGTCGTCGGCAACTGCGGTGCTCATCGCGCACATCGCCGCGAGCACGACGAGCATCCGAGTGGGATCCGGTGGAGTGATGCTGCCCAATCACTCGCCCCTCGTCATCGCCGAGCAGTTCGGAACCCTAGCCTCGCTGCATCCCGGGCGCATCGACCTCGGACTCGGGCGTGCACCCGGCACTGACCAGATCACCGTGCGTGCGCTGCGCCGCGATCCACGCGCGGCCGACACGTTCCCGCGCGATGTGCTCGAGCTGCAGGGCTACCTGTCGGGTGACAGCCTGATCGAGGGGGTCAACGCCACGCCGGGGGCAGGCACCCAGGTGCCCCTGTACATCCTCGGATCCTCGCTCTTCGGCGCGCAGCTCGCCGCTGAACTGGGCCTCCCGTTCGCCTTCGCCTCGCACTTCGCGCCGCAGGCACTGCACGACGCCATCGCGATCTACCGTCAGCGTTTCCGACCCTCGCAGCAGCTCGCCGAGCCCTATGTGATCGCCGCGCTCAGCGTCATGGCGGCCGACACCACCGAGGCTGCGCATGCGCAGTTCGCGCTGCGACGACGTGCGTGGGTCAGGGCGATGTTCGGGCGCGGACGTGCGCCGCTGACCGAGGTGCAGGTCGATGAGGTGCTGGTGACGCAGGCCGCATCGCTCGACCAGATGTTCGTCTACACCGCGCTGGGCACATCGTCGCAGGTGCGGGAGTTCGTCGACGACTTCCGCGGGCACACGGGCGCCGACGAGATCATGACGGTGCATCAGGCCGTGTCCACCGAGTTCCGGCTGCGTTCGCTCGAGATCCTGGCGCTGGCCCTGAACCTTCCTGAGGTGGGCCACTAGGCTGGCCGAGCACCTGCACAGCAGCGATTCGGGGGAATGGCGGCCATGGGCCAGATCGAGATCGTCCTGGGAGACATCACGCACCAGCGCGTTGACGCGATCGTCAATGCTGCCAACTCGACGCTGCTGGGTGGTGGGGGAGTCGATGGCGCGATCCATGCCGGAGGCGGCCCGGACATCCTCGATGCCTGCAAGCTGCTGCGTGAGACGAAGTACCTCCGCGGCCTGCCGACCGGTGATGTGGCGGCGACGACAGCAGGCCGTCTGAGCGCGAAGTTCGTGCTCCACGCCGTCGGTCCCAAGCAGTGGGAGTACCCAGACGGCGGCGTCGGCCTCCTGCGTGCCTGTCACCTCAACGCGATGTCGCTCGCCGACGATCTCGGCTGCCGATCGATCGCCTTCCCCGCGATCTCCTGCGGTGTCTATGGATGGAAGGCCGCTGCCGCGGCACCGATTGCCATCGACGCAGTTCGCGGCTATTGGGCCTCGCACCCGGATTCGATCATCGAGACCGTCCGCTTCGTGCCGTATACCGACGACGATCACCGAGCGTTCGCGAAAGCGCTCACCGCCGCTGAATCTGCCTAAGCGTGCAGTCAGTGTGCAGTCAGCGTGAGGAGGCGGATGCGCCTGCGAGCCCGTCAGTCAGCGTCAGGATGCGTGTCCACACATCGGCGCACGCATCGCCCCATTCGCCGAAGGCACGGTCGAAGAAGGAGTGCGGGGCTCCGTCATAGACGACGGTCTCGACCTCGGCTCCGCCCTTGCGCATCTC
>JAQTXL010000138.1 GCA_028688835.1 Candidatus Nanopelagicales bacterium | reverse complement strand
GTGCTGGCGCTGCTGCCGGTCACTACTTCTTCGAGGTCTCGTCGCCGGTGGACAGCGCGGCGATGAAGGCCTCCTGCGGCACCTCGACGCGCCCGACCATCTTCATGCGCTTCTTGCCCTCTTTCTGCTTCTCCAGCAGCTTGCGCTTGCGGCTGATGTCGCCGCCGTAGCACTTGGCGAGCACGTCCTTGCGGATCGCGCGGATGGTCTCGCGGGTGATGACGCGCGAGCCGATGGCGGCCTGGATCGGCACCTCGAACTGCTGGCGCGGGATGAGCTCCTTGAGCTTGGCGGTCATCATCGTGCCGTAGGCCATGGCCTTGTCGCGGTGCACGATCGAGCTGAAGGCGTCGACGGCCTCGCCGTGCAGCAGGATGTCGACCTTGACAAGATCGGCATCCTGCTCGCCGCTGAGCTCGTAGTCCAGCGACGCATAGCCCTTGGTGCGCGACTTGAGCGCGTCGAAGAAGTCGAACACGATCTCGGCCATCGGCAGCGTGTAGCGCAGCTCGACGCGATCCTCGGAGAGGTAGTCCATGCCGAGCATCACGCCGCGCCGCTGCTGGCACAGCTCCATCACGGTGCCGACGAAGTCGCTGGGCAGGATCACCGTGGCCTTCACGATCGGCTCGAAGATGTGCGCGATCTTGTGGTCGGGGAACTCGCTCGGGTTGGTGACGACGTACTCGGTGCCGTCATCGCGCACGAGGCGGTAGATGACGTTGGGCGCGGTGGAGATGAGGTCGAGGTTCGCCTCGCGCTCGAGGCGCTCGCGCACGATCTCCATGTGCAGCAGGCCGAGGAAGCCGCACCGGAAGCCGAAGCCCAGTGCGAGGGAGGTCTCGGGCTCGTAGATGAGCGCGGCGTCATTGAGCTTGAGCCGGTCGAGGGCGTCGCGCAGCAGCGGGTAGTCGGAGCCGTCGATCGGGTACAGGCCGGAGTAGACCATCGGCTTGGGGTCGCGGTAGCCGCCGAGCGACTCCGTGGCGCCCTTCTGCGCGGTCGTGATCGTGTCGCCGACGCGCGACTGCCGCACGTCCTTCACGCCGGTGATGAGGTAGCCGACCTCGCCGACGCCCAGGCCCTTGGACACGACCGGCTCGGGGCTGATGACCCCGACCTCGAGCAGCTCGTGCACTGCGCCGGTGGACATCATGGCGACCTTGTCGCGGGTGCCGATGCGCCCGTCGACCACGCGCACATAGGTCACGACACCGCGGTAGGTGTCGTAGACCGAGTCGAAGATCATCGCGCGGGCCGGGCCCGACGCATCGCCCTGCGGGGCCGGGATGGTCTCGACCACGCGCTCGAGCACCTCGCGCACGCCCAGGCCGGTCTTGGCGGAGGTGAGCAGCACATCGTCGGGCGAGCAGCCGATGATGCGCGCCAGCTCGGCGGCGTACTTCTCGGGCTGGGCGGCCGGCAGGTCGATCTTGTTGAGCACCGGCACGATGACGAGGTCGTTCTCGAGAGCGAGGTAGAGGTTGGCCAGGGTCTGGGCCTCGATGCCCTGGGCGGCGTCGACGAGCAGGATCGCGCCCTCGCAGGCGGCCAGCGAGCGCGACACCTCGTAGGTGAAGTCGACGTGGCCGGGCGTGTCGATCATGTTGAGGACGTAGTCGACGCCGTCGTCGGCGGTGAAGGGCAGGCGCACGGCCTGGGACTTGATGGTGATGCCGCGCTCGCGCTCGATGTCCATGCGGTCCAGGTACTGGGCCCGCATGGAGCGGTCGTCGACCACGCCGGTCACCTGCAGCATGCGGTCGGCCAGGGTCGACTTGCCGTGGTCGATGTGGGCGATGATGCAGAAGTTCCGGATGACCGTAGGGTCGGTGGATCCGGGCTGCGGTCCTGGCACGTGGGTCCTTCTGGGTCGCGGGTGGGGCATTTGGCGCTTTCGACGCCTTGCCGGTAGCCTATGGGCCTGCTTCACCCCCGGTTGACCGCCTCCTGCGGATCCGGGGTCACACTCACGAACAGGTAAGGGCTGACCCGTGGCGAACATCAAGTCGCAGATCAAGCGCAATCGGACCAATGAACTGGCCCGTCAGCGCAACAAGGCTGTGAAGAGTGGGCTCAAGACGTCCATTCGCAAGTTCCACAAGGCAGCCGAGGCCGGCAGCCCCGAGGCAGTCGAGCTGGCCCGTCAGGCCACGCGCGCCCTCGACCAGGCCGCCAGCAAGGGCGTCATCCACGCCAACCAGGCCGCGAACCGCAAGTCCGCGATCGCCAGCCGCGCAGCAGCGCTCTAGCACTCCGATGGGGTTCGTCCTCATCACCACGGCCCTCGACCAGCACCCCGGTGCAGGCGGGGGCCGTTCACTGTCCCGCCCAGCCCTGATCAGGTGCCCCCGATGACCGACCGCACAACCTTCAGCGGACGCCTGCTGCGCGGCCGCACCGAGGAGTGGCGCGAGGGCGTCACGATGGCGATCTACGTCAACCTGTCCCTGCTGGCGGTGCTCCTGGTCATCCCCGACGAGGAGGAGCAGACCAACATCGAGCTGACCCTCACGGTGCTGGCCACGGCCATCGGCCTGCTCGTGGCCCACCACGTGGCCTTCCGGCTGTCGAGCCGCCTCATGCATGCGGGCGAGGTGCGCCACGACACCAAGCGGCTCATGCTCGCCCAGACCCTCGGCGGCGCCACCGCGGCTGGCATCGCGGCGGTGCCCGTGCTCATCATGGGCGAGAACGGGCTGTGGGTGAGCGACCTGCTGCTCCTGGTGTTCGTGTGCATCATCGGCTTCGTGGCCTCACGCTCAGGCGGCGCCTCGGTGCCGCGCGCCCTGGGCTACGTCGCGCTGCTGGTGCTCATCGTGCTCGGTGTCGTCATCCTGAAGCTCGCCACCATGCACTAGCTCGTCGCGTAGCCGCCGTTGACCGGGATCGTCTGGCCGGTGACCCAGCCGGCCTCCTCGGACGCCAGCCACAGCACCGCCGGGGCGATGTCGGTCCAGGTGCCCAGCCGCTTGGTCGCGTAGTTGCGGGCCATCCGGTCCTGGGCCTCCTGGCTGAAGGCACCGGGTGCCCCGAAGGTGCCCAGCGACACTGAGTTGAAGTTGACGCCGAAGCGGCTGTACTCGTTGGCCAGGGACTTCATGAACGTCATCCCCATTGCCTTCGCGGCGCCATACACCGCAACCCCGGGATCGCCGATGCGTCCGCCCTCGGACACGATCGTCACCACACGACCCCAGGCCTTGTCGATCATGCCCGGGACCATCACGTAGCAGGTGTTGAAGGTGCCGTAGCCGTTGAGATCGACCTGCCGGTGCCACATCGCGGGGTCGGACTCCAGGAACCGCTCCAGGCTCATGCCGCCCGCGGGGATGCCGGCGTTGTTCACCAGGATGTCCACCGTGCTCCCGATGGACGCCTCGGCATCGTCCTTGGCCGCACGCAGGGCCTCCAGGTCGGAGATGTCGGCGATCGCAGTCGTGGCGCTGCCACCGGCTGACCTCAGTTCCTCGGCAACGGCGTCAGCTCGATCCGCGACGAGGTCATTGAGGATGATGGCCGCGCCCTGGCCTGAGAGCGTGCGCGCGATCTGGGCGCCAAGGCCCTGGCCGGCTCCGGTGATGAACGCCGTGTGCCCGGTGAGGTCGAACATCATGAGTGCTCCTTGCTGGTCGTGGGCGGCGACGCAGCGACCCTAGCCAGCGCACGGCGTCCGGGCGGCCCTTTGCCCGGATTGGCGCCGGTGCCTACTGCGGCGTCTTGGACGAGGTGAGCAGGACCAGGCGCTCGAGGGCCAGGAGCTTCTGCTCAGGATCCAGGGCGGTGCCCTCGCCGACCCCGCCCTTGGCTGCGCCATCGGCCTCGGCCAGTGCGACTGCCGCGGCGGCCAGCCGCCGCTGGTCACCGCTCCAGGCCGACCACTGGTGCCGCAGCGTGCGCACCTTCCAGGGCGGGACGCCCGCCTCACGGGCGGCGTCGGCCTCCGAGGTGCCGGGGCCGGCTGCGGCCACGCGGACGATCGAGCGCAGCCCGGCCGCGAGCGCCATGACCATGGGCACCGAGAGGTCGCCGGAGTCGCGCATGGCCCAGCGCAGCGACCGCAGCGCCTCGGCCGGGCGCCGGTCCCAGACGGCATCGGCGACCGCGAAGCCCGTGACGCCGGTGACGCCCGCGAAGTAGTCGCGCACGTCATCGAGCGCGATTGGGTTGGCCTCGACATCGGCGACCAGCTGCGACATCGCGCCGGTGAGCAGGCGCAGGTCCTGGCCGACCGAGTCGATCAGCGCGCTGACGGCCTCGTCGGTCATGGCGCGCTTGTAGGACGCCATCTCCTTGACGAGATAGGCACGCAGCTCCTTGCCCTTGAGCTGGGCGCAGGCCACCTGCTCGGCGCCTGCCTTCTTGAGCGCATCGAGCAGGTTCTTGCCCTTGACCCCGCCCGGGTGCGTGAGCACCAGCCAGGCGTGATCGGCCGGATCGGTCGCGAACAGGCGCAGCAGGGCATCGACATCGTCGGTGGCCTGGTCGACCCCGGTGACGACCACGGCGGTGGTGTCGCCGAAGAGGTTGGGCGACGAGGCCTCGCGCAGCCCGGCAGCCGCATCCTCGCCGTTGGCGGCGATGGTGGTGACCTGCACCTCGCCCTCCTGGGCGCGCAGGTGCTGGAGCGTGGTGCGCACGACGCGATCGACCAGGAGCGGCTCATTGCCGTAGGCGATCGTGATGCGCGGGATCGGTGCAGCAGCTCTGGCCATGATGCGACCAGCATGCCATGGCACCGGGACAGTGCAGGCGCGTCCTGTCTGACCTGACGGACACCGGGGTGCACGCTGGTCCCATGACCACCTCCCGCCTCGCGCGCACCGCCGTCGCCACCGTCCTGTCCGTCACGGCTGCACTGGGTACCGCCGCGACCGCACACGCCGATCCGCTGCAGTACGTGTCGACCTGGGCCGAGGTGGTGCCGTCGGTGACGCACGAGCAGACGGTGTGGGCACTGACGAAGACCGCCGGCCTGGGCCTGCACTCGACGACCGGCATCGAGGCCGAGGCCTGCCAGGGCCAGCCCGGGTACATCGTGACTGCGCTCTATGGGCAGCGGGCCACGAAGGAGGTCAGCGTGAACGAGCAGCCGGCGAAGTCCTGCGCCGACACCGGCTACACCTGGTACGGGCCGGTGAAGTCCTTCACGATCGACAAGGCGACGATCGAGATCTCGGCGCAGTGCGGCTGGAACGCCGCCAGGAACAGGCCCGTCGCCGGCTTCACGGCGACGAGCACCTGCAGCCCGGCCAGCGTGCAGAGCACCGGCGGGCTCATCCACCTGACCCAGACCGCGAGCACCAAGGCCAAGAGCCGAAGCGTCGTGTGGATCACGACCACCGGCCTGACCTACGGGCAGCTCGTGACGATGG
>JAQTXL010000024.1 GCA_028688835.1 Candidatus Nanopelagicales bacterium | reverse complement strand
CAGGCGCTGAGCGAGCCCAGGCTTGACCGGTCCGTGACCTTCACGCAGCGCGCCTGGCACAAGGGCATCTGGGAGCTGGGCAAGGCCAAGCGACTGGCCAAGAAGGTGCTGCAGCGGCCCTGAACGCAGGTCCGAGCACGCCGACCTGCGTGCACGCGCAGTCAATAGAGTAGGTGCATGGCCTCCGACCCAGTCGCGCTCGAGCGCGAGCTCCACGCGATGCGCCGGGAGATCGCCGCTGCCTCCTCGCGCGCCGGCGAGGGCCATGTGCCCAGTGCCCTGTCGATCCTCGACCTGCTGTGGGTGGAGTACCGCGAGGTCATCGCTGCGCAGGAGGCAGCAGGCCAGGCTCCCGACACCTTCATCCTGTCCAAGGGCCACGCCTCGCTCGGGCTCTACGCGCTGCTCGTGAGCATCGGCACCATCCCGAGCGCGTGGCTCGACCAGTTCGGCACCTACGACAGTCACCTCGGCGGCCACCCCGACAGCAACCAGGTCCCCGGCGTCGTCGCCTCCACCGGCTCCCTCGGCCACGGCCTGCCGATCGGCGTGGGCATGGCGCTGGCCAAGCGCATCACCGGCCAGGACGGCCGCATCGTGGTGCTCATCGGCGACGGCGAGGCCAATGAGGGCACGGTCTGGGAGTCGGCGCTGCTCGCCGGCCACCACGCCCTCGAGAACCTCGTGTGCATCGTCGATCACAACCACTCCACCGACCGCGCGCTCATGGTCGACTCGCTCGCGGCCAAGTTCGCCGCCTTCGGCTGGAACGCCGTCGAGATCGACGGCCACGACCACCCGAGCATCCTGCAGGCGCTCACCCTGGCCCCGACTGGTGCGCCGACGGTCGTGATCGCCGAGACCATCAAGGGGCGCGGCATCGCGCAGATGGAGAACAACCCGGCGTGGCACCATGCCTCGCCGACGTCAGCCGATCTCGTCGAGATGTTCGGGGACCAGTCATGAGAGGCGCCTTCGCTCGGGTCACCACCGAGCTCATCGACACCGACGAGCGCGTGGTCGCACTGCTGGGCGATATCGGCGTCTTCGCCTTCCGGCATGCCAAGGAGGCGCATCCCGACCGCGTCTACAACATCGGCATCCTCGAGCAGTCGACCATCGGACTCGGCGCCGGCCTGGCCAAGGGCGGGCTCATCCCGGTGATTCACACCATCGCGCCGTTCCTGGTCGAGCGCGCCCTGGAGCAGATCAAGATCGACTTCGCCTACCAGCAGCTGCCGGGCAACCTGGTGTCCGTCGGCGCCTCGGTCGACTACGCCGCCCTGGGCTGCACTCACCACTGCCCCGGCGATGTCGGCATCCTCAGCAATGTGCCGGGCGTGCAGATCCTCGTGCCGGGCACGGCCGCCGAGTTCGAGTCGCTCTACCGGCAGACCTACGCCAATGCCTCGCTCACCTACACGCGCATCTCCGAGCTCGTGAACGCCGACAGCAGCGACGTCGAGCCTGGGCGCATCGAGGTGCTGCGCACGGGTGCGCAGGCGTGCGTCGTCGCCTTCGGCCCGGTGAAGGACGCCGTGCTCGAGGCCTGCGCCGACGCCGACGTCACGGTGCTCTACTGCACCTCGGTGCAGCCCTTCGACGCAGCAACGCTGCGCGCGCACGCGGGCTCGGGGCGGATCCTGCTCGTCGAGCCGTTCTACGAGTACTCCACGGCACCCGCGGTGCTGTCGGCGCTGCAGGGGCTGCCGGCCGCGATCGCATCCACGGGGATCCCGCGCGAGTTCCTGCGCGGCTACGGCAGCGTCGACGACCACTACGAGGCGATCGGGCTGACGCCCAGGGGCATCCGGGCATCGCTCGACAGGCTCATCGATGGCTGACCAGGTCGCTGCCGACGTCGAGGTGATCCTCGCGACCACTGATCTCGCAGCGCTCAGTGGCGCCTCGGTGCTCGTGACCGGAGCAACTGGGCTCGTCGGCACCTACCTGCTCGCGACGCTCGTGGCCGCCCAGCGCACGGGCAACGGCCCCTCGCGCGTCGTCGGCACCTCGCGCAGCGGCCTGCTTGCGAGCGATCTCGACCTCGGTGCTGGCGCCGCGGTCGTCGCCGGTGACCTCACCGACCCCAGCGTGGTCGCGGCACTGCCGGGGTTCGACCTCGTCATCCATGCCGCCGGCTACGGGCAGCCGGGCAAGTTCACCGCCAACCCCCTGGCGACCCTCGCACTCAACACCTCGGCGACGCTGGCGCTGGTCGATCATGTCGAGCCGGGCGGCCGCATGCTCTTCGTGAGCACCTCCGAGGTGTACTCGGGGCTCGTCGTGCCGCCGTTCGCGGAGCACATGATCGGCACCACGAGCACCGACCACCCCCGCGCCTCGTACATCGAGGGCAAGCGGGCAGGCGAGGCGATCATGTTCGCGGCACGCGAGTCGCGCGGCATCCAGGCCAACTCGGCACGGCTGGCGCTGGCCTACGGCCCGGCGACGCGCACCGATGACACGCGCGTGCTCAACGAGTTCATCCGCAATGGCCTGCTGCACGGCGAGATCTCGCTGCGCGACGCCGGCGTCGCGATGCGCACCTACTGCTACATCACCGACGCTGTGCAGATGCTCCTCGACATCGCGCTGCGCGGCACCCTGGGCGTCTACAACGTCGGCGGCACCTCGCGAACCTCGATCCGCGACCTGGCCTCGTCGATCGGGGCCCTGACAGGTGCCTCGGTGACGATCCCCGAGGTGTCGGCGGGCGCTGCAGGTGCACCTGATGACGTCTGGCTCGACCTCACCAGAACGGTAGAGTTGTCGCAGAAGCGCGACTTCGTGTCGCTCGATGACGGCCTTGCACGCACGGTCGCCTGGCAGCGAGGTCTCTATGCGGCTGGAGGGCCAGCATGACGAAGAGGATCCTGGTCACCGGCTCCGACGGCATGGTCGGCAGCGCCCTGCGCGAGGTGCTCGGCGACGACACCTTCTTCGCCACCCGCGCTGATGCCGACCTGCGTGACTTCGAGGCCACCGACCGCCTGTTCAAGGAGGTCCAGCCCACGCACGTGATCCACCTCGCGGCCGTCGTCGGCGGTATCGGCGGCAACATCATGCACTCGGGCGACTTCTTCCGCAGCAACATCCTCATCAACACCAACGTGCTCGAATGCGCGCGGCAGAACGATGTCCAGCGCCTCGTGTCGTTCATGTCCACGTGCATCTTCCCGGCCGAGGCCAGCTACCCGCTGTCGGTCGAGGATCTCCACAACGGCCCGCCGCACCCCTCGAACTTCGGCTACGCCTATGCCAAGCGCATGCTCGACGTGCAGACCCGCGCCTATCGCGCGCAGTGGAACTCCGACTTCGTCATCGCGGTCCCGACCAACATCTACGGCCCGCACGACAACTGGAACCTCGAGGAGGGGCATGTCGCCCCTGCGCTGATCCACAAGTGCTACCTCGCCAAGCAGAACAACGAGCCGCTCATGGTGTGGGGCAGCGGCAACCCGCTGCGCGAGTTCATCTACTCCGGCGATGTCGCCAAGCTGGTCACCTGGGTGCTCAACGACTACCAGGGCACCGAGCCGATCATCCTGACCTCCGGCATCGAGATGCCGATCAAGGAGCTCGTGCACCTGGTCGCCGATGCGATGGACTTCACCGGCGAGATCATCTTCCAGTCCGACAAGCCCGACGGCCAGTTCCGCAAGCCGTCCAATGCCCAGCCCCTGCTCGACCAGATCGGCGGCTTCGACTTCACTCCCGTGGACGTCGGCATCAAGCGCACAGTCGACTGGTTCGTGGCGAACTACCCCAATGTGCGCCTGTAGCCAGGCGTGAACACGTGACTGGAGCACCGGTGAACACGATCGACGCGAGCGACTTCGAGCGCGCCTGGAACTGCACGCTGAGCCCCTGGATGCGCGGGCGCATCGCCCAGCATGACCTGCGCTACACCGAGATCGACCAGGCCGAGCGTGACCAGCTGATCCTGCGCGTGCTCGACTTCCTCAACGACGACGTCGTGCAGTCCGGCCGGCACCGTGCCGACGACTGGGAGCGCGGCTGGGCGCAGAACCTCACCGAGCTGCAGGAGAGCTCGGCAGCCGAGGCCATCATCCCCAAGTACTTCGGCAAGATCCCGATCGTGCGCTGGTGCCAGCGCTGGATCGCACCGGTCGACCGCGGGCTGGAGTACTCCATGCTCTCCGTGCTGCTCGACTGGGTGGCCGACACCTACCTGCAGGGCTACTCGAGCATCTACGAGTTCGGCTGCGGCACCGGTCACAACCTCGTGCGGCTGCGCGAGCGCTTCCCCGAAGCCGAGCTCACGGGCCTGGACTGGGCGACCTCGTCGCAGGGAGTCATCCAGGCCTATGCGGCCAAGACGGGCGACTCCCGACTGCACGCCGCCATCTTCGCCTACTTCGATCCCGATGCCGACTTCGACCTCGCCGACAGCAGCGCAGTCTTCACGATGGCCTCCCTGGAGCAGATCGGCACGAACTACGGCGCCTTCGTCGACTACCTGCTCGACAAGCAGCCGGCCCTGGTCATCAACGTCGAGCCCATCGGCGAGCTGCTCGACCAGACCCAGCTGCTCGACTACCTGTCGGTGCGCTACTTCGAGAAGCGCAAGTACCTGCAGGGCTACCTCGACCACCTGCGCGGGCTCCAGGAGCAGGGCCGCATCGAGATCCTCGAGGAGCGGCGCAGCTTCGTGGGCTCCTTCTTCATCGACGGCTACTCGCTGGTGATCTGGCGCCCGGTCGTATCCTGACGCGCATGAACACCCCGCGCGCTCCCAGGAGCGTGGGTGCGCGACTGGGCTCGATCGTGCACCGCGCCCAGGAGCTCGGCATCAGCACGCACGCCCGACGCCTCCTGTGGCGGGTGGGCTACGACCTCCGCCCGGCGCTCTCCGGCCTCGACGGCCAGCGCCTGCGCCTGCTCGAGACCCTGGGCATCACGACGCTGGTCGACGTCGGCGCCAACGACGGGGCCTGGGCCCTGCAGCAGCGCCGGCTCGGCTTCACCGGCCGCATCATCAGCATCGAGCCCGACCCGCGCTGCCTGGTGCCACTGCGCGAGCGCGCCGCGCGCGACGGCAGCTGGACCGTGCACGCGGCAGCCGCAGGAGCCGAGCGCGGCAGCGCCACCCTGCACCGCCACGAGTCGAGCCTGCTCAACAGCCTGCACGCAGAATCCGATGCCGCAGGCACCACGGTCGCCGACGCGATCGAGGTCGAGGTCCGCGCCCTCGACGAGCTGCTCGGCGACCTTGCTGCCCTCGGTGGTGCCTACCTCAAGATCGACACCCAGGGTCACGAGCTCGACGTGCTGCGCGGCTGCCCGCGCCTGCTGGCTGCAGCGCGCGGCGTCGAGGTCGAGTTCGCCGTGCGTGACTACTACGAGGGCGCGCCCTCGCGTGTCGCGCTCGAGGAGCTCCTGCTCGACGCGGGTCTTGCTCTGGCCAGCATCCAGACCGAGCGCTTCCTCGACGGTCGCCCGATCGACATGGACGCGATCTACATCAGGGCCTGAGCCTGCTGCGCACGACGAGTGCGGTCAGCTCGATGCGATGAGCCCGCGCAGGGCCTCGAGGTCGACGCTCGAGTCGCCCGGCGTGGCTGCGATCAGGCACGAGTACTGCAGGCCGCGCACGGCCGCGAGCTCGGCGTAGCAGGGCACCACGTAGTCGGCCTCGAAGAGCTCGATGACGCGTGCTCCCGGCTGCATCCACACGATGTTGGCGAGCCCTGCCCCGTGCGGGACGACCACCAGCCGTGCGCTGGCGAACAGTCGCGCCTGCTCATCCAGCGGCATCGCGGCCGTGCTCACGACCGCGACACCGAGCTCGCGGCAGGTGGCCTCGACCTGAGTCTCGTTGGCCGGGGCGCGGCGTCCGCCCGAGCGAGTGCCGTACACGGCTCGATCGCCCGAGGCGAGTGCGCCGAACATCGCGGCGATGCGCGCGGCGTCGACCGGGTGCGTCCAGCCGGTGTCGGGCCCGCGGCCGACCATGACGACATTGGCGAGCGTCACGGGGCCATCGGCGTCGACCACGCGATTGGGCAGGGTGCGCAGGAAGGCGCGCACGAAGCCGGGTGCCTGGGCGGACACGACGATGGTGGCCTGCGGCGAGTGCTCGAGGGCTGCGAGCACGCAGGGGAGGTCCTCGAGCAGCCAGTGGCCGTAGCCGGTGGTGGGCATGATGATGCAGTCGCCGTCGAGCTGCAGTCGTGGGGCGTGGCGCGGCTTGACGGGCCACGAGGTCAGGGCGTGCAGCGGCGGCCAGGAGGTGCTCTCGGCGATCAGCCGATGGTCGCTCGTGAAGGCGAGATCGCCCTGCGGATCCCAGATGCACGACTCGATGCGGTAGACCCACCGTGCACCGAACGCGTGGGTGACCACCTCGGGGTCGCGCGGATGCGCGAGCTCGACCGTGCAGGCGGGGGAGTGCAGTGCGAGGCGCTCGACCCAGGAGACCGGTGTCGCGTAGTGCGAGTCGAGGTGCACGACAGCCTCGAGGTCGACGCCCAGCGCCCGGACGGCGCTGCGGCGAAGTCGGCCGCTGGCCCGGCGCAGCCCTGTGCGACTGAACAGCTCGCGGTTCATGCGAGGGACTCTAGGCGACGCTCATCAGCCACGGCGTGCACTGGCCCGCCGTCGTCGCCAGTCGGCGGGCACGATGCCGGTGCGCGCCAGCCGCTCGATCGCACGGCCGGTGGTGATGCGCGCGGTCATGTGCGTGACGCGGACCAGGCTGCGTGCCGTGCCGACAGTCGAGGTGTCGAGCTGCTCGCAGCGTGCGCGGTGCTGCTGCCAGTGCGCGCGCAGGAGCCAGCGATCCGAGAGGCCACCTGCGCGGTAGTCGACGACAGGCCGATCCCACTGCATGGGCGGCGCGATGCGCGCCAGCTGCAGCAGGGTGCGGTAGTCAGCGGCGAGCGGGTAGTGCGCGAAGTCGAAGCCGCCGAGCTGCAGCAGCAGCTGCGCGCGCACGACTGTGGCCTGATGGCAGATGGGGGTCAGCCCGTAGGCATGGTTGTGCGGCGTGTACGGCGCCTGCGCCTGCACCTCGCGCACCGAGCCGTCGCGCTCGATCACGCGGGCAGGACCGAAGCCCCAGGTGAAGTCGTCGCCTGCGGTTGCAGCATCGACGTAGGCGAAGTCGTCATCGTGGATGAGCGCGTCGCCGGCATTGAGGAACCAGACGCGGTCATCGGGCTGCACGAGGGCGAGGGCTCGGTTCATCGCGTCGAAGATGCCATGGTCGCGCTCGCTGACGACGGTGGTGCCCTCGAGAGCGGCGCGCTCGTCGAGCAGCGGCCTCATTGATGCACCGGAGGCGCCGTCGACGATCAGGTGCGTCACGGGCAGGGTCTGGCGGTCGAGCGAGGCGCAGGTGAAGGCAAGGCCTGCGACATCGTCCTTGACCACCGTGACCACCACCAGGCTCATGGCTGCACCAGCGCTCGGATGGCGTCGTAGAACTCAGCCGAGCGGTGCTCGGAGCCCCAGACATGGCCCGCGAGCGCACGCGCGGCTCGCTCATCGGGGGTCACCGGCTGCTGGGCCAGCGTGCGCAGCAGGCCTGTGCGCAGGTCGGCGCGGCCGGTGCCGTGCATGAGCACCAGGTGGCCGTCGTCGCCGGCGAGCGTCTGCGGCGCGACACCCACGGGCGTGCTCGTGACTCGCGTGCCGACGAGCAGCGCCTCGTAGATGGTCAGCGGGCCGCCCTCGAACAGCGAGCTGACGATGAGGCAGTCCGCCTCGCGCAGCACTGCACTCGGCGGCGAGATCGCCGGATGCAGGGTCACGAGGTCGTCGAGCCCGGCGCTGCCGATGGCGGCTTCGATGGCAGCCTGCTCCGGCCCGTCGCCGACGATCAGCAGGTGCGCGCCAGCCGCGCGCATCGCCGTGGCCTCGTCGCCGACGGCCAGCACGAGCGTGACGAGGTTCTTGGCCTCGATCAGCCGGTTGAGGCTGAGCAGCCGAAGGCGGGCGCCTGCGGGCCAGGGGCTCGCGAGCTCCTCAGTCGGCGGCAGGTGAGCACCCAGCGGTGAGATCACGATGCGGTGCGCACCGCGGCACTGGCAGCCCTGCGCCGCGAGCTGCGAGATCGCAATGTGCAGCGCGGCACGGTGCTGCACCGGCCGTGCGAGGGCCTTGAGCATCGCGTTGCGCAGCGGCCGCGTGCTCATCACCTCGGACTCGGCCATGATCACGGTGGGCACTTCGCGGGGCACGCGAGTCCAGAGCAGTCGCGTCGACTCCATCGGCAGGTGGCTGATCACGACATCGGGGCGCTGGTCGCGGATCAGCCCTGCGAGCGAGGTGCGCCCGAAGGCCGTCGGCGCCGTCTCGATGAGCGCATCGGCATGCTCGCGCACATCGGCGCTGAAGCGATCGAGCTCGGGCCGGGTGTTGATGACCGTGGTCTCGACGTCGTCGGGCTGGAAGTGCAGGCGGTTGACGAGCCCCTGCTCGGCGCCGCCGAGCCCCAGGCCGGTGATGACCTCAACGACGCGCATCTGCGCCTCCTGATGCCAGCCACGTGGCGCGCCACTGGTCGAGTCGCAGCTGGGCCCACTGCTGGGCCGGCGTCGCGCCGGGCAGCTGCGCGCCAGCGCCGGCGAGCAGCAGTGGCAGCGGGATGCCGAACCCCATCTTGGGCCGGTCGGCATCGAAGCCGGGGATCCACTGCCTGGCCAGGCGCTTGAGCACCGGCTTGCCGCCGTCGCTCAGCAGCAGCGGCTCCGGCAGGGTCAGCGCGAAGTCGGTGACGTCGCGGTCGAGCAGCGGCGAGCGCAGCTCGAGGCTGGCCGCCATGGTGGCAAGGTCGCCCTTGAGCAGGATGTCGTCAGGCAGGTAGGTCATGAGGTCGACCAGGCGCGGGCGCAGGCGCAGGTCGAGCCCGGGCTGCTGGCGCCACGCATCCGCGAACGCTGCCGCGGCAGCGCGAGAGGGTGCCGACGGGTCCAGGGCCATCACCTCGAGGTAGCGCGACAGCAGCGACGAGTGCGAGGTGAGGGCGTCGTGCAGCCGCGTCGAACGGCGGGCTCCGAGCACGCGTGCCGTCACCGGGCGCGCGGCGCGCGCGAGGGCGAACAGGCCCGGGACCCCCTGGGCGCGCTGCAGTGCGGGTGCGGCGCGGTAGCGCACATAGCCGCCGAACAGCTCATCTCCGCCGTCACCGCCGAGGGCGACGACCGCCTGGGCGCGCGCCATCTGCGCGAGCAGCAGCGTGGGCACGGTGCTGGAGTCGGCGAAGGGCTGGTCGAGCACCTGCGGCAGTGACGCGATGACGTCGCCGAGCAGCTCGTCGGCCCGGTAGGTCGTGTGCCGGGTGCCGAGCACGCGTGCGACCTGCTCGGCATGCGCGGTCTCGTCGAAGGCAGGGTCGGCGAAGCCGATCGAGAACGTGTGCACCGGCCCGGACGACGTGCGCACGGCGGCCGCGGCGATGAGGCTGGAGTCGACGCCGCCGGACAGGAAGACGCCCAGCGGCCGTTCGCTCTCGAGTCGCTTGCGCACGGCGGCGAGCAGCAGCTCCTCGGTGCGCGCGACTGCCTCGTCCATCGTCAGCGATGCGTCGGGCTCGATGCGCGGCTGCCACCACGGGGTGCAGGTCACGGTGCTGAGGTCGAGGTCTGCGTGCAGCACGTGGCCGGGCGGCACCTTGCGCACGGAGCGCAGCGCAGTCGTGGCCTGCGGCATGTACCCGAGCGTGAGGTAGGCCTCGATCGCGTCCTCGTCCTCGGCCCGGTCGATGAACGGGCAGCACAGGAGCGCGCGCATCTCCGACGCGAAGGCCAGGGTGCTGCCCGCCTGTGCGTAGAGCAGCGGCTTCTTGCCCCAGCGGTCGCGCACGAGCACGAGTCGCCCGCGCTGTCGATCGACGATGGCGATGGCGAACATGCCGTCGAGCTGGTGCATGAAGCCGTCGGGATCGTCCTCGTAGAGGTGCGCGATGACCTCGCCGTCGGCGCCGCTTGCCAGCACGTGTCCCGCGGCGAGCAGCGAGGTGCGCAGCTCGTGGTGGTTGTAGATCTCCCCGTTGAACACGACCTGGATCGAGCCGCTCTCGTCGGTATAGGGCTGCTGCCCATGGGCGACGTCGATGATCGAGAGCCGTCGCATGCCCAGGGCAGCGACGCTGTCGTGCGCGTAGCCCTCGTCGTCGGGCCCTCGGTGCTCGAGGGTGCGCGTCATCTGCTCGAGCAGCGCCCGATCGCCCGCCCGGGCCCCGACCAGGCCTGTGATGCCGCACATGGTCAGCCAGTCTTCCGGCTCGCCAGCAGCGCGGTGTAGAGGGCGTCGTGGTCGGCGGCAAGGCGCTGGGCGCTGTAGCGCCCGTGCGCCAGCTCCTGCGCCCGCAGGCCCATGGCTGCGCGCAGCGCGGGGTCGTCGACCAGTCGCAGGATCTGTGCAGCGACCGACTCGGCGCTGGTCTGCGCGAGCAGGCCCGTCTGGCCGTCGAGCACGACGTCCCTGACCGACCCCACATCGGTGGCGACGACGGGCACCGCGGCCATCGCCGCCTGGATGAGGCTGATCGGCGTGCCCTCGTTGTCGCTGGTGAGCGCCAGCACGTCGGTCGCGCCGAGCAGCACGGGGATGTCGGAGCGCCACCCGAGCATCGTCACCGGGAGGTCGCGCGCGCGGATGGTCTCGGCGAGGCCAGCGGCGGTGTCGCCGTCGCCGGCGACCAGGAAGCGCAGGTCGACGCCCGGACGTGCTCGGTGCACGAGCTCGGCGGCCTCGGCGAACCGGTCGGCGCGCTTGATGCCCGTGAGCCGGCCGATGAGCGAGATCACGATGGCGTCATCGCCGATGCCCAGTTCCCTGCGGGCGTCGGCGCGCGATGGGGGGGCGTCAAAGTCCAGGCCGGGCGGGATGATCACGTACTTCTCGGGCGTGCCGATGCGCACTGCGAGCAGGTCGTCGCGGACCTGCGGGCCCACGGCGACGATCCGGTCGGTGCCGCGGGCGAGGAGGCGCTCGAGCTCGATGAGCGCCCGGGTGCGCGCGGGGGAGAAGTACCCGTGCAGCAGGTGACCGTGGAAGGTGTGCACCAGGCGTGCATCCGTGCGCGCGAGCTGCGCTGCGGCGCGACCGATCATGCCGGCCTTGGCCGTGTGCGTGTGGATGATGTGCGGCCGGAACGATCGGATGGCCGAGCGCAGGGTGGCGATGACGCGCAGGTCGTCGCCGGGGCGCACGGCGCGGCCCAGGCCGTCGATGCGCCGCACGTCGACATCGGGCGCCTGGGTCAGCAGGTAGTCGGCCTCATCCGGGGCGCACCAGCCGGTGACCAGACGCTGGTCGTAGCGCTCGGCGTCGAGGTGGCGCATCAGGCCGGTCACCTGCACCGCAGGGCCGCCGACATTCATGCGTGCGATGAGGCGCAGGACCCGGATGCGGTCAGGCATGGGACCGGGCAGCCGTCGCGTCCGGCATCGGCAGCTCCTTGGCCAGGCTGCCCCGGCGGCGCAGCATGAAGCCCGCGGCGGCCACCGGGATGATGAAGGGCACTGCCTGGCTGCGCTGGCGCACCACGAAGCCGTAGTTGCCGAAGGCCGCTGCCACGACGAGCAGCACGGCGATCGCGGGCAGCACCAGGGTGATGGCCTCGCTGCGCGTGATCCTGCTGCGCAGGGCGATGACGACGAAGACGGCCAGGACGATGAAGCTGACACCGTCGACGGCCAGCTGCCAGGGCTGGCGCAGCATCTCCCAGGGCAGCGGACCGAAGCTGGCGGCAGGCAGGTCGCGCACCATGCTCATGAGCGCGCCGCCGACCGTGTCCCAGCCCTCGGCGGTCGCGCCGGTGCTCGTCGAGGCTCCGGCTGCCAGGTTCTCGCGCAGGGTGCCGGCGGCACTGAGGCTGAACTGGCTGCTGCCCCGCACGAGCCCGAACGGCAGCGCCAGCGCCGCCGGCGCCAGGAAGATCAGGGTGCCCATCACTCCGGAGGTGCGGCGCCATGGGGCGAAGGCGACGGCGATCGCGATGCCGAGGAAGGCCGCGATGCCGATCGGCGGGCGGATCCACATCATCGTGGCGGTGGCCAGGATGAGGAGCACCCCGGCCGGCAGCGGACGGTTGCGGTGGAACATGCCGACGGCCAGCACCATGAGCGACAGCAGGAAGATCGAGGGCCCCTCGCGCAGGATGCTGCTCGGCCAGATGACGAGCGAGGGCAGCAGCACCGCGATCCAGGCAGCCAGCCGCGCACTGGCCTCCCAGCCCATCATGCGCGAGGCGCTGGCCATGATGGCGGGGACGATGCCCATGAGGGTCGCGATGACGATGAGGCCGATCTCCGGTGCCTTGCCGAAGGTCACGTAGAGGATGGCCAGGACGTAGAGCCAGCCCTCCTTGCCCTCGACATACGTGAGCCCGCTCGACTGCCCCGAGATGGAGTCGGCGAGCTGGTTGGCCAGGGCGTTGTAGGAGCCGGCATCGGGGCCGATGGCGCCGACGCCGTAGTAGTAGAGCAGGAAGGCGCTGACGGCGATGTGCAGCGAGTAGCCGGCGACGCAGGCGCGCAGCACCATGGCCCTGCGCCCGATGACCGCGACGATCGCGAAGCCGACGAGCAGCAGCGCGATGATCGCCGCATATGAGCTGAACTGGTCGGAGGTCGTCATGTGTTCACGGCCGTGATCGCGATCGCGGCGAACCCGGTGGCGAGCAGGAACAACGCCAGCGTGAGCACGGAGTTGCCGACGCTGAGGCCGGAGTTCTGCAGCCGGTGGCTCAGGTGGTCGCGACCCGCGGTGAACGGGTGGATGCCCTGCCGCAGGCGTGAGATGACCACGAAGCAAGTGTCGATGAGCGGCAGGGAGGCGAGCAAGAGCGGGACGATGAGGGTCCACGGCAGGGCGACGGTGGTGATCTTCAGCTGCAGGGTGAGCGCCGCGAGCATCGTGCCCAGGAAGTAGGCGCCCGAGTCGCCCATGTAGACGCGCGCGGGATTCCAGTTGAGCAGCAGGAAGCCGGCGGCCGTGCCGGCGAGGGCGACGCCCAGGGCGGCGATGAGGTACTGCCCGCTGATGCCGGCGACGGCGCTGGCCATCAGGGAGGAGATGAGCACGGTGGCTCCGGCCAGGCCGTCGGAGTTGTCGAGCAGGTTCACTCCGTTGATGAGCGTCATGACCCACAGCACCATGATGACCAGGTCGATCGCCAGCACGCCGGTGATGTGCACCTGCTCGTGCAGGGCCCACGCGATCGCGATGCCGACGACCGCCTGCAGGGCAAGTCGCAGGCCGGGCGTCAGCCCGCGCTTGTCATCGAGGTAGCCGACGAGGGCCGCGGCGATGGCCGGCACGAGGATCCCGAGCGCCTCGGTGAGCACGAGCGAGTCGCCGGCACGCGTGAGCACGAGCACTGCAGAGGCGCTGAAGGCGATGGCGATCGCGACGCCGCCGAGCTTGGGGATGGGGCGTGACTGGATCTTGCGCAGGCCGTCAGGCTGGTCGAGGATCTCGTAGCGATGCGCGATCGCGATGCTCACCCACACGAGCAGCCCGCTGAGCGCTGTGGTGCCGACGAAGATCGCCAGCGCGCCCCACGGGTTGACCGTGAACACTAGGCAATCCGAGTGCGCAGATCCGTGGCGACGTCGTCGATGATCTGCGCCAGGGTGCGCGTCGGCTCCCAGCCGAGCAGATCATGGATGCGCGTCGTGTCGGGGCGCCTGCGCTGCATGTCCTCGAAGCCGGGCTCATAGGCCTGCTCGTAGGGCACGAGCGCGATCTCGCTGCTGGAGCCCAGCTGCGTGCGGATGGTCTCGGCCAGCTGGAGCATCGAGATCTCATCGGCGTTGCCCACGTTGAACACCCGGCCCTCGGCCGCCCGGTCGTCCATGAGGCCGATGAGCGCGCCGACGGAGTCGGCGACGTGGCAGAAGCAGCGGGTCTGGGTGCCCTCGCCGTAGACGGTGATGGGGGCGCCGCGCAGCGCCTGGTCGATGAGCCGCGGCACGACCATGCCGTAGTTGCCCACCTGGCGCGGGCCGACGGTGTTGAACAGGCGTGCGATGACCGTGGGCAGGCCCTTCTCGCTCCAGTAGGTGTAGGCGAGCACCTCCTCGATCGACTTCGCGGCGCTGTAGGACCAGCGCGCCTTGAGCGGGGAGCCCAGGATGCGGTCGTCGTCCTCGTGCAGGGCGTCGGAGGTGTTCTTGCCGTAGATCTCGCTCGTGGAGGTGACGAGCACCTTGCGTCCGTACTTGTGGCACTTCTCGAGCACGATGTCGCTGCCGCGGATGTTGGTCTCGAGGCTCTCGAGCGGGCGCTGCACGATGAGGTTGACGCCGACGGCGGCGGCCAGGTGGAACACGCGGTCGACGCGGCGCACGGCGTCGTCGACGAGGTCGCTGTTGAGGATCGACCCGCGGATGAACTCGACGTCCTGGTTGCTCGCGAGGTGGCGGATGTTGTCGTGCCGCCCGGTGGAGAGGTCGTCAAGGATCACGATCTGGTCGCCCTGCTCGAGCAGGCGATCAACGAGATGGGAGCCGATGAACCCCGCTCCACCCGTGACGAGCGTTCGCACTGTTGCCTCCAGAGTCGGTGCGCGTCTGCATGCATGCCTGCGCTGCGAACCGCTGCAGTGAAGTCTATCCACACGAACAGGCGCGACTCCTGCACTGAAGACGTGATGCGCCATGATTGCGGCCCATGAGGGTGCTCATCACCGGAGGGGCCGGGTTCATCGGCTCCAACCTCGCGCGAGCGCTCGCGCAGCGGGGCGACTCCGTGGTGGTGCTCGACGATCTGTCCACCGGGCTCGTCTCGAACCTCGACGGCATCGAGGTCACCCTCATCGAGGGCACGATCGTCGACGCCGCAACTGTCGCAGGCGCGATCGAGGGCGCCGACGCGGTGGTGCACCTGGCTGCGCGAGGCTCCGTGCCGCGCTCGATCGAGGATCCGGCGGCGACGCACGACGTCAATGCGACCGGCACCCTGCGGGTGCTCGAGGCCGCCCGCGCCGCGGGCGCCCACGTGGTCTTCTCGTCCTCGTCGTCGGTCTACGGCGTCAACACGGCGTTGCCCAAGGCCGAGGAGATGTGGACCCAGCCGATGTCGCCGTACGGCGCGAGCAAGCTGGCCGCCGAGTCCTATGCGATGGCCTTCCGGCAGGTGTACGGCCTCGATGTGCTGGCGCTGCGCTTCTTCAATGTCTACGGCCCGCTGCAGCGACCCGACCACGACTACGCAGCAGTGATCCCGAAGTTCGCCTGGCTGGCCCGCGCCGGCCAGCCGCTCACCGTGCACGGCGACGGCGAGCAGACGCGCGACTTCACCCATGTCGACTCCGTGGTGGCGGTGCTCGCCTCAGCCCTCGACCGTCGGCTGTCGTGGGATCGGCCGGTGAACCTGGCCTTCGGTGCGGCGATCACGGTCAACGGCGTCGTGGCCGAGCTCGAGCGCCAGCTCGGCGCGGATCTCGCGATCGTGCACGAGCCCGCGCGTGCCGCCGACGTGCGCAACTCGCTCAACGACCCGGCCCTGCTGCGCACGCTCTTCCCCGACGTGGCGCCGGTCGACTTCAGCAGCGGCCTGGCGACGGTGCTGGCCTGGATGGCGCAGCTGCCCACCGGCTGATCGTCTGCGCCGCCATGGCTGTGTAAGACTCAAGACGTGCCTGATCACCAGCCGCCCGCGCCCCATGGGAAGCGCCGGCTGCTCATCGGGCTCGTGGTCATCATCGGCGCTGTCCTGATCATCCTGGGTGCGGTGCTCGCGGTGCGGTCGTGGTTCGTCACGGTGCGCCAGGCGCAGGCGGTCGATGCCTCCGCCACCGCCCTCACGGGGGTCGTGAACTCGCGCCAGTGGTCGCAGCTGGCACCCGCCGTCGACCAGGCGCAGGCCGATGCCGCCGAGCTCAATTCCAGCACCCACGCCCTGTCGTGGCGGGTCCTGGGCATGGTGCCCTTCATCGGCGCCTCCGCCGGGGCGACGGCCGATCTCGCAGCCTCGCTCGACGAGGTGCTCTCCGCCGCGCGGCCGCTGGTGCCCAAGGCGCAGCAGGTCATCAACTGGCAGGTGCAGGGCGATGACGGCTCCCTCGACCTGTCCTCGCTCCAGGGCGCGGCTCCGGACCTGCGCCGGCTCGGCGCGAGCCTGGCCGACGCGGCCGCACGGCTCGAGCAGATCGACACCGATGCGCTGCTGGGCCCGCTGGCCAGCCCGGTCATCCGGTTCCGCGACCTGGCCGCCTCGTCATCGGGGCCTGCTGCTGCTGCGGCCGAACTGGCGACGTGGGGTCCGTCGATGCTCGGCGCCGACGGCGCACGCACGTGGCTGGTGCTGCTCGAGAACCCGGCAGAGGCGCGCGGCGGCGGTGGCTTCCCGGGCGGCTATGTGACGGTGCGGGCCCGCGATGGCCGGCTGTCGGTCCAGCGCACCGGCACGAGCACCCAGCTCAACAGCGTGCCCATCCCCGATGCCAGCGCCCCCGCCGATGCCCGCGAGCTGTGGCAGCAGCGCCTGCGCGGCTGGAACACCGTCAACCAGACCCCGCACTTCCCGACCGTCGCTCGGCTGGCCACGGCGGGCATGGCTGCCCGTGGCGAGCCCGTCTCCGGGGTGATCACCGTGAACCCGCGCGTGCTCGCGGCGATCCTGCAGGTGGTCGGCCCGGTGTCGGCCGACGGCGAGACCATCACGGCGCAGAACGCCGAGCAGTTCTTCACCGTCGACGTGTACGCGAAGTACCGCGACCGCGCCCAGCGCGACCGGGTGACGATGGCGCTGGTCGATGCCGTCATCGCCAGGCTGCTGAGCACCCGCCTCGACCCGGTGTCGCTGGTCAATGCCCTGCGTGAGCCGGTCGCCAACGGCGATGTGCAGGTCTGGAGTGCAGACCCCAAGGAGGAGGCGTGGCTGGCCGGCACATCGGTGGGCGGCGTCATCCCGGACACGCCGGGCTCCGTGGTGGCGGTTGCGCTCAACAACTCCGCCGGCAGCAAGACCGATGCCTTCATGCAGACGGGCATCGACTACACCCAGGGCGTGTGCCCGGCCGGGACCCCGCAGTCGTCCGTGACGGTCGCCATCCGCAACGACGCTCCGGCGAACCTGCCGCGCAACACCGGCGTCTACGACCGCTACGACGTGCGCGGCGCACCGGCCGGATCCACGAGCACGGTGGCCTACATCTACGCGCCAGTGGGTGCGACCTACCTGTCGTCGACCATCGACGGCAAGCCGGCCACGGTGTACCTGGGCCAGGAGCGCGGCCGCCCGGTCTGGTACGCCTACCTGCCGGTCAACCGAGGCCAGACCCGCACCCTGCGCGTGCAGTTCCTGGAGCCCTCGGTGCCCGAAGTCGAGCCGCGGGTGATCACGCAGGCCATGGTCAACGACCCGCAGGTCGTCGTCACCTCACGCGATGCGTGCGCGTGATGGCCGGTCCTGGCTGCGTCCGGCAGCCGCTGCACGGTCCCGGCCTGCGCTGCGAGGGGTATTCTGGCGAGCGATTGCTCAGTCTGGGGGCCCTGCCATGGTGAAACGACGTCGCGCGCTTGCGGGCGCCGCCGGCCTCGCGCTCGCCCTCGGCCTGCTCGCGATCGCCCCGACCGCCCAGGCGGCCTGCGGCGACTATGGCGAGCCGCCCTGCCCGACCCAGACGGCGACCCCGCCGCCCACGCAGCCGCCGGCACCCTCGCCGACCCCCACGCCTTCGCGCACGCCCACAGCCAGCCCCACGCCGACCCCGACGCCCAGTGAGGTCACCAACCCGCAGAACGCCACCGTCATCGGCGGCGGCATCATCGTGGTGTCCGAGTCGGTCGCGCAGGAGGTGCAGGTCCAGCCGCGCCTCATCCTGCAGCCGCTCGGCTTGACCCAGGCCAAGGGCCAGATCGTGGTGATCACCCGCTTCGCGGCCCACGCGGTCGTGGCGCAGTTCCTCAAGCCCGATGTCACCTACCTCACGCAGATCAAGGTGAAGGACAAGTGGGTGGCTCTGGGCGAGACGGACTCGAACGGCATCGGTCAGCTGCCGATCCCGGTCTTCCGCGCCACGCTGCTCGGCACCTTCCCGCTGCGCGTGGTCGAGCAGGGTACGGGCAGGCAGGTGCGCTACATGACCCTCGTGGTCAAGCCTGCGTCGACGACCACGCCGACTCCGGCACCGACGGCCACCCGCGTCACCGCGACCCCGACGCCGACCGTGACGCGGCAGACCTAGCAGCGGTCAGCGGCGGCCGGTGACGGCCTGCACGATCCCTGCGGCGTTGACCGGCGCCTCCAGCCGTGGCGCCAGGCGCATGAGCAGGTACGTGCTGGCGATCCGCGGCAGCTCGCGCACGAACCGGCTGTGCCGATAGCTGTCGCGAGTCTCCGTGAACGTGCTCGTGAGCCCTGCTGGGCGGTCCCGCGTCATCGGATCGTGCCGGTGCGCCTGCCACTGGCGCAGGGCCGGTGCGATCGGCGCCGGCGGGATGCCCAGCGCCTCGAGGTGTCCCTGGGGGAGCCCGCCGACGAGCGCGACAGCCAGGCGGGCGGACTCCGCCGCCATCGCAGCCGGGCGCCCCTGCCAGACGACGGGCGCGGTGCGCGAGCGCAGCAGGCGGATCACGTCGACCACGTGGCGCAGCGACCGGTACGCGTCGTGATGCAGGTGGTAGCAGGCGGCCAGCAGCGTGTCGTCGTCACCGAGCGTGGTGACGGGAGCGCCGAGCACGTCGATCACCTGCGCGCGCGCCAGCAGGTCGGCGGTGGGCGGCAGCAGGCCGTGCTCCTGGGTCACGCTCCAGTGCAGGTCCACCTGCGCCGGCGTGCCGAGGAGCAGCAGCTCACGCGTGCTCCAGCGGATGAGCGGCCACCAGTGCTCGACCTGCGCGGGGGAGAAGACCTCGAGCCGCAGGCCCTGGGCCTGCAGGAGCCCGAGTGCGGCCGGGATGTCGCACTCGTGCACGAGCAGGTCGACGTCGCCGTTGCCTCGGTCAGTCGCCAGGCCGGTCGTGAGCAGGCTGAGCGCGACCCCCTTGTAGGCCAGCGCCGGGATGCCGGCTGCAGCGAGCAGATCGAGCACGCGGGGAGTCTGGACCGCGAGGGTCATCGCCGCCAGGGCCTCCTGGGTGGCCAGCTCCTGCACCTGCTCCATCGCCGCGTGCGGCAGGCCGAGGTCGTCGCCGTGCTCAGCCACGAGCGGGCTCACGCGGTGCCCGCGCACAGCACTGCAGAAGGGCAGCGGGTCGAGCCCCGCGAGGTCGGGCAGCGGTGCAGCGATGGCAAGGCCGGCTGCCTGGGCCTCGCGGGCGAGCGCCCAGCGCGCGACGTCGACGAGCACGTCGACCTGCCGCACCTGCGCTGCGCTGGCGGTCGAGGGCATGTCGCGAGCCTAGGCTGTGACCAGACAAGACGCCCTTCGCGCTCCGGGGGCGCAGCATGCTGCGGTGATACGTTGTCTGCCCCATGTGCGGAAGGGGGGTGTGACGTGGCGTCCAAGCGCTCGTTTGCCACGTACTACCTCAACCCCCAGGTGCAGTATGAGCGCATCCGCTCCGAGTGGGTGGCCCTGGGCTTCGACCGCGAGTCGGTCTACCGCATCACCGGCGACACTGCTGAGGTCATCGGCCTGCTCCACGACGGCGACCTCGAGCTGCCCGACCGCCTCCTGCCTGCCGCTGAGATGCTCGCGGACCGGGGCATCATCTGGCGGTCCGGCGACCCCAAGTTCCGCATCTCGCGCCGACGTGCCCTGCAGCTGGGTGTTGGCGGAGCCGTGGGTCTGAGCGTGCTGGCGCTGCCGAGTCCGGCGATGGCCGGCTCGTACTGGTGGGCCACCACCACGGGCACCGTGAGCCAGGGCAGCGTCGGCATCTACTCCACCTGGATCTTCACCACCTCGGGCACCTGGAAGTCGACCATCTCCGGCCGCAGCATCCAGTTCCTCCTGGTCGGCGGCGGCGGTGGCGGCGGCACCGCCGGAGCCTCCTCCACAGGCGCCGGTGGCGGCGGAGGCGCCGGAGGTGTCTTCGTGAGCGGCACCATCTCGGCCACCATCAACACCAACCTCGTGATCACCCGGGGTGGCGGTGGCAACGGCGGCGTCGGCACCACCGCGGCCGCAGCCGGCGGCTCCACGACGACTTCAGGCCTGAGCACGGCCAACGGTTACGGCGGTGCTGGCGGCATGGGCCGGGCGAACGGCGCGGCTCCTGCCAACCGCGGCTCCGGCGGCGGTGGCGGCTACCGGAACACCACCCTGCGTAATCCCTCGACCGGCGGCACCGGCGGCAGCAGCGGTGGCGCCGCCCTTGCCAGCGCGGCACCCGTCAGCCGTGGCGGCGGTGGTGGCGGCGGCAACACGAGCGTGGGCTCGGCGGCCACCAGCCCCGGAGCCAGTGTGGTCAACGGCGGCGCTGGTGGTGCGGGGTACGACCCATCGCCCACCTTCGGCTACGGGACCCTGCTCGCCGGCGGCGGCGGCGGCGCAGGCCGCGGCGTCGGGGCCTCAGGCGGCACCGGAACCTACGGCGGCGGCTCTGGTGTGCTGACCGTGGGCAATGGCGGCGCCGGCACGGCCAACACCGGCGGCGGCGGCGGCGGCACCGCCACCAACGGCGGCTCAGGCGGGGCCGGCGGCTCCGGAATCGCGATCGTCAGGCAGGTCTAGTCACGCCCGACAGCCGCGATCGGGCCACCCATGCATGAGCACCTCAGCAGCTCCTCGACCTTCGACCTGCGCCGCATCGGCGCTGCGCTGGCGGTCGAGGGCAGGTCGCGAGCCTAGGCTGTGACCAGCAAGGGCGCCCTTCGCGCTCCGGGGGCGCAGCATGCTGCGGTGATAAGTTGTCCCCCATGTGTGGAAGGGGGTTCTGACGTGGCGTCCAAGCGCTCGTTTGCCACGTACTACCTCAACCCCCAGGTGCAGTACGAGCGCATCCGCTCCGAGTGGGTGGCCCTGGGCTTCGACCGCGAGTCGGTCTACCGCATCACCGGCGACACTGCTGAGGTCATCGGCCTGCTCCACGACGGCGACCTTGAGCTGCCCGACCGCCTCCTTCCTGCCGCTGAGATGCTCGCCGACCGGGGCATCATCTGGCGGTCCGGCGACCCCAAGTTCCGCATCTCGCGCCGACGTGCCCTGCAGCTGGGTGTCGGCGGAGCCGTCGGCTTGAGCGTGCTGGCGCTGCCGAGCCCGGCGATGGCCGGCTCGTACTGGTGGGCCACCACTACGGGCACCGTGAGCCAGGGCAGCGTCGGCATCTACTCCACCTGGATCTTCACCACCTCGGGCACCTGGAAGTCGACCATCTCCGGCCGCAGCATCCAGTTCCTCCTGGTCGGCGGCGGCGGCGGCGGTGGCACCGCTGGAGCGACCTCGACCGGCGCTGGAGGCGGCGGCGGAGCGGGCGGCGTCTTCGTGAGCGGCACCATCTCGGCCACCATCAACACCAACCTCGTGATCACCCGGGGTGGCGGTGGCAACGGCGGCGTCGGCACCACCGCGGCCGCAGCCGGCGGCTCCACGACGACTTCAGGGCTGAGCACGGCCAACGGCTACGGCGGTGCTGGCGGCATGGGCCGGCAGGCCGGCGCGACTCCTGCCAACCGCGGCTCCGGCGGCGGCGGCGGCTACAACAGCACCACCCTGCGTGCTCCCTCCACGGGCGGCACCGGCGGCAACACCGGCGGCGTCGGTGCCCGGAGCCCGAGTCCGTTCAGGCGAGGCGGTGGTGGTGGCGGCGGCAACACGAGCACGGGCACTGCGGCCAGCAGTCCGGGCGCGGGCGTGATCAATGGCGGCCCGGGGGGCTCGGGGTACGACCCATCACCGACCTTCGGCTACGGCACCCTGCTCGCCGGCGGCGGCGGCGGGGCAGGCCGAGGAACGGGCGCCGCAGGCGGCACCGGCACGTACGGCGGCGGCTCGGGCGTGCTCACTACGGGCAATGGCGGCGCCGGCACGGCCAACACCGGCGGCGGCGGCGGCGGCACCGCCACCAACGGTGGTTCCGGCGGCGCTGGCGGCTCCGGCATCATCATCGTCAGGCAGGTCTAGCCATGCCCGACAGCCGAGATCAGGCCACCCATGAATGAGAACCTCAGCAGCTCCTCGACCTTCGACCTGCGCCGCATCATCGCGGTCGTGCGCCGCAACTGGTGGATCCTGGCCGGCTCGGTCGGCATCTGCCTGGTCTTCGGGGTCGGAGTCTCGCTCACCCAGTCACCGCTCTACGAGTCCTCCACCGTGGTCGCCCTCGAGTCAGTGGTCGGTGTCGACGGCGGCGGAGCCGTCTCCGGCGCGGAGGTCACGACCCAGCTCGAGCAGCTGAACTCGAGCACCACCCTGGCCCAGGTGCAGAAGATCATGCCCAACCCCGGCGCCGTGACCATCACCCTGATCGCGCCCGAGGCCGCCACCATCCGCATCACCGGCACCTCGCCGACAGCACAGGTCGCCGCGGACACCGCCAATGCCTATGCCACCGTGTTCGCCCAGATCGTCCAGGCCTCCGACCTCGAGCGCAATCGCACGGCGGCCGAGGTCGTCCAGGGCCTGCTTGACGGCGTGGAAGCCAGGCTCGTGAAGGCCGGTGAGAATCCGGCGAGCGCCGACCCCTCGCCGAGCGCAGCGATCAACGACATGCGCACCCTGCAGCGCACCTACCAGCAGCAGCTGGTGAACCTGCATGACCAGGCCGAGTTCATCGCGCAGGGCCGGGTGCGGGTGATCGACCCCGCGTCCGTGCCGTCTGCGCCGATCGCGCAGAGCAAGACGCGACCCTTGCTCATGGCCCTGCTGCTCGGCCTGGCCATCGGCATCCTGGGCACGCTGCTGCGCGAGCACTTCGACGACACCGTCAAGACCGCCACCGAGTTCGATGACGCCACCGACAACCTGCCGATGCTCGGTGCCGTGCCGCTTGATCGCAAGTGGGAGGCGGTGAGCGACACCAGGCTGGCGCTCGTCGAGATGCCCGAGTCCGACATCGCCGAGTCCTACCGCACCATCCGCACCGCTCTGCAGTACGTGCGCATCGACGACCCGGTGCGCATCGTGCAGGTCACCAGCCCGCAGCCGCAGGACGGCAAGACCACGACCGCGGCGAACCTCGCGATCGCGCTGGCGATCGCCGGCCGCAGCACGCTGCTCATCGACCTCGACCTGCGCAAGCCGCGCGTGCACTCGTTCTTCGGTCTCTCCAATGAGCGCGGCTTCACCACGCTCATGCTCGACGAGGGCAAGCGGCGCAAGAAGTCGGTGGTCGAGATCGAGTCGATCCCGCGCCTGAGCGTGCTGCCGTCGGGCCCGATCCCGCCGAACCCCTCAGAGGTGCTCGAGAGCCTGCACGCGCGTGACTTGATCCGCGAGCTCTCCGGCGACTTCGACGTCATTGTCGTCGACTCCCCGCCGATCCTCGGGCTCAGCGACGCCCTCGTGATCTCGTCGATGGTCGACTCGACGATCCTGGTCGCACGCGCAGGGTCGGTGACCAAGCGCGCCCTGCGCGTCGCCATCCACCAGCTCACCAAGGTCAATGCGCCGCTCGTGGGAGCCGTCATCAACACGGTCGAGAACACCGAGCTCGGCGGCTACCACTACGGCTATGGCGCCTACTCGAGCCGGGCCTACGGCTACGGCCGGGTGCCCGACTGAGCCAGGCTCGCGTGGCTGGCGAACGCGTGCTGCTCGCGCGTGCCGAGGACGGCGCCCTCGTGAGCATCGCGTTCGACGGTGACGCTGCTGCGCTCGCCGACTACTGGCCGCCGATGGGCCTTGATCGCATCGAAGTCCAGGG
>JAQTXL010000137.1 GCA_028688835.1 Candidatus Nanopelagicales bacterium | reverse complement strand
CGCAGATGCCGTACACCTACGTCGATGCGCAGGTCTATGAGAACGAGATCGACTACCTCGTCGAGGTCGACGTCCCGCTGTCCACGCACGAGAGCGGCGAGGTCTCCGGGGTGTCCAAGGTGATCGGCGACCGGATCGCGGCCGTGGTGAACAACGGCTCGACCATGCAGCTGGGCATCGGCTCGGTGCCCGACGCAGTACTGGCGGGGCTGACCGGGCATCGTGGCCTGCGCATCTGGACCGAGATGTTCAGCGACGGCGTCCTGAACCTGTTCAAGGCCGGTGCCCTGGATCCGCTGATCCCGCTGACGTCCACCTTCATCTTCGGCTCACGTGAGCTCTACGACTGGGTGCACATGAACCGATCGATCCGCATGATGCGCACCGAGCGCGTGAACGACCCGGGTGAGATCGCTCGACAGGCGGTGATGACCAGTGTGAACGCCGCCCTGCAGGTCGACCTGTACGACCAGGCCAACGCGAGCCGGGTCAACAACCGGATCTTCTCCGGCTTCGGCGGGTCCACCGACTTCATCGTGGGGGCCCTGCACTCGCGCGGGGGACGCTCCTTCATCGCGCTGCCCTCGTGGCACCCCAAGGCGGATGTCTCCACGATCGTGCCGATCATCACGAAGCCGGTGACCAGCTTCCAGCACAGCGCGGTCGTCACCGAGAACGGCATTGCGAACGTGTTCGGGCTGTCGCAGCGCGAGCAGGCGACGAACATCATCAACCAGGCTGCCCATCCGAGCGTGCGCGACTACCTGACCGAGCAGGCGCGGGAGATGACCCTGATCTAGCGGGTGGTCGACTCGCCGGCCGCGACCGCGATGGCGTCGACGAGCCGCTGCTGCTCACGGGCGACATAGCCGCTCGTGTCGTAGTTGCTCACCAGCGCATCAGCGAACGCCACCGGGTCGTCGCCGACGATCGTGCGGATCGGCGTGCCGTCGGACGCGGCCCGTTCGAAGATGTCAGCCAGGTCCTCGAGCACCGATGCCGCGCTGTCGCCGTCCATCGGCCCGAAGTGCATGAGGTAGCGCTCGATGCCCTCGACCGCCGTGCGGTAGTTCTCGGGCAGTGCGCGCGTGCGCGCCTTGTACTGCCGCCAGCGCCTCTTGTCGCCGATGACCTTCGTGGTGATGTCTGCGATGCCCATGACTACTGCCCTCCCTGGCGGAGCTGCTCCAGTCGATCCGAGAGGAAGCTCCAGGTCCTCCAGAATCCTTCGAGGTGCTCGCGTCCCTGATCGTTGAGGGAGTACACCTTGCGCGGCGGACCCTTCTCGGACGGGACCTTGACGACATCGACGAGGCCGCGCTGCTCGACCCTGATGAGCAGGGCGTAGACGGTGCCCTCGGCGATGTCGGCGAAGCCCTGGTCACGCAGCCAGGCGGTGATCTCGTAGCCGTAGGCGGATCGGCCAGCCAGGAAGGCCAGGATGATGCCCTCGAGAGTGCCCTTGAGCATCTCGGTCTCCTGCCTGCCCATGCCGCCCACCTCCGCAAGCTCCTCAGTGTCACTGACTACTGCTACAAAGTATCAGTGAGTAGCGCAGACGTCCAGCCCCGCGTCACCGATGCCCGCAGGCGGTCACGGAATAGGCTGCCGCCATGTTCAACCGTCGCAGCACGACGCCGCTCCCGCCCGGCAAGTACCGCATGGGCGGCACGCACTTCAAGAACGACCAAGCCTTCATCAAGACCGCCGTCGGCGATGTGCAGCGCCTCGAGGAGTACTGCGGCCTCACGCGTGAGTCGGCCCTGCTCGACTGGGGCTGCGGGGCCGGCCGCCTGGCCGTCGGAGTCCGGGAGCACTTCGGCCACATCCGCGACTACCACGGCGTCGACATCCAGGCCGAGCTCATCGAGTGGGCCGACCAGAACCTGGCCGGGCCCCATTTCCGCTTCTCCTATGTGAACGTGAGCAATGAGCGCTACAACCCCGAGGGCCTGCCCGACCGCACCCTGGCCGCGGCCCCGGGCAGCGTCGACGTCTTCTACGCCTACTCGGTGTTCTCCCACATGAACGACGAGGACACCCCCGCCTACCTGCAGCTCATCGCCGAGGCCCTGGCGCCCGGCGGCCGGGCGTTCGTGACCTGCTTCGTGGAGGAGGACGTGGCCCCATGGGAGGAGAACCCTGAGGGCTACGGGCCGCTGGACTGGAAGGGCCGCCTCCACTGCACCCGGTTCGCACGCTGGCACTTCGAGGACCATGTGAACGCCGCACGGCTCGCGGTCGACCGGTTCGAGCACGGGCGCGAGACCGACGGCCAGAGCCTGTACGTCCTGCGGTGTCGCTGAAGGCTGTTCACAGGATTCTGGGTTAGGGTCGAACGACATTCGCCCAACCACCGGGAGTCCCCCCATGCGTCGTGCCCTGATGACGGCCCTTGCCAGCATCACCGTCCTCGGCTCCATCGCCCTGGCCATGCCCGCCCAGGCCGCTGCCCCGAACCCGGTCCAGCCGGGCATGTTCGGACTCCACGTGCCCAAGATCGCCGACGGTGTGATCCCTTCGGTGCAGTTCGGCACCCTGCGCCTGTGGGACTCCGGCGTGGCCTGGGGCCAGGTCGAGCAGTCGCGCGGCCAGTACTGGTGGAACGGCCTCGATGCGGCCATCGGCAACGGCAACATGGCGCGCGCCAACTCCATGATCGTCCTGGGCTCGACCCCCACGTGGGCCGCCTCCGACAAGAAGGCCGGCACCTACCCGAACAAGGGCGCGGCCTCGATGCCCAAGAACATCGCCGACTGGAAGTCGTGGGTCACCGCGGTCGCCACGCGCTACAAGGGCAGCGTCGGCGCCTACCAGATCTGGAACGAGGCGAACCTCACCAACTACTGGGCCGGGACCCCGAAGCAGATGGCCACCCTGACCAAGGAGGCCTACCGGATCATCAAGTCGATCGATCCCAGTGCGAAGGTCATCGCGGCATCGAGCACGGTGCGCCTCACGGCCCGCTACAACGCCTTCTTCCCGAAGTACCTGACCGCGCTGAAGAAGCAGGGCTGGCCGATCGACGCTGTGGCCGTCCACACCTACCCCGCAGGCAACGAGGGCCCGGCAGCACGCGTGAAGTACATCCAGAAGACCCAGGCCGACATGCGCAAGGCGGGTGTGCCGGCCGACCGTGAGCTCTGGGACACCGAGGTCAACTACGGCATCCAGGGCCCGGGCAGCATCCCGGGCCGCCAGATCGGCGGCGCCGATGCGGCCGCCTATGTCGCCCAGACCTACCTCGACAACATCCGCCTCGGGGTGGCCCGCTCGTACTGGTACTTCTGGAACCAGGCCGATGGCCGTGTCGGCATCGTCATGAACGACGGCACCCCGGCGGCGACCGCCTTCCAGACGGTGGAGCGCTGGATGCAGGGCTCGTTCTACAGCTGCGTCACCGGTGCGGTGAACCAGTGCCAGTTCGGCGACAACGCCAATCCGGAGGTCGTGGCATGGGCCACGACGGGCAGTGGCACGTACACTGTGCCGGCCGGGGTCGCAGTCCAATGTGATGCACTGAACCAGTGCAGCGCCGTCGCACCTGGGTCCAACGTCACGATTGGGAGCATGCCTCTATGGTTCGGAACCGCAGCCAAGAACGCCGTACATCAGTCGCCTTCGGTGCAGTAGCACTGACGGTCGCCGCGCTGCTGGCGGCCTGCGGCGGCGGTGACACCGGCTCCGGGGATGCGACCAGCAGTGCGGCTCCTGATGCCAATGCCGTTCCGGCCTCGCTCGTGGGCATGCAGGTCGAGGGCGTCGAGGTTGAGGCGTGGCCGTCAGCCCCCTTCGGGTCGCTGCGCCTGTGGGACAACGGCACCGCGTGGTCGCAGATCGAGCTGAGCCGCGGCAAGTACAAGTGGCGCAATCTCGATGGCGCCATCGCCAATGCGGAGTCCAAGGGGATGCACGACATCCTCATGGTCCTGGGCACCACCCCCACCTGGGCCGCATCCAAGGTGACCAGCCCGGTGTACCCGCCGTACCCCGGCGCGAACAGCGCACCCAAGAACATGGCCGACTGGGACACCTGGGTGACCCAGGTGGTCACCCGCTACAAGGGCCGCATCACGTCCTATGAGATCTGGAACGAAGCCAATCTCAAGATGTTCTTCAACGGCACTCCCGCGCAGATGGCCGACATGACCAAGCGCGCCTACGACATCATCAAGGCCAACGATCCCGAGGCCACGGTCGTCTCGGCCTCACCCTCCCTGCGCCTGAAGTCGGCGGTCGACGGGTTCTACACGAAGTACCTGGCCGAGCTGGCCAAGCTGGACTGGCCCATCGACGTGCTGGCGATGCACACCTACCCCAAGGCCGATGGCGATCCCGTGGCCCGAGGCGCCCTCATCGCCGGCGCCAAGGCCGCGATCACGGCGGCCGGCGCCCCGGCGACGA
Organism: Candidatus Nanopelagicales bacterium; assembly: GCA_028688835.1. Lineage (GTDB taxonomy): Bacteria > Actinomycetota > Actinomycetes > S36-B12 > S36-B12 > UBA11398. The sequence goes on along the minus strand of JAQTXL010000137.1, from coordinate 1,046 downwards.
TCCCGATCTGGGACACCGAGCTCAACTACGGGCTCGCCGGACCGGGCGACATCCCGGCCCAGAAGATCAAGGGGCAGAAGGCCGCCGGCTGGGTGGTGCGCACCTACATCGACGACCTGCGCTACGGCCTGGCCCGTTCGTACTGGTACATCTGGACCCAGAAGCCCTACCCGCTGCTGGGCATCCAGGCCTACCCCGGGGCCCCGGCCGAGCAGGGCTTCTTCGCCCTCGAGAACTGGGTCGTGGGGTCGAGCTTCGAGGGCTGCACCCAGACCGGTGATGCGGTGGTGTGCAACTTCACCCGAGCCGGCCAGAAGTCAGTCGTCGCATGGGCCGAGACCGGCACCGCCGCCTACACGGCTCCCGAGGGCAGCACCCTGCTGTGCGATCCGGCCGCCAAGTGCACCCAGGTCGCCGGTGGCTCAGCGGTCACCCTCACCGAGATCCCCGTCCGGATCTACCTGCAGGCCTGACCGGGCCAAGCGGGGGGCTGAGCCTGCGGGTTCGGCTCCTGCCCAGGCATCGCTGCTAGCGTTGCCGCAACAGCGGGAGGTGTGATGACGCACGAGGTGACCCAGGACGGCTCGCTGCCCACCGACGACACCTCGCACCTGCGCACCCCCGCACGCATCGGCTGGTCGGCCGCGCACTCGCGCCGCGACCAGCCGCACCTGCGCCGCGACCCGCTGCGCGTCTACGCCACCCGAGCGGTCATCTGGGACTTCGTGGCCATCACGGTCGCCGGAGTCACCGGCTTCATCCTGCGCTGGGCCATCCCCTTCAACGTCGAGATCAACGATCCGACCTATGTCTCGCTCGTGGTCATCGTGGTGCTGGCCTGGATGGCCGTGATGGCGCTGCGCGGCGCCTACGACACCCGAGTGCTCGGCGTGGGCTCCGAGGAGTTCAAGCGCGTCGTCTCGGCCTCGGCGACCGTGTTCGGGGCCGTCGCCATCGTCGTGTTCGCGCTCAAGCTCGACCTCTCGCGCGGCTTCGTGCTCATCACCTTCGTCGTCGGCCTGACGCTGCTGCTCGTGGTGCGCTGG
>JAQTXL010000136.1 GCA_028688835.1 Candidatus Nanopelagicales bacterium | reverse complement strand
CCAGGCCCCAGTCCCGGTGCAGGCGCGGCAGGACGACCAGGGTGACGACGCCGATGACCGCGAAGACGAGCGCGGTCAGGAGGTCGAGGGTGCGCAGGCGGCCCTCAGTGCGCGGAAGGAGGGAGAAGGCGGCTGCGAAGGCGGAGCAGGCGAAGGCGATTGCCGCCATGACGCGGTAGGCCGCGATGGAGCGGTACGCCGTGCCCATGCCCATTCCTTCATCCAGGCCGGTCCTGCGACCGGGCCAGCGACCCCGTCCGTGCGAGGTTCAGCAGGAACGAGGCCAGTGTCGTGCTGGTCGGTGTCACGTGGCTCAAGGTGCCCGGTCCGCCGACGGTCTTCCTATCAGGCGGGAAGATCGAACTCCGCGCGCCGGTCGACCGGCACGAGGTCGAGGTAGTCGGATGGGTTCTTGCGGATGATCGCTGCGACGTATGAGCAGTGGGGCAGCACGGCCAGCGCACGCCCATGGGCGTCGTCGAGCATCTCGGTGACCAGTTGCCGGGCAGCTCCGGTGCCAGCGAACTCGGGCAGCGACTCGGTGCGCGTGACTTCGAGGAGCCCTGCGTCGAGGCGGTAGTCGGCGAAGGCCGCGAGCTCGCCGTCGATGTTGAGCTCATAGCGATGCAGCTCCGCGTTGTCGGTCACCACTCTGGCCATCGAAGTCGCTCCCTGCCGGTCCGGTCCTGACAGGCACCAGTCAACTGCACGCATTGGCCTGCGGAATGCGATTGCGCGAATTGGGCCCATGGGGCCGTCGGAGCTGACGGGGAATGCGGTCTGCGAGGATCGCCGCATACGGGCGGCGCATGCACCGCTGTCCATCAGCCGATGCACGCAGGGGGCAAGCACATGGTCGACGTTCCTGTGGTGGCGCTGCACGCGGAGATCCTGAACTTCCGCGATCTCGGCGGCTTTCCGGTCGGGTCGGGCCTGGAGTTCCGCCGCGGAGTGGTCTACCGGACGCAGGCGCTCACGGGCCTGTCACCCCTCGCGGTGGCTGAGCTGAGCGCGCTCGGCATCACGCATGCCGTCGACCTGCGGATGGATCACGAGCGGTCATCACTGCCGGTGCACCTGCCTGTGAGCATGACCGTGGTCGTGGCCGATGTCATGGCCGGTCGAGCCGACAGCGCAGTGGCCGAGGCTGGAGCGGCGGAGTCGGGCGGACGAGAGGCAGCACCGCGACCGACGAGCGGGCGGGAGATGATGGCGCAGACCTACCGGGACTTCATCCGGCTGCCATCGGCACAGGCGGCGTACGCCGAGTTCCTGCGCACGGTCATCGCGGCCGATGGGGCGACCGCCGTCTACTGCGCTGCAGGCAAGGACCGCACTGGGTGGGCGGCAGCGCTGCTGCAGACCTTCGCGGGGGTGGACCCTGCAGTCGTGAGCCTGGAGTACGCGGCGAGCAATGAGCACCTGGTCACCCGCTCCGCCCCGCGCATCCAGGCTGAACGCGACGCAGGCGGCGACGTCGAGGCGCTGCTGGCGCTCGTCGATGCGAACCCGGACTACCTTGCGAGCGCCCTGCACTGCATGGTCGACGAGTACGGCGATGTCGACACCTACGTGGGCAGGGGCCTGGGGCTGTCCGCCCGCGAGCGCGAGCTGCTGCGTGGTCGCGTCACCGGCCCGGCCGACGACGCTCGCTGACGTCGTCTTCCGTCGCGTCATGCGCACACAGCGGTGCCCGGCCCGGTCGCGGGCCAGGCACCGGAGCCGTGCGTTCGCTCACACCTGCTTGATCAGCGATTCCACCATGGCGCCCATGTCCGGATTGCCGGCGAGCTCCGGGTGGGCGTGCTTCGCGTGGAGCATGACGTGCTCGACGAGCTCGTCCCTGCCATCGGTCGTGAAGCTCCCGGGGCAAGCGGCGCCGGTGTCGGCGCAGGTCAGCGTGTAGGCCATTTCCTTCTCCTTCAGCAGTGGTCTCGCACCCTTCGGGGATCCTCCGAGTGCCCGTGCATGAGGTGGACGAACGGGCAGGCCCGATCTGGACACCTCATGCACACGACTTCGCATGGCTCGGCCGTGGTGACAGTGCCGCGGGATCGCAATACGCTCAAGGGATCATGCGATGGCAGCGCACCCAGCCCCGCTCCGGTGAACCGACCCTGAGTGATCTGCGCACGCGCGGCCTGTCTGCTGCGGTGACATCGGCCGAACACAAGGCCTTCCGGCGTGAGACTGCCAAGAACGAGGCGCCCTGGATCGCGGCGGCCACGGCGGGCATCTCGTTCGTGCTCGCGATCGCGAACTCCACCATCGGGCCGCAGGCCCGCTTCGAGCAGAACCTGCCGGTGTTCGCTGCAGGACTGCTGTTCACCCTTGGGGCGGTGGTGTTCGCGCGCGGGATGGTGCCGGCAGTTGCTGTGCCGTGGGTCGGCGCAGGGCTCGTCACCTTCCTGGTGGCTGCGCTGCAGCTCCAGGAGTACCGCAACTTCTCGGCGACCGGCCTGCTCTACTCGCTGTTCGCCATCGCCGCCTACGGGCCGATCGCCCTCGACTTCGTCGTCATGAGCGTGGCCGCCGTCCCCATGCTCACGGGATCGGTGCTCGTCGCGCTGTCGCAGCCCTCTGGGGCCGCGAGTGACTGGATCGTCGCCTCGTTCGCTGCGCTCGTCATCAGCGCGGTGCTGCTCTGGACGCGCCTGCGCGGAGTCGACGATCTCGCGCATGCGCTGGCGCAGCAGGCGGCGCTGGCCACCGAGGATGCGCTGACGTCCATGCTCAATCGGCGCGGGCTCGAGGAGCGCACGCCGCAACTCTTCGCCCTCGGCGCCCGCCAGGGCTCGCTCGTGTCCGCGCTGTTCATCGACATCGACGGCCTCAAGCAGGTCAATGACTCCTATGGGCACGAGGTCGGGGATCGCGTGATCCGTGAGACTGCCCGGGCCATCCGGCAGGTCATGCGGGCCGATGATCTCGCCGGCCGGTGGGGCGGTGACGAGTTCGTGGTCGTGGGCATCGGCGGCGACTGGGACCCGGACACCGTCGACGCGGGGATCCGCAGGCAGCTCGTCGACAGCGCGATCCCAGGTGAGGTCTGGCGCGGGACGGTCGCGATCGGCAAGGCGACGGTCGATCCGCGCCGGGGCTCCTTCGCCGACCTGGTGAGCGGCGCAGACCGCGACATGTACGAGCGCAAGGCCCGGCGCAGCTGATCGGTGACCGCTCCGTGCTTGACGGGGCGAGGCACGCATGGTGAGATACAACCAAATGGTTGTAGATGAGATGTCCCCGAGCGAGGTCGATCGGCTGTTCCACGCGCTGGCCGATGCGACACGACGCGACATCGTGCAGCGGGTCGCCGGCACCGGGCTGTCGATCACCGAACTGGCGCGGCGCTACCCGATGACCATGACTGCCGTGCAGAAGCACGTGGGCGTGCTCGTCGATGCCGGCCTGGTCACCAAGCGCCGGCACGGGCGTGAGCAGCGCGTCATCGGCAACCTGGCGGCGGTGCAGCGTGCCCAGCAGCTGCTCGCGCACTTCGAGCAGCTGTGGCGCGTGCGCGTCGCAGCCATGGCAGACATCCTGGACGAGACAGACGAAGGAGCACGCGCATGACCGTCACCGCAGTAGTCCCAGATCCCGAAGGCCTCACCCTCACGGTCACGGCGGAGTTCGCCGCGGATGTCGAGCGCGCCTGGCAGCTCTGGAGCGATCCTCGCCAGCTCGAGCGCTGGTGGGGCCCGCCGACGTACCCCGCGACCGTCGTCGAGCACGACCTGAGGCCGGGCGGCCTCGTCACCTACTTCATGACTGGCCCCGAGGGCGATACGCCCGGTGGGCTCTGGCGCGTGCTCGAGGTGGAGCCGCCGAAGTTCCTCCTCCTCGAGGACGCCTTCGCCGATGCCGACGGCAACCCGATCGAGGACCTGCCCAAGACCCTCACCCGCGTGCGCATCGCCGCGCGCGAGGCCGGTGGTTCGGTGATGACCATCGAGTCGGTGTTCCCGAGCCTGGAGTCGATGGAGCAGCTGACGGCGATGGGCATGGTCGAGGGCATCACGCAGGCCGTGGGCCAGATGGACGCGATCCTCGCGGCCTGAGCCGCGTGCGGCGCGGCAGCTCAGGCCTGGTGGGCCGCACGCGCCAGCGGATTGGGGGTCGGCGGTGCCACGAGGTGCAGGGTGTTGCGGTCGGTGTGGGCGAACGCCTCAGGCCGGTCGGGCAGCACGAGTCGCGTGCTCTCGTCGTAGCTCCAGGTGCCGTCGTCATGCGCAGTGACGGTGATCCTGAAGTCTGTCGTCGTGAAGTGCTCGTCGAGGAACGGCTGTGATGCGATCCCCGACGTCGTGAGGCCGCGCTGCGCGGTGAGCGTGAACGTCGTCGCATCCGCAGTGCAGGTGCCGGCAGCGAGCGCCACCTGCCCGCGCGGGATCGCGAGCGTCATGATCACGGTTCCGGTCGCTGGCTCCCACAGCCAGTAGCCCACCTGGTCATGGAAGGTCGGCGCCTCCCCGGGCTTGAGGATGTGCGTGTGGTACCTCAGCCCGTAGTAGAGCTGCGGGCCATTGGTCTGGAAGTCGATCGGCTGGGCCTCGTAGTGCTCGATGAAGGCGTCGGTCTCGGCCCCCGAGGCGACGGGATGGTCATCCGACCCCTTGGTCCCCTCCCAGATGCCGGCGAGCGCGCGCAGCGGTCCGAGGTTCGCCAGGGTGTCCGGATCGCCGTCGGGCTCGGTGAAGATGTCGCGTGTCTGCTCAGCCATGGCACGAGGCTAGGGGTCCTGGCCGCCCACGCGCGGCGGACTCGCCACCCCGAAGCGGCCAGCCCGGTTAGCATCAGCCATGAGCCTGCGAGCCGTGCGCCTGCGCAGCGCCACCGGTCTGTTCACCGTGTATGCGACGGTCACGCTCATCCTCGTGCTGATGCTTGGTGTGGCGCTCGCGCTCGCTGTGCGCCACGAGGCCGAACGGCGCGGACTCGCCGAGGGAAGGTCGGAGGCGCTCCTCGTCGCACAGACCGCTGTGGAGCACCATCTCGATGGTCGGCTCCTCAGCGAAGGACTCTCGCCCGATCACCTTGCCGAGCTGGAGACTCTCACGCGGAGGGCCGTCGGTGAGGGGACGCTGCTGCGTCTGCGCATTCGCGACCTCAACGGCACCGTCGTGTTCGCCGACGATGGGTCAGGCGGCAGGTCCGCCATCGATGACGAGGTTGTGCGGGCCACGAACGGGGAGATCGTGGCCCTCATCACGAGGCTCAACACGGATGTCAATGACGAGGGCCCGGTTGGCGCAGAGGCGGTCGAGGTCTATGCCCCGCTCAAGGCCGGGGATCCGATGCGCCAAGTCGGAGTGCTCGAGGTCTACCTCCCGTACGCACCGATCGCTGATGACATCAGCCGCGGCACCAATCAGCTCTACCTCGTGCTGGCCGGCGGCCTGCTCCTGCTCTATATCGCGCTCTTCCTCGTGTCGCTGTCGGTGACCAGGCGCCTGC
>JAQTXL010000135.1 GCA_028688835.1 Candidatus Nanopelagicales bacterium | reverse complement strand
GGGGCTGGGACTTCGGCGATGCGACGACGGTCACCGTGCATGTGCGCCGACTGCGGGAGAAGGTCGAGGACGACCCGAGCAGTCCGACGCGACTCGTCACCGTGTGGGGTCTGGGATACCGATGGGACGCTCAGTGACCAGCGAGCTCGAGGCCGCGCTCATCGCAGCCGGCGCCGCGACGATCACCGGTGCCATCGGTCTCGTGGGCGTCGTCGCGATCAGCCGCAGATCGCCGCGCACCGGAGCTGTGCTCGCACCGCTCGTGCCCGTCATTGCGGTGGCAACAGCGATCGCGATCTCGGGTCGAGCGATGTTCATCTCCTCGAACGACCTGGCGATCCTGGCCTGGATCATCGTGGCGGCCGTTCCCCTGGCCATCCTGTTCGGGCTCGTCGCCGCCAGGCGGCTCGACGAGCAGGCGCGCGCAACTGCGGCCGCCACTGCCGCGCTCGCGGCAGACCGCGAGCTGGAGCATCATCGCCGGGAGATGATCGCCTGGATCAGTCACGATCTGCGCACTCCGCTTGCCGGGATGCGAGCGATGACAGAGGCCCTCCAGGACGGCATCGCTCCCGACCCGCAGCGCTACCTGCAGCAAGTGCATCACGAAGTTGAGCGATTGACCGCGATGATCGATGACCTGTCCGCCCTGTCGCGACTGCACTCCGGGAGCCTGCGATTGGCGCTCGCAGAAGTCGATATCGCGGATCTGGTGTCCGACGCACTGGCATCCACCGAGGCCCTCGCCCTCGAGCGGGGAGTGCACCTGCGCGGCAGCGCCGAGAGCTCCCTTGCGGTTCACGCCGATCATCGCGAACTGTCTCGCGCGCTGACGAACCTCGTGGTCAACGCGATCCGCCACACCCCGAGCGACCGTTCGGTGACCGTCGTGGCCAGGCGCACCGCGGCCGACGTGACCATCGAAGTCACCGACCAGTGCGGTGGCATCCCGGAATCCGACATGCCACGGCTGTTCCAACCGGGATGGACCGGGTCCAGCGCACGCTCGCCCGGCGATGGCGCTGGTCTCGGACTCGCCGTCGTCCACGAGGTCATGAGCACGCATCACGGATCCGTCACCGTGAGGAACACCGCAGACGGCTGCACGTTCACGCTCTCGCTCGCCGCGGCACTCCCACCGCACGCTGCCCCATCCTCGCTGCAGGAGCACTCGAACTCCCGTGGGCCAATGCGCAGCAGGCGTCGCGACGAAGACCCGTCATGCTGACGCTGACACTGATCGGGCTGCTCGCAGGAATCGTCACCGGACTGTCCCCATGCATCCTGCCGGTGCTGCCGGCAGTGCTGGCTACCACTGCGATCCCTGCCGGACTGCTCAAGCCTGGCGAGGCAGCACCACCGCCGGATCGACGCCGACCATTCATCGTCATCGGCGGCCTGGTGACGTCGTTCGCCCTCTTCACCCTCATCGGCGGATCACTGCTGGCCGCCCTCGGGCTGCCAGCCGACCTCCTGCGGAACATCGGGATCATCGCGATGCTCGTGGTCGGAATCGGGTTCCTGCTGCCGGCCGTGGGCCACCTGCTGGAGCGCCCATTCGCACGCTTCAGCCGTGTCGGGCCCCGCAGGAGCGGTTCCGCGTTCCTGTTCGGCGCCACCTTCGGCCTGGCCTTCGTCCCCTGCGCTGGCCCGGTCTTGGCGACGATCACGGTCCTTGCAGCCACGAACCAGGTCAATGCCGGACTGATCGTGCTGACCGTCGCCTTCAGCGTCGGCGTGGCCATTCCGCTTCTGGCCTTCGCCCTCGCAGGGCAGCAGATGGCATCACGCATCAGCGTCATCCGCTCGCACATGCCCGTCGTCCGGCGCGTCACGGGCGCCGTCCTCGTCGCAACGGCCCTGGCGGTCGCCTGGGGGTTCTCCGACCAGCTCCAGCGTCTCGTGCCCAGCTACGTCGCATCCGCGCAGCAGCAGATCGAGGGCAACCCCGCGGCGAAGGCCGCGCTGGGCTCACTGCAAGCCGCCCCAAGCCCAGTGGCCACAGGGCTCAATGCCGCACTCGGACCCCAGCGCAGCTTCGACGAGTGCTCATCGGCACCCGAACGCCTCGCCAACTGCGGACCGGCACCTGCCTTCACCGGGATCGGCGCCTGGCTCAACACCCCCGGCAACGCACCCTTGAGCCTCGCCGGTCTCCAGGGCAAGGTCGTCCTGGTCGACTTCTGGACGTACTCGTGCATCAACTGCCAGCGCACGCTGCCGTACCTGACGGCCTGGGACGCCAAGTACCGCGAGGCGGGGCTGGTCGTCGTGGGCGTGCACTCCCCCGAATTCGCCTTCGAACGCGACATCGCCAACGTCACTGACCAGGCAGCGAAGCTGGGCGTGCGCTACCCGGTCGCCATCGACAACGACTTCGCAACATGGCAGAACTACCAGCAGCGCTACTGGCCCGCGCACTACCTGATCGACCAGACCGGCACCGTGCGCCAAGTCCACTACGGCGAAGGTGCCTACGACCAGACCGAGGCGCTCATCACCCAGCTGCTCGGCATGCCCGAGACTGCACCACCAGCGACCACCAGGACTCCAGCCCCTGATCCAGATCGCCCCCAGGGCGAGCTGGCCCTCATGTCCGGGCGGACTGCGGAGACGTATCTCGGTTCAGCGCGCGCGGATGCCTACGTCAACCGTGACTACCAGGCAGGCGCCAGTCGTGCGTTCAGCGCCCCATCCCAGATCCCTGCGAATGCCGTTGCCCTGAGTGGCACCTGGACCGTGGAACCTGAGCGCATCACCGCGGGATCACAGGCGCGACTCCTGCTGCGCTACAGCGCGAACGTCGCCCATCTCGTGCTTGCAGGCAAGGGCCGTGTCGGCATCGACATCAATGGCAGGCCCCAGCCGGCCATCGACGTGAAGGGCGCACCCACGCTCTACACGCTCCATGTCGCGCCCGAACGCGACGCGCTGATGACGCTGACCCTCGCGCCCGGCGTCTCCGCATATGCGTTCACCTTCGGCTAGCCCGCACCCGACGCCCGCTGTCGGCCTGAGGGCTCGCGTCTGGACGCTCATGCATGACGGGACCAAGGTCGCGGCCGCAGGCTCCATGCCGAGAGCACGACACAACCGCAGGGGCCGTTGATCGGCGCCGCATCGATGCATCCGTGGGCGGGGGCCAGCCCTCGCATCGGCAGTCGAGGTCTAGGAGGCGGTCGCGGCCGTCGCCGAGGAGGTCTCCGGGCTCTTCGGGAACCGCTGCAGCAGCGCAGCCATGCTGTCGAGGCCGATGACATTCGAGCCCTCGTCGAGCAGGATCACGGGCTTGTTCAGGACCTCGGCGGGCATGGCGGCCAGGCCGTCGTAGACATCGCTCCAGGCCGGGGTGTTCGTGAACCACTCACGACGCAGCCAGTCGACGATCGGCTGCGCGCCGGCGTCGCTGGCCGACAGGCCCGCGAGCTGGCGCGTGCACGAGTAGACGCGCTGAGCATCGGAGATGCGATCAGGCGTGAGCGCCGTGGGGGCCTTCGCATTCTTGGGCAGGTAGACGCACGCCACCGGGTTGTTGAGGATCGACTGCGTCCCGGTGCCGTTGACCTCTGCCGGGTACCAGTACGACGCGGGATTGTCGAAGGGGATCGGCGGCGACCACTGCTGGGGCCGTGCCTGCGCCAGGGCCCGCGGCAGCACGCTGTCGACCATGAGCAGCATGACCACGCCGGCGACCGCGATCCAGCGCGTCGGCGTCATCGCGCCCAGGAACGACAGGTCGATGAGGCGCAGGGCGATCGGCAGGCACGTGGCCAACGCGACGATGGCGACGAGGAAGGTGAACTTCATCGAGCCGTAGTGGGGGCCAGAACCGGTGGTCCAGAAGTCGAGCAGGGTGATCGCCATGGCGAAGAACGCCATGACCCCGACCGGCGCGAACCTGCGGTAGAGCGAGGTCCGCAGTGGCCCGGCGATCGGTGTGAGCGAGAGTGCGGCGACGAGCACGACGGCCACGGCCAGCACGCCGAGGATCGGGCCGACCTGCTCGGTCCCGCCCGCCGCGGAGAACAGCGTCGAGTCGGCGATGCCGGTGACGATGCGCGTCGGCAGCGACGCGGCGACTGCTCCGGCCCCGGCGCCCGCGGCACCGGAGGCGCTGGCCGTCGAGGTGCCGATGAGCAGGTAGTAGATGCTCGACCACACGGGCTGGGCGATGCCGATGGCGACCACCGCCAGCAGGCCGGCCCCCACCCAGTCGACGGCCTTCGAGCCGAGCCGCACGAGGCGGCTGAGGTAGATCGCGACCCAGCCGCCGATGATCACGACGGCGACGACATTGAGCGGGAGCCACACGGTCATCGCCGCTGCAGCGGCGATCGACGTGAGGATGCGGGCACGCGGAACACCGCTGGACGACAGGAAGGTCGCCGACCAGAGCCCGATGATGAGGAAGGTGAACTGCAGGGTGAGGTGCCCGTAGGTCATCGAGACCAGCGCCGCCGTCGACAGCACGAGCGATCCGATCCAGATGAACGGCGCGGGCAGCCGGGCACCGCCGAAGCGGGCCTCGGCCAGCGGCGCCAGGGCCAGGGCCATGAGCGCCACCATGAAGAACTCGCCGAGCACCACCGAGTTCGCGGCCACTGCGACCTGGTTGTAGCCACCGAGGAACACCGACGACACGACGCCCATGACGGTGCCCACGAAGGTGAGCATCAGCTCGAGCGGGCCGCCCATGGGCACCGGCTGGCTGATCCCGCCGCCCGCGGCGAACTGCGAGGTGAAGTCGAGCCACTTGGCGTTGTCCTCGGCCACGCCATGGCCGATGAGGAAGCTCACCGGGTGCGTGAACGCCGCCTGCTTGGTCAGCACGGTGGTGACGACGAGGAAGGCCAGCAGCAGCAGGGCCACGGGCAGCCAGATCGTGAGCGCCTGCCGCCTGACGTCGTAGCCGCCGGCGCTGCCGTAGCCGGTGCCGCCCGCCGACGGCCGGCGGAAGCTCGGCACGAAGGTGGCGGCGAGCACGAGCAGGAGCGTGATGACGAGCAGGCCCTGCAGCTGGACCCGCGTGAACAGGTGGCCCCGGTCGAGGGCGAAGCTGATGAAGGCGCCGACCACCGCCGAGCTGCCCGCCAGGACGATGACGACCCAGGCTGTGGAGCGCACGTGCCAGTACGTCAGGCCCACGAGCGCGACGTAGGTGACGAGGAAGACGGCGTCCATCCGGACATCCTCCCCTACCCGGCTCCTGCGGCGTGGCTGGCCCAGCCGCGCCGCGCGCCGCGCGGCTGCGGTGTCAGGCCCGGAACAGGGGCTGCTCGAGGCGGCTGATGTTGCGCTGCCAGTCGGCCTCGCGCACCACCTCGTCGCGCGCCGCCTGCACGCTGGCCCGAGTGGGGCTCGCGAGCGAGGACATGAGCGCCGAGGCCAGGCCGGCGACCGAGCCGGTCGCGAAGGTGGCGCCCGTGACGCCATCCTCGACCCAGCCGAGGTTGCCCGGGGTGTCGGAGACCACGACCGGCGTCCTGCAGGCCATCGCCTGCAGCAGGGTCACCGACGT
>JAQTXL010000134.1 GCA_028688835.1 Candidatus Nanopelagicales bacterium | reverse complement strand
GAACGCACCGCAGCACTGGACCCCTGGCTGCACCACTACAACAATGAACGCAACCACCACGGCATCGGAGGCAAACCACCCATCACCCGCGTCACGACATGAACGTCATGGCCGGTTACAGCTAGCGGCTCGTGGCTCAGGTGCGGTCGCGACTGCTCGCGTCTGCATCATCTGACGCCTGCGTATCGCGCAATGCCTGCCGCGAAGCAAGCCACTGCTGCGCGAACAGCCCGACCAGCAGCGCGACGACGCAGACGAGGTAGATCTGGCCGACCAGTGCCTCGCTGTTGGCCAGCAGGCGACCGAGATCCGACTGCGCCGTGAGGTCGCCATAGCCCACGGTCGCCAGCGTGGTAAGGCTGAAGTACATATACGACTGCGAGGGCTCATCGACACCGAAGAACGGCTCGCTCGAGTACCCGTTGACCGTCAGGAATGCATAGAAGTACGTGATCGGGATGAGCAGGTACGCGGAGACTGCGCCGAACATCGTGGCGCGCGTGACCTGATGGTGCTGGGTCAGCCGGCGCACCACCACGAGGGGCGCGATGGCGGACAGCAGGGTGAGCACCGCCGGTGCCGGAATCGGGGTGTCGTCATGGACGAGTGAGGCATCAGGACCATGCAGGGTCGTGACGAGCAGGATCACCAGCGCCACGAAGACGAGAGCGCCGATGATGCGCAGGTACCGCCCCGCCACCCCGGCTGCCCGCAGCGCCAGCATCAGGGACACGGCGACGAAGCAGGAGGCCCCCACGGACAGCAGCTGGCTCACGAGGGTCTCGCCCGGCTGGTAGATGCTCACGAGCGCGAGGAGGACGACGGACGCCGATGTCACGGCCAGCAGCAGCCCGAACCGGTCGAGATAGCGTGAGTCATCGCTGAAGATCCTCGGCGCTCGTCCGGGCTTGGCCATGGCAGCAAACTAGTGCCTGACCAGCGCAAACACGGCTGACGGCCGTCGAGCAGGACCGGCGATTCGCGCCCGACTTGACCGACATGCACCCCGGCGTTAGGTAAATGGCGCCCGGTAGTGGAGACTGGTCATCAGGTACAGACATATCAGCACCACAGTCCTGAGATGCCCGCCCCGATCTTCGACCCCGGTCGAGGGAAATGGCGGGTTTCGTAACATCTGAGCAAGCGCGCAGAAGTACTAAGGACGAAGGCGTGATTCCGCTGACCGCGTGAAGGACACACTGTCCGCCACGTCTTTCGTTAAGGAGAATGTGCAACATGGCTCAAGGCACCGTTAAGTGGTTCAACGCAGAAAAGGGCTTCGGCTTCATCGAGCAGGCCGATGGTGGCCCCGATGTCTTCGTCCACTACTCGGCAATCGACTCCGATGGCTACCGCTCGCTGGAGGAGAACCAGACTGTCGAGTTCGACATCACGCAGGGACCCAAGGGTCCTCAGGCCGACAAGGTCCGCGTCATCTAGTTCAGACTTGAACACCAGAAGGGCCCAACCGCGAGGTTGGGCCCTTCTGCGTTCTCGGCGCCGAGCGCTCAGTCGAGATACTCGCTGAGGAACCTGGCGGTGCGGGCGTCCGCCGGCGCGGTCAGCACCTGCGCAGTCTCACCGACCTCGACGAGCTCTCCCACGAGTCCCCCGGCCTCCGTGCGCCGAGTCGACAGCACTGCGGAGGTCTGGGCCACGCGACGGGCCTGATTGACGTTGTGGGTCACCAGCACGATGGTGCAGTCCTCGGCCAGCGCAGTGATGAGCTCCTCGATGTGACCAGTTGCGTGCGGATCGAGGGCTGACGTGGGCTCGTCCATCAGGATCGCCTGAGGTCCCAGCGCGAGGCATCGAGCGAGCACCAGCCGCTGCTGCTGCCCGCCGGAGAGGGTCCGGGCATCCTTCGCGAGGTCACCCCTGACCTCCTCCCAGAGTGCAGCACGCTGCAGCGATGCACGGACAAGGTCGTCGAGTGCCTCGCTGCGGTGGTGATGCAGACGCGGGCCGTACGCGACATTGTCGAAGATCGACGACGGGAACACGTTCGGCTTCTGGAACACCATGCCGATCTGCTGCCGGATCGCCGTGGCCTCGACCTCAGGCGCGTAGAGATCCTGGCCCCTGAAGCTGACGGTGCCGCCGATACGCACCCCTGCGACGAGGTCGTTCATGCGATTCAGGGTGCGCAGCAGCGTCGACTTGCCGGAGCCGCTCGGGCCCAGGATCGCGAACACCCCGCGCTCGGGCACGGTCATGGTCACGTCGTTGACCACCTCGACGCCACCGTAGGAGACGCTCACATGCGCGAGGTCGAAGGCGATCGGGCCTGCCGCGGTCATGACGTCCCTGCGACCTGCTCGGCCGCCAGGTGCGGATCCAGCGGGCTGATGAGCCGCGAGGTCACGATCGCCGTGATGGTCTGCACGAGCATGAGGCCGATGAGCACCAGCAGCTGGATCTGGGCTGCCAGCACAGGCGAGGCGCCGCCCAGGAGCATGCCCACGAAGGCACCGGGCAGGGTCACGAGCCCGGCGCTCTTGGTCTGGTCCATCGTGGGGAAGAGCGACTTCTCGGCAGCGCGGTGCGCGAACTCACGGCCAGCCTGACGGTAGGTCGCACCCAGCGCGACGTACCCCTCGAACACCGGGAACTGGTCCTTGACGTCATCGCGCAGTCGCAGCCCTGCCAGCGAGGCGGTCGTCATGGCGCCGCCGATCATCTGGGCGGTGAACGGCAGCAGGCTCTGTGCGCTGAAGGTCAGGGCACCGGTGACCGCCACGATCAGCACCGTCGCACTCGCGCCGAGGGCGATCGCGAGCAGCACCACGAGACGATCGCGGCCATCGCCGCCGATGCGGCGATTGGCCGTGTAGGCAGCGGCGCCCAGCATGACCGCGAGGTAGAGGAAGGCCCACTGCGGATGCGTGAAGATCCAGGCGATGACCAGCGCGACTGCGATGAGCTGGACCAGTGCGCGAGCCGCCGCGACGAGCATCTCCTTGCGATAGTGCAGGCCGCCATAGACCATGGCCCCGAAGGCCGCTGCCAGCAGCAGCACCAGCGCGAGGCCGGTGCGCACCATCTGCTCGTTCATGCGCTCATGGTTTCGTCACTCCGAGGGCGGCCTGCGCAGCACGGAGACCACGAAGTCGGCGTCGTCGCGCCACGGGCGAAGGTCCCACGTGGCGAATCGGTGCTCGAGCACGAAGCCCGCAGCCATGAGATCGGCATCGAACGCCGAGAGGTCGAGGCGGTCGGCATGGAACCCGACGATCGCAAACCCATCGGGCACGAGGTGCTGGTGCACCCGCCGCAGCACCTGCCGCTCGGTGCCGACGGCCACGAAGGCCATCACGTTGCCTGCGAGCACCGCGGCGTCGAAGGGTTCGGGCTGGCCCTGGGCCTCGAGATCGAGGTCGGCGAGATCGGCCACCAGCCACACCGGACCCGGGTGGTCCTCGACCGCGGCAGCGATGAGCTCTGGGTCGGCATCGACGCCGACCACGTCGTGACCGCGCGCGAACAGCGCTGCACCGACGCGGCCAGGCCCGCAGCCCGCATCAAGCACGCGTGAGCCGCGCGGCAGCATCGCATCGACGAGGCGCGCTTCGCCATCGAGGTCAGCGCCCTCGGCGGCCATGGTGCGGAATCGCTCGATGTACCACTGCGAGTGGCCCTCGGCAGTGTCGGTGATCCAGCGCGGCCGGGTTGTCATGGGCTCACCCTAGGTCTCCGAGCCAAGGACGTCCGCGCCCCCGGACGCAGATGAGGGTGGCAGGACGCCAAGCGTCCTGCCACCCTCATGCGAGCCTGCGGTGCTACTGCACCTCGACGATGCTGGCGACGCCGCCCTTGACGTCGAACAGGACCGCAGCGACCTGGCTCATCTCGCTGGGGCAGACGGACGAGCCCTCACCGACGACGGTGACGTCGCTGGTGCCTGTGGCCTGCGTGTTCACATCGACCGGGAGGCCGCTGTAGGAGCAGCGGTCATTGATGCGCGTGTAGCCGGTCGGGTTCATGCCGTAGTTGCCATCGACGAGGCCAGTCTTCGTGTTCTGCACTGGGTCGACGCTGTCATTGATGGCCTTGGCCCCGAAGACGACCAGGATGATCGCGAGGATGATGCCGAGCACCGACAGGATGATGCCGACGATGCCGAGAATGAAGCCGGCCTTCGCTGAGCCTCGGTTGGTGGCCAGGCCCTGGTCGGCCTTCTTCATGCCGATGCGGCCGAAGATGATCGCGAGGATGGAGCCGATCGTGCCCAGGCAGAAGAACTGCAGGATGCCCATGATGAGGGCGGCAGTGCCGAGCCCGTTCTGCGGTGCAGCCACAGGGGCAACCGGCGGGGCCGATGGCAGGGGCTCTTCAGACGCAGGAGGAGTCAGGTCGCTCATGTGTGTGCCTTTCAATCGTGGTCGCGTGGCGCACAGCATGGCAGATGCGGCCGTGAGTGTCCGCTCCGCCACAGGCGCACGACTGCCTAGGGTTCACCTGTGACCACCGACAAGCCGATCAGTCCGCTCATGCCCGTGCTGCTGTCGATCGGCTGGGCCCTGATCGCCCTCGTGGCTGCCTACCCGACGATCGTCACGGTGATGCTGTTCGACTCCGGAGTGGAGAACGCCACGACGTGGATGTGGATGGTCTTCTACGGCATGTGGACGTTCCTGTTCCTGAGCGTCCTGGTCATCCCGGTGATCTGGGTCGTCTGGGCCCTGGCGCGCAGGAGCAGCGGCGGCAGAGCAGCGCTCGTGATCATCGCGCTCGTCCCGTTCCTCGCCCTCATCCCCGTGGTCGTCGCCTTCTTCGCCGAGTACTGAAATCCACCGCGCACCGCTGCTCGTGCCAATACGCTCGCGAGCATGTGCCACGACGACAGCAGCCGACCACCCGCGCCACCGCGCTCCGAGCCGATCGCCGCGAAGCAGCAGATCGTCCTGACGAGCGCCGACGGCACCGAGTTCGCCGCCTACTCCGCGTCATGTGCAGCCCCGAGGGTGGGCGTCGTCATCCTGCCTGACGTCCGCGGCCTGCATCCCTACTACGGCGCCCTGGCCGAGCGGTTCGCGGAGGCGGGCCTCGGCGCCGTGGCCATCGACTACTTCGGCCGCACCGCCGGGCTTCCTGATGGCGGATGGCGTGATGAGGAGTTCGACTGGCAGGCCCATGTCAAGGACTCATCCCCTGCCGGCGTGAATGCCGACACCCAGGCGGCCATGGACGCCCTTCGCGCCGACTTCGGCGCCGACCTGCCGATCATCACCGTCGGCTTCTGCATGGGCGGCGGGCATGCCTGGCGCCAGTCGTCCAGCGATCTCGACCTGGCCGCGGTCGTTGGCTTCTACGGACGCCCCGACACGGTCGGCCGCGCCGCCAAGCACTCGAAGAAGCACACGATCATGTTCATCGCTGGCGCGGACTTCACGCCGGTCGCCGACCAGCTCGCGCTCGCCGATGAGATGCGCAAGGGCGGAGCCGAGGTCGAGACCGTCGTCTATGACGGAGCCCCGCACTCCTTCTTCGACCGTGCCTTCGGCGAATGGGGCGATGCGTGCGCCGATGTGTGGACACGCATCCTGACGC
>JAQTXL010000133.1 GCA_028688835.1 Candidatus Nanopelagicales bacterium | reverse complement strand
GCCTGCTCGAGGGTGATCGTGAAGATCGAGTCCTCGCCCTCGATCGAGCGGGAGTCGGTGCCGCGCATGAGGTAGGGGCCATAGCGGCCGTTCTGCACCGTGATGTCCTCGCCGGTGGCCGGGTCGACGCCCACGAGCCGCGGCAGGCTCAGGAGCCTCAGGGCGTCGTCGAGGGTGACGTCGTTGAGGTTCATGTCGGAGAACAGCGAGGCCGTGCGCGGCTTGGCCGACTTCGGCGAACCCTCGGGCAGCACCTCCGTGAAGTAGGGGCCATAGCGCCCTGACTTGGCCATGACCTGCAGCCCGGTGGTCGGGTCGACCCCGAGGTCGCGGTCGCCGGATGGCTGCGCGAGCAGCTCCTCGGCCTTGGCCGCATCGAGCTCGTCGGGCGCGAGATCGACGGGGATGTTCGCGCGCTCCTCGCCCCGCTCGACATAGGCGCCGTAGCGGCCGACGCGGATGGAGGCGTCGGTGCCGGCGATGGGCATGGTGGCGATGCCGCGCGCGTCGATCGCGCCGAGATCCTCGGTCAGCGGCTTGATGCCCGGGAACGGCCCGGCAAGAGAGTTGCCGCCGCGCCAGAAGGCCTCGAGCTGGTCGACCCGGTTGGCCTCGCCGCTGGCGATGAGGTCGAGCAGGTTCTCCATGTTCGCGGTGAAGTCGTAGTCGACGAGCTCGGCGAAGTGCTGCTCGAGCAGTCGCACCACCGAGAAGGCGATGAAGCTCGGGACGAGCGCCGAGCCCTTCTTCCAGACGTAGCCGCGGTCGACGATCGTGCTCATGATCGACGCGTACGTGGACGGTCGGCCGATGCCGAGCTCCTCGAGGCGCTGCACCAGCTTGGCCTCGGTGAAGCGTGAGGGCGGGCTCGTGGTGTGACCGACCGGGTTCAGCTCCCGGGCGTCGAGCACCTGGCCCTCAGTGAGCGCGGGCAGCTCGTGCTCGTTCTCGGCGCCCTCCTCGGGCACGTCCTTGAGCGCTGCGTAGAAGCCGGGGAACACGATGACCGTGCCCGATGCCGTGAACTCGGCGACAGCGCCGTCGGTGGCAGCACCGGTGATCTTGGCGGTGGTGGTGGCCAGCCGCGCATTGACCATCTGCGAGGCGACGGTGCGCTTCCAGACAAGGTCGTAGAGCGCGAACTCGTCGGCGTTGAGCTCGCCCCGCAGCTCGGTGGGCGTGCGGAAGGAGTCGCCGGCGGGGCGGATGGCCTCGTGCGCCTCCTGTGCGTTCTTGCTCTTGTTCGGGAAGGTGCGCGGCGTGCCCTCGACGTACTCAGGGCCATAGAGCTCGGCGACCTGCGTGCGGGCGGCGTTGAGTGCCTGCGCCGACAGGCTCACCGAGTCGGTGCGCATGTACGTGATGTAGCCGTTCTCATACAGGCTCTGGGCGATGCGCATCGTGCGCTGAGCGCCCCAGCGCAGGCGGTTGGACGCCTCCTGCTGCATGGTCGACGTGGTGAAGGGCGCAGAAGGCTTGCGCTGCGTGGGCTTCTGCTCCACCGACTGCACGGTGAACTTCGCATCCGCAAGACCCGCCGTGAGTGCACGGGCGCGCACCTCGTCGAGCAGCGTCACCTTGTCCTGCGCCTTGAGCTGGCCGCTCTGGTCGAAGTCCTTGCCGATCGCGACACGCACGCCGTCGACCGTGGTCAGGCGCGCCTTGAAGTCGTCGGGCGCGAAGATCGCGTCGATGTCCCAGTAGCCGGCGGAGTTGAAGGCGATGCGCTCGCGCTCGCGGTCGACGACCAGGCGGACGGCGACCGACTGCACGCGGCCAGCGGACTTGGCCTCGCGACCGATCTTCTTCCAGAGCACCTCGGAGACGGGGTAGCCGTAGAGGCGGTCGACGATGCGTCGGGTCTCCTGGGCATCGACCAGCTGCATGTCGAGGTCGCGCGGATGGGCGACCGCCTCGCGGATCGCCTCGGGGGTGATCTCGTTGAAGACCATCCGGTGCACGGGCACCTTGGGCTTGAGCACCTCGAGCAGGTGCCAGGAGATCGCCTCGCCCTCGCGGTCCTCGTCCGTGGCGAGCAGGAGTGCGTCGGACTGCTTGAGGGCGGCCTTGAGATCGCGGATCGTCTGCGCCTTGGACGCGTGCACGACGTAGTACGGCTTGAAGCCATCGTCGACGTTCACGGCGAGCTTCGACCAGCTGTGCTTGCGCTCGCCCTCAGGGAGGTCGGATGCCTTCGAGGCCAGGTCGCGGATGTGGCCCACCGAGGCCATGACGATGTAGTCCTCGCCCAGGTATCCCGCGATCTTCTTGGCCTTTGCCGGTGATTCGACGATCACCAGCGTCTTCTCGTTGGCCACCCGTGTCCTTTCGTTGGCATGTCGGCGCGGAGTCTGACGCTAGGCCACGCCCTCTTGTCAAGTCCCAGAGGGGCAGAAGGGTCTTGGCATGGTCATACCAATCAACTAGTGTGTTGGTATGACCATTACCGTGGGTGTCTTCGAGGCCAAGACGAAACTGTCGGAGTTGCTGGAGCAGGTGTCGCGCGGTGAGCAGGTGATCATCACTCGGCGCGGCGTGCCGGTGGCCCAGCTCGTGCCACCACCGACACGTGAGGCTGTCTACCGGGATCTCCTGGCCCTCGGACGTGAGATCAGGAGCCGCACGGCAACGGGTGACCAGACGGCCAAGGAGCTCATTGAGCAGGGGCGGCGCTGGTGACCTTGGTGATCGATGCGTCAGTGATGGTCTCGTACCTCATCTCCGACGAGCACTCCGGTGAAGCCGATGCGATCCTGTCGTCGCTCAACGGTGCCGCAGTACACGTTCCGACACTGTGGGTCTTTGAGATCGCGTCCGCGTTCCGCTCCGCTGAAATCGCCCGCCGTATCGATCGTCGTGAGACCGACGCAGCAATGACGTTCCTGCGCGGTTTCCCCGCCGAGTATCACCATCCGAACATTGCGGATGTGACTGAGCTGTCACGTGCACATGCGCTCTCGGTCTACGACAGCAGCTACCTGTCACTTTGCATGCGCGACGGACTGCCTCTTGCCACCTACGACGGCCGTTTGCGGCGCGTGGCCGGCGGCTTGGACATCCCGCTGCTCATGTGAGCAGAAAGCGCAGGGCCCCGCACCCATCGGATGCGGGGCCCTGCGCGTTGCGTGCGCTAGGCGTTGGCCTTGAGCTGATCCGGGTCGCCGACCGCGATGGGGCGGCGCTTGGAGATCACCACGGCCACCACGACGATCAGCGCGGCCGCGAGGGCGATGCCCCAGCGCAGGGCACCGTTCGCGTCCGTGCCGATGCTCAGCGACACCACTGCGGGTGCGATGAGCAGGGCCACCAGGTTCATCACCTTGATGAGCGGGTTGATGGCAGGACCAGCGGTGTCCTTGAACGGATCGCCGACCGTGTCGCCGATGACGGTGGCAGCGTGCGGCTCGGAGCCCTTGCCGCCGTAGTTGCCGTCCTCGACGAACTTCTTGGCGTTGTCCCATGCTCCACCCGAGTTCGACAGGAACACTGCCATGAGCACGCCGGTCGCGATCGTGCCCGCGAGGTAGGCGCCCAGGGCGCCGACGCCGAGGCCGAAGCCGACGGCGATCGGGGTGAACACCGCGAGGATGCCCGGGGTGATGAGCTCGCGCAGCGAGTCGCGCGTGA
The DNA here is from genome assembly GCA_028688835.1 of Candidatus Nanopelagicales bacterium. Taxonomy (GTDB): domain Bacteria; phylum Actinomycetota; class Actinomycetes; order S36-B12; family S36-B12; genus UBA11398. The sequence continues at coordinate 1,945 of JAQTXL010000133.1, read as the reverse complement.
CGATGTCGACCACCTTGCCGTACTCCGGCTTCTCGGTGCCCTCCATGATGCCCGGGTGATCGCGGAACTGGCGGCGCACCTCGAAGATCACGGCGCCGGCAGCGCGGGACACCGCGTTGATGGCAAGACCCGAGAAGAGGAACACCACAGCAGCACCGATGATCAGGCCCACGAGGTTCGCCGGGTTGGCGACATTGAGGATGCCCAGGTACTGCTGGTTGGTGACCGTCTCGAGCAGCGTGGCGCCCGAGGAGAAGGTCGCCGACTTGATGGCGTCCTGGAACGAGCCGAACAGCGCGGTTGCCGCGAGCACGGCTGTGGCGATCGCGATGCCCTTGGTGATGGCCTTCGTCGAGTTGCCGACTGCATCGAGGCTGGTGAGCACTGCCGCACCCTCACCGTGCACATCGCCCGACATCTCGGCGATGCCCTGCGCGTTGTCGGACACCGGACCGAAGGTGTCCATCGAGACGATGACGCCGACCGTGGTGAGCAGGCCGGTGCCGGCGAGCGCGATGGCGAACAGCGACAGGATCACGATGCCGCCGCCGACCAGGTAGGCGCCGTAGACGGCAGCCGCGATGATCAGCGCGGAGTAGACCGCGGACTCCAGGCCCAGTGAGATGCCCGAGAGGATGACCGTGGCCGGGCCGGTGAGCGAGGTCTTGGCGACATCGTCGACCGGACGGCGGTTGGTCTCGGTGAAGTAGGCCGTGAGCTGCTGGATGACGGCAGCGAGCAGGATGCCGATGAGCACGGCGATCACGACGTACCAGCGCGGGCCGACTGTCTCCAGGCTGGAGCCAAGGAGCAGGTCGAGGGACAGGCCCACCGGGCGGTACTGCACCAGCAGCTCGGCCCACGTCGCGGGGATCCACACGAAGGCGGCCACGATGACGAGCAGCAGCGAGATGACCGCCGAGATGAAGAAGCCACGGTTGATGGCCGACATGCCCGAGCGATCGCCCTTGCGGGGAGCGACGGCGAAGATGCCGATCACTGCCGTGATGACGCCGATGGCCGGCACGACCAGAGGGAAGACCAGGCCGAGCTCGCCGAAGGCGGCCTTGCCCAGGATGAGCGCGGCGACCAGGGTCACTGCGTAGGACTCGAAGAGGTCAGCAGCCATGCCGGCACAGTCGCCAACGTTGTCGCCGACGTTGTCGGCGATGGTGGCGGCGTTGCGGGGGTCGTCCTCAGGAATGCCCTGCTCGACCTTGCCGACGAGGTCGGCGCCGACGTCGGCAGCCTTGGTGAAGATGCCGCCGCCGACTCGCATGAACATGGCCAGCAGGGCAGCGCCGAAGCCGAAGCCCTCGAGCACCTTGGGTGCCTCACCCTGGTACACCAGCACGACGAGCGCTGCTCCGAACAGGCCCAGGCCGACGGTGAACATGCCCGCGACGCCACCGGTGCGGAACGCGATGCGCATGGCCTTCTGCTCGCCCGACTCATTGGCCGCTGCCGCGACGCGCACGTTGCCGCGCACCGCCAGCCACATGCCCATGTAGCCGGTGGTGCCGGAGAACACGGCTCCCACCAGGAAGAAGATGCTGCGGCCGATCCGCTCGCTGCTGCTGTCCGCAGGCAGCAGGAACAGCACGAAGAACACGAGGACCGCGAAGATCGCCAGCGTCTTGAACTGGCGGTTGAGGAAGGCAGACGCGCCCTCCTGGATCGCGGCCGCGATCTCTCGCATCTTGGGTGTGCCCTCACTTGCTGCGAGGACCTCGCGGACGAGCACCGCGGCGACGACAAGCGCCAGCAGTGCGATGACAGCAACGACGACGACGGTCGTCAGGTTGCTTCCGGTGAGCTCAATCATGGGTCTCCTGACTCAGGGTGAACCGGTGTTCACAGAACCGCGCGGAGTCTACGAGGGAGCAGGGGCAAATCGGGCCAAATTGGGAATTTGTCCGTTTCACGGAGTTTCCGTGGCGCGGAG
>JAQTXL010000132.1 GCA_028688835.1 Candidatus Nanopelagicales bacterium | reverse complement strand
CGACGCACGAGCTGCAGGCGGAAGAGGTTCGAGGGGTACTCGGCGTTGGTCCACAGCTTGTCGGGGTCGTACTGGTCGGCATAGGACGAGGCGCTGCCGTCGTAGTGGGAGGCGACTGACATCAGGGACCCTTCGTCGGCGGGACTTCTTCGAGCAGGCCGTGCTCGAGCAGCTCGGTGATGACGGCCTCGATGTCGGCACGTGGGCGGTCGAACAGCTCGACCATGTCGTCGACCGAGTGCCGGCCGTCGGCATAGGCCAGCACGTGCGTGCGCAGCAGGATCACGTCGGCGACCGTGCGACCGTGCATCGCGTGGTAGAGCCCGCGCCGGCCCAGCTGCGGCTCGCCCAGCACGGTGGCTCGGTAGAACACCGCGGCCTCGAAGGCCTCGATGCAGTCGCGCACGAGCTCGAAGCCGCCCTGGAGCCCGGCCGGGGTCACGAAGGTGAGGTCGTCGGCGGACGAGTGGTACTGCGGGTAGGAGCCGTACTTCGTGCGCATGAGCGAGATGAGCGGCAGGTCGACGCCCGGCATGCCGTACTGGCGCTCATCGCTGCCGCGGTCGAGGTAGGAGTAGACGACCGGCTGCGGCCTGGTGGCGACGACGCGACGCGCGATGCGGTCGATCGGCAGGGTGCCCAGCCGCGAGGCCAGGTACGAGTAGTCGCCCTCATCGCCGATGCAGGTGAGGTTGTAGCCGGCGACCACGCTGGCCTGGAGGTGCTCGAGGTTGCGCGACAGGTAGGTGATCGCGCCGATGGTCTCGGGGACGAACACGAAGCGGTAGGTGAACCGGCGGGTCGGCTGCTGCATCAGCCACAGGGCAAGGGCCACGGACACGACGGGCCCGGACAGCTCGTTGTTGGCCAGCGACGGATGGCAGATGTACGTGGAGATGAACACCTCGTCGGCAGTGTCGCCCGGCAGCACGAGCTCGCCGTAGGTGAGGGAGCCGGGCTCGAGCGTGCTGTCGATGCGCACGCGGTAGTCGCCCGGCTTCAGCTGCTCGCGGGTCGCATGCGGCAGGCAGAGCCCCCACGTGCGGTTGTAGTAGCTCGTGACGTAGGGGATGGCGTCGGGATGCTCGGGATCGGAGTGCAGGTGCGGCTGCAGCTCGTCGAGGCTCATCGTGGCGTCGATGGCGTCGGAGTAGCCGACGACGTGCACGTTGCTCGCACGGAAGTCGATGATGTGCGCGCCGTCGGGACCGATCAGCGAGGCGTCGCGGATGTTCCACTCGTCGGGCACCACCCAGTCGAAGGCCTGCGTGCCGCTGGGGACCTCGTGCACGGTGAGGTCGGGCAGGTGCGTGCGCAGCACCTCGAAGGTGGCCCGCACGCCGTCGCCGGTGAGGCTGCGCGGGAAGTCCCAGAGCTCCTCGGCCAGTGCATGCATGAACCGGCCTTCGGCGAGATTCGCCGCAGCGGTTCGTTCAGTCACGCAAGCTCCCAGGCCGCTGGATGTGACTGCCTAGACTATCGGCATCATGAATGAGCCACGAGTGCTGCTGGTGGTGGCAACCCTCGGCCGAAGGCCCGAATTCCTGCGCGAAACCCTTGATTCCATTCGGGCGCAGACGGTCGTCGCCGACATCGTGATGGTGGCCCCGCTCGACTCGACGACGGTCCAGGAGGCCGCACGCGAGTACGGCATCCGCGTGCTCCCCGACCCCGGGTCGCTCCCGGGTGCGATCAATCTCGGCGCCGGCGAGCTGCAGCCCCACCACGAGTACTTCAACTGGCTCAATGACGACGACCTCCTCGAGGAGGGCTCCCTCGCGACCACCGTCGCCGCCCTCGATCGCGACCCGTCGGCGGTCGTCGCCTACGGCGCCTGTCGCTACATCGACCCCAAGGGCCGGCAGCTGTGGATCTCGCGCGCGGGCAAGTGGGCCACGCGCGTGCTCAACTGGGGCCCTGACCTCATCCCGCAGCCGGGCATGCTCGTGCGCAGCGATGCCTGGCGCGCGGTGGGCGGCGTCGACGAGAGCTTCCGGCTCGCCTTCGATCTCGACCTGCTGCTCAAGCTCAAGAAGCTCGGGCCATTCGCCCAGGTGCCTGCTGTCGTGTCGTCGTTCCGGTGGCACCCGGACTCGCTCACCGTCGATGACCGCACGACGAACCTCGCGGAGTCCGAGCGCGCCAAGCGGGCCTCACTGTCGCCCCGCGTGCGCCGGCTCACCTGGATCTGGGAGCCCCCGGTGCGGGTGGCCACGCGCTTCGCCGCCGGACGCGTGCAGCAGCGCGCCCACCGCCTGTCAGCATCGTGACGGGTCCAGGCGCAGGATGATCGTGTCCGGCGTCTGGTGGACGATCGTCGCGTACGGCGACCAGTCGCGTCGCTTCGTGCGCGTGGGATCGACCCAGAGGTAGTCGACGCCGGCACTGCAGAGCAGCTCATGGGCCTTCGGCGCGAGGTCCTGCAGGAACCACCACGAGACCCACTCCTGCGTGAGCAGCGGGCCGAGGTTGCGCGGCAGCCCGTAGGGAGCCTGGTACGTGATGCCCGAGGCGTAGGTCGGCCGCTGTGTCAGGGCCGGCACGAGCGGGCTCAGGGTGATATTCGTGGCTACCAGCGCGTCCTGGGGAGTGTTGGCGCGCAGCCACGCAGCCGCGGCCACCTGGTCGCTCGTCCAGCTGGTGATCGCCTGGGTGTCGTAGCTCGTGACGAAGGGCACCTTCGGGGTGAAAGCGTCGTCGCTGCGTCCCGGCTGGCGCCCGACGAGATCGGTGCCCACGCCGGTGAAGCGGCCCACGGTCGATGCGCCGACGAGGATCACGATCGCCAGCGCCAGCCAGCGCACCCGGAAGGTGCCCTGCAGTCCGCGCATGCGCGCGAGCAGCGCCGCGACCACGATGGCGCCGACCACCGCGAGGACCGGGCCGAGCCAGCGTGGCGAGGACACGAAGACATTGCCGCCGGAGCCGCCGGTGAGCCACAGCACCGTGGCCAGTGCGGAGAGCGCCAGGCCCACGGCGAGGGCGGCCAGCACCGGACCGCGCGGGAGCCAGCCGCCTGACGGCGGATGCACCGCGGTCGCAGCACGGCCGACGCCCGCGGCGGACAGGACTGCAAGCGGTGCGGATGCGGCCAGGGCGAACCACGTGTCGTTGAGGCCGCCGCTGATGGCCACGACTGTGGCCACGCTCACCGCGGCGAAGCCGAAGCCGAGCCAGGTGTCGACCGAGCGGCGGGTGCTGGGCGCCGCCCCGAGCCAGACCAGGCCCGCCCAGCGCACCGCGATGGCGATGATGAGCACGCCCGTGCCCAGGGCGATGCCCAGGTGCCCGGCGATGGGGTTGAGCGCCTGCACGCTCGAGGCCCGATCGAGCGGACTGAAGAGCTTGAGGCCGCCGGGATCGGCGGACCCGGACACGATGAGCACGAAGGCGGCTGCGGCGCCCACCGTCACCGCTGCGGCGGCCAGCATCGCCCGGCGCCACCAGGGGGCTCGCAGCACCAGGCCGGCGAGTGCCGCGAAGACGGTCGCGCCGACCGCGACCGCACCGCTGCTGACCTTGCCGCCCGCGAGCATGAAGCCGAGCACCACGAGCACGAGCACGAACGCGGCGGTGGCGGGGGCACGGAGGGCCGTGCGCCGGCACCAGAGCGTCACAACCAGCGCGAGGGCCAGGAGCCAGACGACCGTCATCGCCTGCGACGGCGAGTCGAAGTTGAGGATCGTGCCGTAGGTCGCGCCCACGTAGCCGCCGATGAGGATGAGCACGACCGCCAGTGCCGGCACCCAGACCACGCGCGTCAGGCGGCGCGCCCAGGCGATGGCCAGGGTCGACGTAGCAAGCACGGTGACGAGCGGCAGCACCCGCGTGAGCACGACGAACGGCGAGGCGCCTGCCGCCTGCGTGAGCTCGCCCGACCACGCGTAGACGAGCCAATGGTAGCGGATCACCCCGCCGGACATGAAGATGCTGTGCAGCGGGCCGAGATCGGCGAGCGAGGTCGACAGCGCCTCGAAGAACAGCATGTCGTTGTGGTACCTGCCCCAGCTGCCATCCCAGGCCAGCGGGTAGTTGCGCAGGTTGAAGGCCAGACCGCCCAGGCCCAGGACGAGCGCGGTCGCCAGCCCGACACCGGTCGAGCGGTCGACGCGCGCCGCAGCGGACGGTCGGCGACTCGCGCCGCGCAGGCGCCGGATCACCCACCAGCCGGCAGCCAGGACCGCTGGCAGTGCCCAGCCCCACGAGCCCAGGCCGGCGAGCTGCACCAGCAGTGCACTGATGGTGGAGAAGGCCAGGCCCAGAGCCAGGGCCATGCCGATGTCCGCGGCGATGGCACGCCGTCGCACGAGCGAGGACCACACGGCATAGCCGGCAAGCGACTCGATGCCGACGACGAGCACGATGCGCGCCGACTCCAGGGCGCCGACTTCCGACAGCACGAGGAAGACCAGCGAGACCAGCACGATGACGGCGATCACCCCAGCGGGCCGCCGCAGCAGGGTCACCGTCGCACTCCGACACGTGGCAGCAGCTCGCGCACGAGCCAGACCCGCGCGAAGTGCTCGACCGTGTTGAACTGCTCGGCCAGCCGCGCAGAGCCGCGCAGCCCGAGCAGCGAGGTGCGTGCCTGGTGGAACTCACGGAAGGACTGCTGCCACTGGAGCGTCGAGGCCCCGCCCTCCTGGAATGACGCGATGACCAGGTCGAGCAGCAGCGGATCGGAGTCACGCGCCATGCGCAGGAACAGCGCGTAGTCGGCGGCGATGCGGTACTCGGTGTCGAAGCCGCCCAGGTCGCGGATGAACGACGTGCGCGCGAATGTGGCCTGATGTGGGGGGAAGTGCCCGCGGCTGAAGCCCGAGCGCTGGTGCTCGCGGTAGTTCCACCGAGGCGTCACGACCGTCGTCCCGTTGGCCTGCACGATCTCGACATGCCCGAACAGCCACGAGGGCCGGTCGGTGCGCACGCTCGCGCGCACCTGCGCGAGCACATGGGGGGAGGCCAGCGCATCGCCGGCGTTCAGGAAGTAGACGTACTCGCCGGTGGCCGCGGCGACACCGGCGTTCATCGCCGCGTAGATCCCCTGCGGTGCCTGCCAGGTGCACGTGCTCGGCACCTCGGCGAGCGCGCTCAGCAGTGCAGGCACCTCGTGCGCATCATCGGACGAGTCGATCACGAGGTACTCGACGCCCGCGAGGTCCTGGTCACGCAGCGACTGCAGGGAGCGCGTCAGGCCCGCGGCGTCGTCCTTGACCACGGTGACCACGGTCAGCCAGGGAGCGTCGTTCATGGGCGCATCAGGCGGTCTTGATGAACACGCGACCGGAGTAGTCGATCGGATGCATGTAGGGGCGGCGTCCCTGCGCCGCGAAGTACTCGTCAACCGCCTTGCGCGCGCCCTGCCAGTGGCCGTAGTCGTCGAGGATGCAGACGCCGCCGACGGCCAGGCGCGGGTAGAGGACCTCCAGGCCGATGCGGGTCGACTCGTACCAGTCGGTGTCGAGCCGCAGCAGCGCGATCTGGTCGGGCACGCTCTCGCGCAGGGTCTGGGCGACATCGCCCACGATGAACCGGAAGCGGTCGAGCGGGTAGCCGGTGCTCGTGACGTTCGCGCGCACGTCGTCGAGCGAGGCGACGCACCACACGTTGTTGCCG
>JAQTXL010000023.1 GCA_028688835.1 Candidatus Nanopelagicales bacterium | reverse complement strand
ACCTTGGCACACGGTGAAGGATGTTGACCATTCTGTGCGATATTTCGCGCACCCCATCCCGACATCTGCAGGAGTCCCATGAGCAAGGTCTGGTTCATCACTGGTGCATCACGCGGCTTCGGGCGGGCCTGGACGATCGCCGCCCTGCAACGCGGTGATCGTGTTGCAGCAACAGCACGTGACGTGTCCACCCTGGATGACGTGGTCGCCGAGTACGGCGATGCCGTGCTCGCCCTCGAGCTCGATGTCACTGATCGCGCTGCTGGGATCGCCGCCGTGCAGCGGGCCCACGAGTACTTCGAGCGCCTGGACGTGGTCGTCAACAACGCCGGCTACGGGCACTTCGGCTGCATCGAGGAGCTGACCGAGGCCGACATCCGCGCGCAGCTGGACACCAATCTCTTCGGCGCGCTGTGGATCACCCAGGCGGCCATCCCGATCATGCGCACCCAGGGTTCGGGTCACATCATCCAGATCTCCAGCGTCGGCGGCGTCGCCGCCTTCCCGATGCTCGGCGCCTACCACGCGTCGAAGTGGGCGCTCGAGGGCATGAGCGAGGCACTGGCCCAGGAGGTCGCGGAGTTCGGCATCGCCGTCACGATCATCGAGCCCGCCGGGTTCGCCACCGACTGGGGCGGCTCCTCGGCCATCCGGTCCGACAGTCTGCCGCACTACCAGGCCGCGCGGGATGCGCGAGCGGCCGGCGCTGCACGCGCGACGCCTCCCGCGGAGGCCACCACCGCTGCGCTCTTCGCCGTCGTCGATGCCGAGCACCCGCCCCTGCGACTGCTGCTGTCGACCCATGCGCTGACCCTGGCGACCAAGGCCTACGGCGATCGTCTGGCGGTGTGGGAGGCATGGGCCGACGTCACGCGCAGCGCAGACGGCGTCGAGCCCACGGCATGACCGCAGGCGCCGCCTAGACTTCCGCGCATGAGCGTGCGGATCTACAGCGGGCCCCATGCTGACCGCGGTGGCAACCTGCCCCCGTGGGTCCCCTTCGTGCCGTGGACGCTGCTCGGCATCGGCGTCGCGGCCCAGATCGCCTGGGTGCTCGTCAGCGGTGGACCGCGCACGGCCCTGACGATCGTCTCGGTGCTCGCCTTCTTCGGCGCGACCGTGAGCCACGCCCGACTCGCCCGGCGCACCAAGTGGACCCTCCAGTACCTGGGCATCACGCTGGGCGTGAGCATGCTCGTCGAGGTGCTGGGCGTGAACGCCCAGTTCCCCTTCGGCGACTACGACTACAGCAGCGCGCTCGGGCCGCAGGTGCTCGGGGTGCCACTGCTCATCCCGCTCGCCTGGGCATCGATGGCCTACCCCTGCCTGCTCGCGGCGCAGCGACTCGCCGTGGATCCACTGGCCACGACGATCATCGGCGGCGTGCTGTTCGCCGGGTGGGACCTGTTCCTGGACCCGCAGATGGTTGGCGAGGGCTACTGGACCTGGAACAGCGTCGGCTGGCACCTGCCCGGCATCGACGGCATCCCCCTGCAGAACTTCCTGGGGTGGCTGCTGACGGCCCTGGCCCTGGTGTGGCTGCTCGACCGCCTGCCGCGACGCGTGGCCAAGGACGGCGTGCCGGCGGTGATGCTCAGCTGGGTGTACGTGTCCAACGTGCTGGCAGCACTCGTCTTCTTCGGCCGACCCGGTGCAGCGATCTGGGGCGGCTTGGTGATGGGTGCCATCATCATCCCCTGGTGGTGGCGCAGCTGGAGCCAGCCGCAATGGTGATGCGCCGACTCACGATGGCCGGCACCGCGATCGCCGGCGCCCTGGCCGTGCACACCGCAGTCAACCTCCGGCACCTGCGCACGCCCGAGGTCACCGCGCCGCCGATCACCGAGCGCGTGAGCGTCCTCATTCCCGCCCGCGACGAGGCGGCCACGATCGCGGGCGCGGTCACGAGCGTGCTGGCCCAGCGCGGGGTGCCTGACCTCGAGGTGCTGGTGCTCGATGACCACTCCTCCGACGGGACGGGCGCGGTCGTCGAGTCCATCGGCGCAGCACAGGTGCGGCTGATCCGGGGCACCGATGAGCCTCCGGCCGGATGGCTCGGCAAGCCGTGGGCGGCCCAGCGCCTGGCGGAAGCGGCATCGGGCACCGTCCTCGTGTTCATGGATGCCGACGTCCAGCTGGAGCCCGACGCCCTGCGCGCCTGCATCGGCGAGCTGCGTGCCCATGACTTCGCGATGGTCGCCCCGTACCCGCGGCAGCTCGCCGAAGGCTGGCTCGAGCGCCTCGTGCAGCCGCTCGTCACCTGGTCCTGGTGCGCCTTCCTGCCGCTCGGTCTCGCCGAGCGCTCACCTCGCCCGTCGCTGTCGGCCGCGAACGGGCAGCTGCTGGTCGTCGATGCGCGCGCCTATCGCGCCATCGACGGGCATGCCTCGGTCGCCGGCGTGGTCCTCGAGGACATCGCGCTCATGCGCGCACTCAAGGCCAGCGGCATGCGCACCTGCACCATGGACGGCTCCACCATCGCCTCGTGCCGCATGTACGAGACCTCATCCCAGGTCGTCGACGGCTACGCAAAGTCCCTGTGGTCGGCCTTCGGCGGCCCTGCCGGATCCATTGCGGTCACTGCCCTGCTGCTCACGGCGTCCGTCGTCCCGGCAGCCAGTGCACTCGTCGCTCGCCGCCACAGCACCCGCCTCATCGGGCTGGTCGGGTACGCCGCGGCAGTCGCGAGCCGGGCCCAGGTCGCACGGCGCACTCATGCGCGGACCTGGCCCGACAGCGCGGCCCATCCGGCCTCGATCGTTGCCTTCGCCGCCCTGTCCGCGGTCTCGTGGTCGCGCCACACACGCGGTTCGAACACCTGGAAGGGACGCCGCCTCCCGTGAGCCGGATCGTCGTGATCGGCGCGGGGGTCGGCGGGCTCGCGGTCGCCGCCAGGCTGGCCGTCAAGGGCCATGACGTGCGCATCGTCGAGCAGGCCGAGCGCGTCGGCGGCAAGCTGCACACCCACCGGCGCGACGGTTTCGCGTTCGACACCGGGCCCTCGCTCTTCACCCTGCCCGCGGTGTACCGCGACCTGTTCCTCAAGACCGGAGCCTCGCTCGAGGACAGCGTCGACCTGCAGGCGGTGGAGCCGGGCTTCGGCTACCGCTTCGCCGACGGCACGCAAGCAGTGCTGCCGGGTGTCGGCATCGGCGCTGCTGCAGGCGCGCTCGGCGATGCGCTCGGCGGCAACGCCCGCGCAGAGTGGCTGACGCTGATGAAGCGCGCCAGTGACATGTGGAAGCTCACGCGCGCCCCAGTGCTGCAGTCACCACTGGAGGGCTGGCGCAGCGCCGCCCGCCTCACCCGCAGCATCAGCGACGTGCGCACGATCGCTCCCTTCACCTCGCTGCACCGGCTCGGCAATGCCACGTTCTCCGACGCCCGTCTGGTCACCCTCCTCGACCGCTACGCCACCTACACCGGCAGCGACCCCCGGCGGGCGCCTGCCGCCCTGGCCACCATCCCGTTCGTGGAGCAGACCTTCGGCGCCTGGCACATCGGCGGCGGGATCGGCACGCTTGCGGGAGTCCTGGCCGACCGCGCACGCGAGCGCGGTGTCCAGATCGACCTGCGGACGACGGTGTCCGGGATCACGACTGCGCATGGCGCCGTGACGGGAGTCGAGCTCGCATCCGGCGATGCGATCCCCGCCGACATCGTGGTCTCCGATGTGGATGCCACGTCGCTCTACAGGTCGCTCCTGCACGCACCCGCATCCACTGGCTCGGTCACGCGCACTCTTGCGCGCCAGACGCCGTCGCTCGGCGGCTTCGTGATGCTGCTGGCCGTGCGCGGGCGCACGCCGGGCATCCAGCATCACAACGTCTGGTTCCCAGCCGACTACAGCGCAGAGTTCACGGCGATCTTCGGGCGACATCCGGCTCCCGTCGATGATCCCGCGATCTACGCGTGCGTGCCCGACGACCCGCGCATGCGCCCGGACGATCAGCATGAGTCGTGGTTCATCCTCGTGAACGCGCCGCGGCACAGCGCGACCGGCAGCCCCGGCACGATCGACTGGGACACCCCGGGCCGCGGCCTGGCCTACGCCAGCCACGTGCTCGACCGGCTCGCGGCCCGCGGCACCGACCTGCGCCAGCGCATCGTGTTCCAGGAGGTCGCGACCCCCGCCGATCTCGAACGCGACATCCAGGCGCCGGGCGGGGCCATCTACGGCGCCGCCAGTCACGGCTCCATGTCGACCTTCCGTCGCCCGCGCAACCAGTCACCCGTCGAGGGGCTCTTCCTCGTCGGCGGCTCGGCGCACCCCGGGGGCGGGCTCCCCCTCGTGGGCATGGGCGCCGAACTGGTCGCCGAGCTCATCGGTCGCGCGCGACCCGCCCGCTGACCCAGGTCAGCGCCTGGCGCGGCCAGCTCGCCGGCGATGGTTCGACGCGCCGCTCCGGCAGGCGCTCCTCGATCCAGGTGGCCATCGGGCCGTCCTTGGCGACCCGCCGCAGCCGCTCCTCGGTCGCGATCCGCCGTTCTCCGGGGCACACCACCAGGAGGCTGTCGTCGGCGCGGAAGCGCGTGTGCTCGTCGATGGCCAGCGGCTGGCCGTCGCGGATGACCAGTGACACCACCGAGCCGGGCGGGAGCCCCAGCTCGGAGATGTAGACGCCGACGAGCCCTGATCCGCGGCGCACATCGAGCGCGAGCACGACGGCGCTCATCCGATCCAGCGGGGCACTCTCGACATCGAGCTCATCAGTCGCGCCGGCCTGCACGAGGCCCAGGCGTCGCGCCAGTGCCGGAAGGAACGGCGTCTGCACCATGAGCAGCACCAGCACCACGATGAGGGTCGCGTCGAACACCTGGGATGCCCCCGCAAGCCCCAGCCCGAGCGGGATCGCGGCGAAGACGATCGGCACAGCGCCGCGCAGCCCGGCGATGCCCACGAAGACCCGCTCGCGCCAGGGCCAGCGGAACGGCGTGAGCGCGACGAAGGAGGCCAGCGGGCGAGCGAGCAGCACGAGCGCGAGCCCCGCCACCACAGCGATGCCGATGACCGAGGGCAGGCGATGCACATCGGCGAGCAGGCCGAGCATGACGAACAGCCCGATCTCGGAGATCCAGGCGAGCCCGTCGGCGAAGCCGATGATGGAGCGTCGGTGCGGGATCCGCAGGGCCGAGCCGATGAGCACCGCGGACACGTAGACCGCCATGAAGCCCGAGACGTGCAGCACGGATGCGGCACCGAAGGCGACGACGACCAGCGCCATGGCCGCGATCGGGTAGAGCCCGACGGCCGGCAGCGCCAGGCGTGGCAGCAGCCAGCGCGCCGCATACCCGCCCGCGATGCCCACGGCGGCGCCGCCGATCAGTTCGACCAGGATGCGGATGGCGATGAGCCACCACGGATCGTCACCGAAGGCGCCACTGGCCACGACACTGACCAGGACCACCACGGGCGCGTCGTTGAAGCCCGCCTCGGCCTCGAGCAGGGTGCGCAGGCGGGCCGGCAGGTTGAGCTTGCGCAGCACCGAGAACACCGCAGCCGCATCGGTGGCGGCCAGCACTGTCGCGAGCAGCAGCGCATTGTGCGTGCTCATGCCGGTGAACAGCAGGAGCGGAATCGTGACGACGGCGATGCTCACCAGCACACCCACCGATGCCAGGGCCAGCGCCGGCCACAGCACCGGGCGCAGCTCCTCGACCCGGGTCGTGAGACCGCCCTGCGCCAGGATCAGGATCAGCGCGACATAGCCGAGCACGGCAGCGAGCTCGGCGTCCTGGAAGCTGAGGGCGTCGACCGTGGTGCCGAGCAGCAGCCCCAGGCCCAGGTAGAGCAGCAGGCCCGGCACGCCGAGTCGTCCTGCGAAGCGCACGCCCAGGATCGAGACGAGCACGATGCAGGCCCCGACGAGCAGCGCTGGAGCCAGTGAGTCCAGCGACATGGCGACTACCTGGAGCCCAGGCTCAGTGCCTCGTACACCTGAGCGGTCGAGGTCGATCGGTTGAGCGTGTAGAAGTGCAGGCCGGGCGCGCCCATGTCGAGCAGCTCGTTGGCCATGTCGACCGCGACCTCGACCCCCAGGGCGCGCACCGCGGCCTCGTCGTCCTTCACGACCTCGAAGCGGGCGGCCAGCTCGGGCGGGAACGCAGCGCCGGAGAGCTCGGCGAACCGGGTGATCTGCGCGACATTCGTGACGGGCATGAGCCCGGGGATGATCGGCATGGTGACGCCGTGCGCGTGAGCCCGACGCAGGAGGTCGGCGTAGTCGCGCGACCGGAAGAAGAACTGCGTGATCGCGAAGCCCGCACCCGCCTGCTCCTTGGCCGCCAGGACGCGTGCGTCGACATCGAGGTCGGTGGATGCCGGATGCCCGTCGGGGAACGCGGCGACGCCGACCGTGAAGTCCCCGAGCGAGCGGATGAGTGCGACGAGCTCGTCTGCATGCTGCAGGCCGTGGGGATGCGGGGTCCAGTCGGCGGTCGGCCCGCCCGGCGGATCGCCGCGCAGGGCCAGGATGTTGCGCACGCCCGCCGCGCCGTACTCGCGGATCACGCCCGCGAGCTCCTCAGCGCTGGCACCGACGCAGGTCAGGTGCCCCACCGGCAGGAGCGAGGTCTGCTCAGCGATCTCGGCAGTGATGCGCACGGTGCGATCGCGGGTCGATCCACCGGCACCGTAGGTGACCGAGACGAAGGTCGGGCTGAGTCGCTCGAGGTCGCGAACCGTGCGCCACAGGGCCTGCTCGCCCTCGTCGGTCTTGGGCGGGAAGAGCTCGAACGAGAACGAGCGCCCGCCTGCCTGCAGCACTTCGGCGAGGCTGGCACCAGCCGGCTGCGGGGTCATGGAGGCAAGCCTAAGGGTCGCCTGATCGGCGAGCGCTTAGGCTCAGGCATCATGACCCCGCCCCCACTGCCTCCTCACGACGCCGCGGCCTTCCGCGCGAGCGTCCAGGCTGCGGTCGACACCGTCATCAGCGACGAGGCCGCGGGCCTGCGCACCATCAGCCCGGACCTCGTGCCGCTCACCGACGCACTCGGCGCACTCATGCGCGGAGGCAAGCGATTCCGCCCCGCGTTCTGCTACTGGGGCTGGCGCGCGTCAGCGACCGACGACGACCTCCGGATGCATGAGCCCGCTGTCCTCGAAGCGGCCTCGGCGCTGGAGTTCCTCCAGGCCTGCGCGCTCATCCACGACGATGTGATGGACGGCTCCGACACCCGTCGCGGGCTGCCTGCGGCGCATCGACGGTTCCAGGACCTGCACGCCGACGAGTCGTGGGTCGGCTCGAGCGCGATGTTCGGCATCGGCGCGGCGATCCTGCTCGGCGACCTGTGCCTGTCCTGGGCCGACCAGATGTTCCTGCGCGCCGCCCTGCCGCCCGCAGCCCTCGACCGGGCCAAGTCCGTGTTCGACATCATGCGCACCGAACTCATGGCCGGCCAGTACCTCGACCTGCTCGAGCAGGCGCGTGCGAACACCTCGATCGAGCGCGCGCAGACCGTCGTGCGCTACAAGTCCGCGAAGTACACGATCGAGCGACCGCTGCACCTGGGCGCTGCACTCGCGGGAGCCGATGCCCCGGTCGTCACCGCCTACTCGGCGTTCGGACTGGCCCTGGGTGAGGCCTTCCAGCTGCGCGACGACGTGCTCGGGGTGTTCGGCGACCCCGCGCAGACCGGCAAGCCCGCTGGCGATGACCTGCGCGAGGGCAAGCGCACCGTGCTCGTCGCCCTCGCCCATGCACGCGCCAGCGCTCAGGAGCGGGCAGAGCTCGACTCCGGGCTCGGCAGTCCCGACCTCCCACCGGAGCGCATCGCACGCCTGCGCGCGATCCTCACGACCACCGGGGCGCTCGATGCCACCGAGGCCCTGATCGAGCAGCGATCCGCGGAGGCCCATGCCGCCCTGGATGCCGCGCCGATCTCGGCCGAGGGCCACGCCGCGCTCGCCGAGCTCGCCGATGCCGCGACCCAGCGAGCCACCTGATGCTGCATGCACCGTGGTCACCGACGCGAACCGTCCAGGGCGCCACTGATCACGTCGTGGTCGTCGGCGCGGGCCTGGGCGGCCTCGCCGCCGCGATGCACCTGGCGGCAGCGGGCCGCACCGTCACGGTGCTCGAGCGCGCCGCGATCCCAGGGGGGCGGGCGGGACGCCTGTCCGTGCCCGGCGAAGGCGGCACCTTCGAGTTCGACACCGGCCCGACCGTCCTGACCATGCCCGACCTCATCGCCGACTGCTTCGCAGCCCTCGGCGAGCAGATGTCGGACTGGCTGACCCTGGACCCCGTGGCACCGCTGTACCGCTCGTTCTACCCCGATGGGTCCGTGCTCGATGTCCACGCCGGCGTCGACGCCATGGCCCAGGAGATCACCGACGTGATCGGGCCGCAGGAGGCCGCCGGCTACCGCCGGTACGTCGACTTCGTCTCGCAGCTGTACCTGTACGAGATGGGCGACTTCATCGATCGCAACATCGACTCCCCGCTCGACCTGCTGACCGCCAACCTCGCGCGCCTCGCGGGCATCGGCGGGTTCCGCCGCCTGGCCCCCAAGGTCGAGGAGTACCTCAAGGACCCGCGCACCCAGCGGGTGTTCTCCTTCCAGTCCATGTACGCAGGCCTGTCGCCGTACGACGCCCTGGCCATCTACGCCGTCATCGCCTACATGGACTCCGTGGCGGGAGTGTTCGTGCCCAAGGGCGGCATGCACGCCGTGCCCACGGCCATGGCAGCCGCAGCCGCCGCGCATGGCGTGACCTTCCGGTACAACGTCGAGGTCGCGAGCATCGAGCGCAGTGGCGATCGCGCCACGGCCGCCATCACGACCAACGGTGAGCGCATCGCGGCCGACGTCTTCGTCCTGAATCCCGATGTCCCGGTGGCCTACAAGGAACTGCTCGGCATCGAGCCGTGGTCGATCAGGCGACTCAAGTACTCACCTTCGTGCTTCCTGATGCTGGCCGGTTCGTCCGCGCACTACGGCGCAACGGCGCACCACAACATCCACTTCGGCCGCAAGTGGCGCGGGGTCTTCGACGACATCATCCGCGATCGGCGGCTCATGTCGGACCCGAGCCTGCTCGTCACCAACCCCACGTACTCCGACCCCTCGCTCGCCCCAGCGGGCAAGGAGGTCTACTACATCCTGTTCCCCACCCCGAACCTCGATGCGGACATCGACTGGGCCATCGAGGGCCCGCGCTACCGCGACGAGGTGTGCCGCGTGCTCGAGGAGCGCGGGTACCGCGACTTCACTGCGAGCATCGAGGTCGAGGACATCACGACGCCGCTGGACTGGCAGCAGCGCGGCATGGAGCGGGGAGCCCCCTTCGCGTCGTCCCACACGTTCCTGCAGACCGGGCCGTTTCGACCCGGCAACCTGCTGGGCCAGAACATCGTCTTCACGGGGTCGGGCACCCGCCCGGGGGTGGGGGTGCCCATGGTGCTGATCTCCGGACGCCTGGCCGCCGAGCGCATCACCGGCCCGATGGGCGCACGAGGCCGATCATGACGCAGCCCGCGACCGCGGTCGCGCTGCATCCTGCGCATCTGCTCCTGCGCCATGGACTCCCCGGCTTCGTCGGCACCAGCTGCATCGCCGTGGGCGCGCTGGGCGTCGGCTGGCTGCCGGGCACGACCGAACTGCTCACCAATCCGATCGTCGACGCGCTGCGCGGCTCGACGTCGGGCACCCTCATGGCCCGCAGCCTGGTGCTCATCGGGCTGGCCGTGCTCCTGCAGGCCTGGCTGCTCATCGGCACCGACCTCATCCACGACGGCGCCTGGCCGGTGCGCCAGCTGCAGTGGGTGCTGCTGCTGTGGATCGTGCCGCTGGTGCTGGCCCCTCCGCTGTTCAGCAGGGACGTCTACTCGTACTACGCGCAGGGGCGCCTGTTCGAGTCCGGCGCCGATCCGACCACGACGGGAGTCGGCAGCCTGCCGGGCTGGTTCGACATCGGCGCCGACCCGATGTGGACCGAGTCGCCGACGCCCTACGGGCCCTCGTTCCTGCTCATCGAGCGCGCGGTCGCGTCGATCGCGCATCCCAATGCCTACCTCGCGGGCATCATGCTGCGACTGGCGAGCCTGGTCGGGGTCGCCCTGCTCGCAGTCTTCGTGCCCAAGCTGGCGCGCGCCTACGGCGTCGACGAGTCCACCGCCGTGTGGATCGGCGTGCTGAACCCGCTGGTGCTCATGCACTTCGTGTCCGGTGCGCACAACGACGCGATCATGATCGGGCTCATCGTGCTGGCCCTGTGGCTGGGCACGTGCCAGCAGTGCCTCTGGGGTGCAGCGCTCGTCGGGCTGGCGGCGTCCATCAAGCCGATCGGCCTGCTGGCCCTGCCCTTCATCGGGCTGCAGTACGCAGGAGTCGGGGCTGGCTGGGGCCGCAGGATCAGGGCGTGGCTGCTCACCGGCCTCGCGGCGGGCGCGGTGATCGCCTGCGTCTTCCTGGTGGCCGACGCCGGCTACGGCGTCATCCAGGCGGCGTTCGGCACGCCGGGCAGCGTGCTCACCTGGCTGTCGCCGACGACGGTGGTCGGCCAGGCCACCGGAGGCATCTCGACAGCCATCGGACTCACCCCAGATGCCTACGGCGTGATCAACATCGTGCACACGCTGGGCACGGTGGCTGCGCTCGGTGTGATCGTGTGGCTCATCGTCACAGGCGACCGACGCACGCCGCTTCGTGGCGCCGCCCTCGCCTTCGGTGCGATCGTCGTGCTCGGCCCGGTGGTGCATCCCTGGTACCTGCTGTGGGCCCTGCCGCTGTTCGCGGCCTCGGGCCTGCGGCTGAGCGAACGTCGCGCCGCGGTGATCATCACGATCATCCTGATCGTCCACGGCATGGTCGAGTCGAGCACCGCCGCAGACAATGTGTGGGACGTCAGCGACCTCATCGCCTTCCTCATCGCACTGGCGATCGTGCTCATCATCTGCCTCGCCAGTCCCCGCGAGCGCACTCTCATCCTGGGTGCCGGCAGTCGGCGTCGCGCATGAGCGCTCGTGAGCTCGACGCAGCGGGCATCGTCGACCCGGCGCTGCGCGAGTCCTACGACCGCTGCCGCGAGCTGAACAAGCTCCACGGCAAGACGTACTACCTCTCGACCCTGCTGCTGCCGCCGGCCAAGCGACCCTTCGTCCACGCCCTCTACGGCCTTGCGCGCTACGCCGACGAGATCGTCGACGACCTTGACTCGACCCTGACCGCGCACGAGCGTCGCGCGTGGCTCGACACCTGGGCCTCGGCATTCATGGCCGACCTGGATCGCGGCGCCTCCGAGGACCCCATCTGCCGTGCGGTCGTCGACACCGCCACACGGTGGCGGATCCCGAGTGAGCACTTCGAGGCGTTCTTCGCGTCGATGAGCATGGACCTGACCGTGGCGGAGTACGCGACCTTCGAGGACCTGCGTGCCTACGTCCACGGCTCCGCGGCCGTGATCGGCCTCCAGGTCGTGCCCGTCCTCGAGCCGTCCGATCCGCGCGCCTACGAGTACGCCGAGGCACTCGGCGTCGCCTTCCAGCTCGCGAACTTCATCCGCGATGTCGGTGAGGATCTCGATCGGGGTCGCATCTACCTGCCGCTCGACGAGCTCGCGCTGTTCGGCGTCAGCGCCGACGACCTGCGCCAGCGCGTCGCGACTCCTGCGATCAAGCAGGCACTCGCGTTCCAGATCGAGCGGGTGCGCGAGCTCGAGGAGCGATCACGTGCCGGAATCGCGATGCTGCATCCCTCGGCACAGCCGTGCATCGAGGCTGCTCGGGTGCTCTACTGCGGGATCGTCGACGAGGTCGAGCGACTCGACTACGAGGTGTTCGACCAGCGGGCGACGGTTCCCCTGCGACGACGCCTCGCCGTGGCGGGGCCGGCCTGGCTGCAGGCGCGGCGTGCGCGGAGCAGGTTCGGCTCTGGCCTCACGCGACTGCCCTAGTCGGTGCGATCGTCCCCGTCGCTCCACATCGGCGGGCCTGACATCGGCGTGCGCTGCACGCCGCGACGACCCAGCCACACCCACATGGTCAGGGTGAGGAGCACCAGCGCGAACCCGAACAGCAGGTCCTCGATCGGTGCGAAGGCCAGGCGTCCGTCGCCGATGAACGCAGGCGGGCGATCGAGCGGCGTCGCCCCGCCGATGATCGCGTCGTCGGAGTAGCGCCCGATGCTGAAGCCGGTGAGCAGTCCGTTCGGCACGAGCTGGAAGAACACGATGATCGCGTACGAGACCCAGAACACGCGTCGGGTGACCAGCCTCGTGCGCATGCCGAGCAGGTCGATCGCGATCGCCGCGACGACGGCGATGACACCGAGCTGCGTGTAGGTCACGAGGAGTCCTCGTCGCCCACGGGCCAGCGCCGCACGGCCCGCACCGCCTCGAGGGTGAGGATGGCGGCGAAGGGCACGCAGACGAAGAAGAGCACCTCGTCGATCGGCACGCCGGCCACGACCTGCCAGCCCAGCACGCGGTCGAAGTCGAAGGTCCAATGTCCCTGCGCGATGGCATAGGCATCCCAGGCGACGAAGATCACCATGCCGGGGATGAGTGCGAGCACGAGCCGCACGAACCTGCGCAGCACCCTGGTGCGCAGGACGATCTCCAGCCAGGCGCTGCCGGTGACCACGAATGCCAGCACGCCCACATAGGCCAGACGCGACATGCAAGTACTCTCGCACAGTGTCCCGGCCGCCGCGCATCGCCGTGCTCGGCGGTGAGTCCACCGGCAAGACGACGCTGGCCACAGCGCTCGCAGCATCCATGCACGGGATCGTGGTCACTGAGGCCCTGCGCGACTTCGTGACCGATCACGGTCGCCCGCCCAGGCGCGATGAGCAGCACGCGATCCTCCGTGCGCAGCGCCAGCGCGAGGACCAGGCAGCGCACGAGCACCCGCAGGCGCCGCTGCTGTGCGATCCGGCGACGCTCATGACCGCCGTCTACTCGCAGCTCTACTTCGACGACGGCTCGCTCGCCGATGAGGCCCGCCGTTGTGCGCGTGACTACGACGCGCTCCTGTGGTGCCGACCGGACATCCCCTGGACTCCCGACCCGGGGCAGCACGACGGGCCTGAGTTCCGCAGCCGCGCCGATGCGATCCTGGACGTCTGGGTGCGCGAGCTGTCGCCGTCGCAGTGCATCATCGAGGTCACCGGCACCGAGGACCGGATCGCCCGTGCCCAAGGGCTGCTCGCCGACCGGATCGGCAGCGCGTGGGAGCCGGGAGCCACCGGGCCGCCGACCTAGACTGGCGCAAATGGAGCCGCAACCCGATGCCCTCGTGGGCCAGACGGTCGACGGTCGCTATGTGGTGCAGGCCAAGCTCGCCCGCGGTGGCATGGCCACCGTCTACGAGGCCCTCGACATCCGCCTCGACCGCGTGGTCGCGCTCAAGGTCATGCACCGCCACCTCGCGGACGACCCCGACTTCGTCGCCCGGTTCCAGCGTGAGGCGCGTGCCGCAGCGCGACTCGCGCACCCCCACGTCGTGGGCGTCTACGACCAGGGCGCGGCCGACGGCCTGGTGTACCTGGCCATGGAGTACGTGCCCGGTCGCACACTGCGCGACATCATGCGCGAGTTCGGCCCGCTGACTCCTGAGCAGGCACTGGTCATGCTCGACCCGATCCTCGAGGGCCTGGCGGCCGCGCACGCTGCCGGTTTCGTCCACCGCGACATCAAGCCGGAGAACGTGCTCGTGTCCGATGACGGGCGCGTGAAGGTCGCCGACTTCGGGCTGGCGCGGGCGGTCGCAACCTCGAACTCCAGCGCCACGCAGGGGGTGCTCATCGGCACCGTGGCCTACCTGTCCCCCGAGCAGGTCGAGCGCGGCGAGGCTGATGAGCGCTCCGACATCTACGCAGCGGGCATCCTGCTGTACGAGATGGTCACCGGCCAGGTGCCGCATGCCGGCGAGAGCCCGCTGTCGGTGGCCTACCAGCACGTGAACCAGGACGTCCCGACGCCGTCAGCCGTGCGCGAGGGCATCCCCGCCGATGTCGACGGCCTCGTCCTCACCGCGACCCGGCGCACGCCCGCGCAGCGCTACCAGCACACGCAGGACTTCCTGGCCGACGTCCGGCGCGTGCGCACCGTGCTCCCGACACCCCGTCCGTTCAGCGACACCCGCACCACGCTGATCGTCGATGCGGGCACGAATGCGCGACTCGCGGCAGGCGGGGGCACGCCCGCGGCGCCGGCGGCTGGCGCGCCCGCCGATCCCGGACGCGAGCGCCGGCGGATCCCACGGCGACTCGTGCTCATCGCGATCGCCATCGGCGTGACCGCACTGGCCGTGGTCGCAGCGCTGCTGGTCGGCAACGCACTGGGGCATCGCATCCCCACGCCCAGCATCGTCGGCCAGACCGTCGAGGCCGCGCGCACGACGCTGGCCACCAGCGGGCTCACCCTCGAGGTTGCCGGCGAGGAGTTCAGCGAGACCGTGCCGGCAGGCATCGTGCTCGCCTCGGACCCGGTCGCGGGCGCCGATGTGCGCGAGCAGGGCACGGTCGCGATCACCGCGTCCAAGGGTCCTGAGCGCTACACCGTCCCCGACGTCAGCGGGCAGAGCATCGCCCAGGCCACGGCCGCGCTCGGTGCCATCCCGGTCACCATCGGCGCGCAGGGCGAGGCGTACAGCGTGACGGCACCAGCGGGCTCGGTCGCCGGCACCAGCCCTGAGGCCGGCACCAGCGTGAAGCGCGACACGGCAGTGCAGCTGCTCATCTCGAAGGGACCCCAGCCCGTTGCCGTGCCCGACATCGTCGGGCGGAAGCTGGCGGCGGCGAGCGCCGCCCTGAAGTCCGTGGGCCTGACACCCCAGGTCACGAAGGTGTTCTCCGAGACGGTCGCCAAGGGACGCGTCATGCAGGTCACCCCGGCGGCCGGCACCACGGTGAATGCCGGTACCTCGGTGGCCCTCACGGTCTCCGACGGGCCGCCCCCGGTGGTCGTGCCCAAGCTCATCGACCTGCGCCGGCGCGAGGCGATCGCCGCCCTGACCCGACTGGGGCTCAAGGCCAAGGTCATCTCCGGACAGGCGACTCCGCTCAATCGCGTCTACTCGCAGAACCCGGCACCCGGGACCTCGATCCCCAAGGGCAGCACGGTCACGATCAGCGTGATCTAGCCTCGTGCTCGAGCAGGGCCGCCTTGAACTCGGTGCCGTACAGGTAGTTGCCCATGCCGTTCGCGGCCACCACACGATGGCACGGCACGAACAGCACGATCGCATTGCGCGCGCAGGCCTGGCCTGCCGCACGCGACCCGCGGGGCGAGCCGCTGCGCTGCGCGAGCTCACCGTACGTCTCGGTGTCGCCCGGTGCGATGGCGCGCATCTGCTCCCAGGCACGCTGCATGAACGCGGTGCCCGGCTGCTGCACCGGCACGCGGTCGAGGGCTGCGCAGTCCCCGGCCAGATAGGCATCGACGGCTGCTCCGATGGTGGCGGGCAGTCGCCCGGCTTCGGTCCCGTCGCCGTCGAAGTGCGCTGCGACGACCGTGTCGCCGTCGGCCACCACCGTCAGGCGCCGGCCGAGCACGGTGAACGACTGCGCCTGCACGACTACCGCTCCAGGAGCATGTCGGCGACGAGGAAGGCGAGCTCCAGGCTCTGCTCGCGGTTGAGGCGCGGGTCGCAGGCGGTCTCGTAGCGATCGCCGAGGTCGGCTTCAAGCACGCCGCCGGTGCCGCCCACGCACTCGGTGACATCGTCGCCCGTGAGCTCGATGTGGATGCCGCCAGGATGCGACCCGAGCGAGCGATGGACCTCGAAGAAGCCCTTGACCTCGTCGATCACATCGTCGAACGAGCGCGTCTTGTGCCCGGACGACGCCTCGCGCGTGTTGCCGTGCATCGGGTCGCAGATCCACACGACCGGGATCCCGCTCTCCTCGACCCGGGCGACGATCGGCGGCAGCGCAGTGCGGACCTGCCCGGCGCCCATGCGGATGATGAAGGTGAGACGGCCGGGCACGCGATCGGGGTTGAGCCGCTCGGCGATCTCGAGCACCTCGTCGGGGGTGGCCGTCGGACCGACCTTGACCCCGACCGGGTTGTGGATCGTCTCGGCGAACTGCACATGCGCTGCATCGAGCTGGCGCGTGCGCTCACCGATCCACAGGAAGTGCCCGGAGACGTCGTAGGGGTCGCCCGTGCGCGAGTCGATGCGCGTGAGGGCGCGCTCGTAGTCGATGGAGAGCGCCTCGTGCGCGGCATAGAACTCGACGCGCTGGAACTCATCGGGATCGACGCCGCAGGCGGCCATGAAGGCCAGCGCCCGGTCGATCTCGCCGGCCATCTGCTCGTAGCGCTCCCCGGCTCGTGAGTCGCGCACGAAGTCCTGGTTCCACGAGTGCACCTGCCGCAGGTCGGCGTAGCCGCCCTGCGTGAAGGCGCGCACGAGATTCAGCGCGGAGCTCGACGCGTGGTAGGCGCGCACGAGCCGGTGGGCATCGGGACGGCGGACCGCGGCATCGAAGTCGATCGAGTTGACGGCATCGCCGAAGTACGAGGTGAGCTCCACACCGTCGCGGGTTTCGGTGGGCTTGCTGCGGGGCTTGAAGTACTGGCCGGCGAGGCGGCCCATCTTCACCACGGGCATCTGCGCGGCATAGGTGAGGACCACGGCCATCTGGAGCACGGTCTGCAGCCGAGCGCGGATCGAGTCGGCAGTGTTGGCCTCGAACGTCTCAGCGCAGTCGCCGCCCATGAGCACGAACGCCTGACCCTGGGCTGCTGCGGCGAGGCGGGTCAGGAGCTGATCGCACTCACCCGCGAACACGAGCGGCGGCAGGGCGCTGAGCTCGGCGACGGCGGCCGCCAGCTCGTCGGCATCGGGCCATGGCGGCTGCTGGTACACGGGCAGATCCGGCCATGCGAGGGCAGGCGGATGGACGCGTGTGGTGGGGGCCGTCATGAGGGCAAGGGTATTGCAGGCGCGTCATGCGCCTGCTCGCGGTTCACCCGAAGAACGCGGACGCTTCGACGTAGCGCTCGATCGGCACGGTCTTGAGCACGTCGGTGGCCTCATGCAGCGGCACACGCACGATGTCGGTGCCCTGGAGCGCGACCATCGTCCCCCACGCCTCGTCCTTGACGGCAGCGATCGCATTGAGGCCGAAGCGCGTGGCCAGCACTCGGTCGAATGCGGTCGGCGAGCCGCCGCGCTGGATGTGGCCGAGCACCGTGGTGCGCGCCTCGTTGCCGGTGCGGTCCTCGATCTGCTGCGCGAGCCATTCGCCGATGCCCGACAGCTTCACGTGCCCGAAGGAGTCCAGGCTCTGGTCCTTGGTCACCAGGTCGCCGCCCTTGGGCAGCGCGCCCTCGGACACGCACAGGATCGGCGCGTAGCTGGCCTTGAAGCGCGACTCGACCCAGCCGACGACCTCGTCGAGGTCGAAGGGGACCTCGGGGATCAGGATGCCGTTGGCGCCACCGGCCATGCCGGCGTGCAGGGCGATCCAGCCGGCGTGACGTCCCATCACCTCGCAGATCAGGATGCGGTGGTGCGACTCTGCCGTGGTGTGGAGACGGTCGATGGCCTCGGTGGCGATGGTGACCGCCGTGTCGAAGCCGAAGGTGTAGTCGGTGGCGCTCAGGTCGTTGTCGA
The DNA here is from genome assembly GCA_028688835.1 of Candidatus Nanopelagicales bacterium. Taxonomy (GTDB): domain Bacteria; phylum Actinomycetota; class Actinomycetes; order S36-B12; family S36-B12; genus UBA11398. The sequence goes on along the minus strand of JAQTXL010000023.1, from coordinate 7,471 downwards.
TGGTCTTGGGCACGCCGATGACGTGGAAGCCGTGCTCGGTGAGCGTGGTCGCCACGCCGAGGGTGTCCTCGCCGCCGATGGCGATGAGCGCATCGATGCCGAGGTCCTCGAGATTGCGCTCGATGCGCTCGATGCCGCCCTCGATCTTGATCGGATTGGTGCGGGAGGATCCCAGGATGGTGCCGCCCCGCGGCAGGATGCCGCGCACTGCAGGGATGTCCAGGGGCATGGTCACGCCCTCGAGCGGACCGCGCCAGCCGTCACGGAAGCCGACGAACTCGTAGCCGTAGTCGGCGATGCCGCGCCGCACGACGCCGCGGATGACCGCATTGAGTCCCGGGCAGTCGCCGCCTCCGGTGAGCACTCCTACGCGCATGTCTCTCCCTCCGTGGCCGGGTTGCGGCCGATGGGCAGCAGCGGGGTGAAGCGTGTAACCGCTGTCATCCGCAACCGTACACGATTCCGGGGAGGGCGCTGCACGCGCTAGCTGTCGCCGCCCACGCTGGAGACATCGGCGGGCAGCCCGCGTGCGATGAGCTCCTTGGCCTTGGTGGCGTAGATGTCGACGTACTGCTGCCCCGACAGGTTCATGAGGGCGTACATGAGCTCATCGGTCACCGACCGCAGGATGAAGCGATCGTCCTCCATGCCGGCGTACCGGCTGAAGTCCATCGGCTCCCCAATGCGGATGCCCACGCGCTTGAGCCGGGGCCAGACGGCCCCAGGCGGCTGGATCTCGTAGGTGTTGATCATCGCCACCGGGATGACGAGCACCTGCGACTCCAGCGCCATCCGCGCCACGCCCGTGCGACCGCGGAAGAGCGTGCCGTTGGGCGAGCGCGTGCCCTCGGGATAGATGCCGAGCAGGTCGCCCTGCGCCAGGATGCGCGCGCCCGTGCGCAGCGCCGCCTCGCTCGCGCGCCCGCCGGAGCGGTCGATCGGCACCTGGCCGACACCCGTGAAGAAGCTCTTGATGAGCCAGCCCTTGATGCCGCGGCCGGTGAAGTAGTCGCTCTTGGCCAGGAAGGTGATGTGCCGCGGGACGACCAGCGGCAGGAAGAACGAGTCGGAGAACGACAGGTGGTTGCTCACCAGGATCGCCGGGCCGTCCTTGGGGATGCGGTCCAGGCCCTCGATCCACGGGCGGAAGAGCAGGCGCAGCCAGGGGCCGACGACCACGACCTTCAACACCCAGTAGAGCACGGTGATCTCTCCTCGAGTCCGGATCGCGCTGGCAGCGCCGGTGGCAGACTATCGCCATGGCACCGGTCACGGGCGTGCGAGCATGACGGACGATCCCGCTGTGCCCGGTCCCGGTGGGATCGACGAGGACGCCGCGTGGCGGGCGATCGTCGCCGACCTGTCGCAGGACCCGACGCTGGTCCGCCACACCTTCATCACGCCGATGCCGACGCCCGTGCCCGAGCCCCAGTACGACGATGAGCTCCCGTACGACGATGAGCACCCCCTCGATGACGAGCACGCGTTCGATGACGAGGGTGCGGGCCAGCCCCCGTCAGACCCGTTCATCGATGCGCTCCTGGATGACGCCGGAGCCGACTTCGAGCCGCCGGACCCGGGCCCGCTCGAGCTCCCGCACCATCCGGTGGCCCGGTTCGCGTGGGCCGGCGCCCTGGGCGGTCCGGCCGTGCTCATGCTCGCGAATGTGCTCCACTGGGGAAGCTTCATCGCGGGCCTGGGCGTGGCTGCCGGCGTGGCCGGGTTCGTGACGCTCATCGCGCGTCATCGCGATGAGCGTGATGACGACTTCACCGACGGCGCCGTGCTCTGACTAGCGGGGCGGGTCCAGGTCGATCCAGGTGAGCGCCTCGCCCTCATCGGGCGGTTCGGGCGCCTGATCCGGCGTCGAGCCGAAGAGCTCCATCGCCCGGCACATGAGGCACTGCGGGTGGTCGGCCGGGTCGAGGTGGGTCTGGTGCGTCGTGAGCAGCGACTCGCGCGCCCAGTCGACGACGAACTGGGCACCGGTCGCCAGCCCCGATAGGTCGAAGGGCCGCCCCTCCTGCGCATCCCCCGAGAACCACCATGGGGCCTTGGCGCTCACGTGCGCTCCCGCCAGACGCGCGGGTCCGGTGAGAAGCGCAGGACGAGGTCGCCGCCGCGCATCCCACCGCCGTCCAGGATGCAGCGCTTGAGCACAGGTGGCAGCTCGAACTGGCGTCGATGGCCGTCGCACACGAGCAGGAGCACGTCGCCCCGCCGGCCGACGCGCACCTCGGCGCCCTCGCGCAGCGGGAAGGCGAGCCGGTACTGGTCCTTGCGGTGCGTCAGGGTCCAGCTGTGCTCCTTGACCGCCGGCATCGACGCCAGCACGGCGACCAGGGGCGCCAGCTCCTTGGCGGTCTTCGCGCTCGTGATGCGGGCAGGCCGACGCCGGCGCAGCTGGACCACGGGCGCGCCGATGCGATCCGCCGCGAGCATCGCCTGCGTCACCTCCTCGGCCTCGCGCCCCGTGGCCTGTGCCGGCACCTTCGTGAGCACCACGGCTGCAGGGGCGCAGTCGTACAGCCGCATGAGCCCTGCATCGCCGAACAGCAGCTCGGCGTCGTCGCAGGTGCCGACCAGGACGCACGCGGCCGATCGCACCACCGTGCGCGCCGTGGTCACATGCGCGACCAGCCGGTACCACGCGGCGACGAGCGCATCAGGGTCGGGAGCTGACAGCTGATCGGCCGCCTGGCCGGTGAGCAGGTGCTCGAGAAGCATCGGGATCGAGTCCAGCAGCTGCAGGGTCCGCAGGGCCTCGCGCGACGAGCCGAGATCCCACACGACCACGTCGATGCCGGGATCGGCGACGGCATCGGCGACCAGCGCACCGGTGACCAGTTCATTGAGGCCGGTGAGGCCGACGAGCTCATCGGGCACCAGTGCGGCTGCGCCGAGCCCCGTGAGCCAGACGCCGAAGGTGTCGGCCAGGTCGGCCCACACGGGCGAGGCCGCCACGGGGGCCGCGACTGCTGAGGTGATCTCGGCCGTGGAGTAGCCGCGCTCGCGCAGCGCATGGGCGACCCCTCGAGCGACGGTGCTGACGCCCGAGCCTCCCCTACCGCTGACCAGGACGAGTTCCATCACCCTCCACTCGCTTCTTGAGACCCAGCAGCGCGGTGTCGACGATGACCTTCTCGGCCTTGCGCTTGAGCATGCCCAGCAGCGGGATCCGCACGTCGACCGTGAGCGAGTACGCGACGCTCGTCGTCGCCGCATCCTGCGGCTCGAGCGCGTAGGCGCCGTCCATGAGTGTGAGCATGCCCGCCTCGACCAGGCTCCACGTCACTGACGTGTCGCCGTGCCAGTCGTAGCGCAGCACATAGGTGTCCTTGATCAGGCCAGCGTCGAGCACGAACCGGGCCAGCACCGGCCGATCCCCCTGGGACTCGAGGACCTCCACCGAGGTGATCCCCTCGCTCCACTGCGGGTACGCGGCCAGGTCTGCGATGACGGCCATGATCGCGGCCGGCGCCGCATCGATGGTCGTGCTGGACTCGGTCCGCTCAGCCACGTGGCTCCTTCGTGTCGACGCTGAGAACATACGGCACCTTGCGCGCATTGAAGTGCCCCACATTGATGCACTCAGTGCGGCCGATGCGCATGCGTCGCTGCAGCGGCTGGTGCACATGCCCGAACAGGTGGTAGCGCGGCTGGTGCTCCTCGACGTAGTCGAGCAGCGCCTGGCTGCCGGACTCGAACCTGCGCGCGACGACGTCGTAGGTCAGCTCGGCCCGACGCGGCGGGATGTGCGTGAAGAGCACATCGACCGGCCCGAGGGCGGCCACCTTCTCGGCGTAGGCATCGAGGTCGAGCTCATAGGGCGTGCGCATCGGGCTCACGAGCCCGCCGCCGACGAACCCGACACGCAGCCCGTGCACCTCGACGACCTCCGCATCGACGATGCGGTGACCGGGCTGTCGGAAGTCCTCCCACATCGGGGGCAGGTCGACGTTGCCGTAGGTCATCAGCGCCGGCTGCGGCATCGCCGCGAACATCTGGGCGTACTGGCGCCGGATGTGCGACTCCATGGCCGCGCGGCGATCGAGGGGGTCGATGATCCCGCGCGCCGCCCACGCGGCTGCACTGAGCTCGCGCGCATCCTCAAAGCGACCGTCCGTGCGCGCCTCGATGTAGGCGCGGGCATGCGCCTCGCCGAACAGGTCGGCGTAGATGCCGTGGCCGGGGTCGTCATAGTCCAGGTACAGGATCAGGTCGCCCAGGCACACGAAGACGTCGCCGCCGGCATCTGCACCGCGCAGCGCCTCCGCCTCGCCGTGCACATCGGACACGACCGTGAACACCACCACAGGAGCAGAATGCCATGCGATCCACGCGCCCCCTGCGCCGGAATCGCGTACGGTGATGCGCACCGGCCCAGGCGATGGCCCCGGGCCGCCTGACAAGGGAGTGCGCATGCTGCAGGACTTCAGTGCTCCAGTGCCTGCGGGCTCGCCGAGCGCGCCCAGCCTGAGCTGTCATGTGATCGACAACGCCCGCACCCACCCCGACAGCGTGGTGTTCCGGGTGCGCGAGGGGTTCGGCATGCGCAACGTCACCTGCGCCGACTTCCACGCCGAGGTCCGCGCGGTCGCCAAGGGGCTCATCGCCTCGGGCATCCAGGCTGGCCAGCGCATCGGGCTCATGTCGCGCACGCGGTACGAGTGGACCCTGTTCGACTGCGCCATCGGGTACGCGGGCGCGGTCAGCGTCCCGATCTATGAGACCTCGTCTGCCGACCAGGTCGCGTGGATCCTGGAGGACTCGGGCGCGGTCGCCGTCATCCTCGAGTCCGACAAGAACAAGGCGCTCTTCGGCCCGCTGGCTGCGTCCCTGGCCGAGGTGCGTCGCACCTGGGTCATCGACGACGCGTGCGTCGAGTTCCTCACGACCGTCGGCGCCTCCGTCGACGATGCCGAGCTGGATGCGCGACAGGCCGCGATCGGCCCGGCGGATGCGGCCACGATCATCTACACGTCCGGCACGACCGGACGCCCCAAGGGCTGTGTGCTGACCCAGGGCAACTTCATGGCCGAGGTCGACGGGGCGCTCGAGGTCTTCGGCGACATCCTGCTGGCGCCGCACGCGTCCACGCTGCTCTTCCTGCCGTTGGCGCACGTCTTCGGGCGCATCCTGGGCTACGCCTTCATCAAGGGGCGCACACTGACCGGGTTCTGCTCGGACACCAAGACGCTCGTGCCCGAGCTCCAGCAGTTCCGCCCGACCTTCGTGGTGGCCGTGCCCCGGGTCTTCGAGAAGGTCTTCAACACCGCGCAGCAGACCGCCCAGGCCGGCGGCCGCGGGCGGATCTTCGATGCCGCCGCACACACGGCCATCGCCTACAGCCAGGGCCTGGAGACCGGCGCGACCGGCGTGGGCCTGCGGATCCGGCGCCTGGCCTTCGACGCCCTGGTCTACCGCAAGATCCGCGCAGCGATGGGCGGGCGGGTGGAGTACGCGATCTCGGGCGGCGCTCCCCTGGGAGCGCGCCTGGGCCACTTCTTCCGGGGCATCGGGATCGAGGTCTTCGAGGGCTATGGCCTCACCGAGACCACCGCCGCCATCGCCGCGACCCACCCGGGCGCCGTCAAGATCGGCACCGTCGGCCAGCCCATGCCCGGCACGAGCATCCGCATCGCCGAGGACGGCGAGATCATGGCCAAGGGCGGGCAGGTCTTCACGCGCTACCTCAACAACGAGCGCGCCACCGAGGACAGCTTCACGCGCGACGGCTGGTTCCACACCGGCGACCTGGGCACCCTCGATGACGACGGCTACCTGCAGATCACGGGGCGCAAGAAGGAGATCATCGTCACGGCCGGCGGCAAGAACGTCGCCCCGGCCGTGCTCGAGGACCGGCTGCGCGCGAGCTGGCTGGTCTCCAACTGCCTGGTCGTGGGCGAGGCCAAGCCCTACATCGCCGCCCTCGTGACGATCGACCCCGAGGCGTTCCCCGCGTGGCTGACGCAGCACCACAAGCCGGAAGGCGGCACCGTGGCGCAGTACGTCAACGATCCCGACCTGCTCACTGACGTGCAGGCGGCAGTCGATGAGGCCAACGCGGCTGTGTCGCATGCCGAGGCGATCAAGCGCTTCATCATCCTGGACCACGACTGGACCGAGGCCGACGGGCACATCACGCCGTCACTCAAGCTCAAGCGCTCGGTGGTCATGCACGCCTGCGCCGAGGCGATCGAGTCGCTGTACGCAGGCTGATCGCCCGGGGCGGTGCGGTGGCGGGGCAGCGCCTCAGAGCACGCGGCCGACGCCCGTGAAGTAGGTGCGGTACCAGGGCCCGAGCACTGAGGTGATGATGACGCCGTCACCCGGGTTGGCCGCGTGGACCATCTTGCCCCCGCCGATGTACATGCCCACATGGTGGACGCTGCCGCCGAAGTAGAAGACGAGGTCACCGGGCTTGGCCTGGCTCAACGGGATCTTGCGCGACTTGCTGTACTGCGAGTAGCTCAGGTGCGGCAGCGAGATACCGGCCTGGCGCCAGGCCGCCATGGTCAGGCCTGAGCAGTCGAAGGAGCTGGGGCCGGCGTGCGCGGCGATGTAGCGGTTGCCGACCTTGGAGAGCGCATAGCGCACCGCCTTGGACGCCCGCGGATTGACGCCGGGGATCGGACGCGTGCTGATCTGGTGGCGCGCCTTCTTGGCGGCGGCCTGTGAGGCCTTCTTCGCCTTGGCCGCCATGGCGGCCAGGCGCTTGCGCTCCTGGGCCTGCAGGCCGGCGAGCACCGCACTTGCTGCGGCCAGCTGGCGGTCGGCGTCGGACTTGGCTCCGGCCATGTCATTGCGCACGGACTTGGCGATGGCCTCCTTGGCCGCCATCTCGGCCTGGGTCTGCGCAAGGCGCAGGCGAGCGGTCTGCGTGCGGCGGATCTGGGCGGTCTGCGCCTTGGCGACCTGCTCGACCGCAGCAGCCTGGGACAGGAACTGACTGGGATCGTCGGCCAGCAGGATCTGCAGGGAGGAGTCCATGCCGCCGCCGATGTAGGTGGCGCGGGCCAGGCTGTCGACGGAGCCGCGGACGGCATTGAGCTCGCGCTGCTGGCGCTTGGCCTTGGTGCGCAGGACGGCCAGGGAGGACTCGACGTCGTTCAGGCGGCCCTGGGCCTCGTTGTAGCGCTCAGTGGCCGTCTCGGCCTTGGCCTGCAGGTCCATCACCTGGTTGCGCACGGCCTGGAGCTTGCCCGGCTCGGCCTGGGCTGCGGGGACGGAGATGGACAGGAGACTGCCGATGGCGAACACGGCTCCCACGACTGCTGCCAGTGCGCGGCGCTGATATCGGGCCAAGAGCCTTCCCTCCTCGCGTGCCGGTGCCAGCCGCCTGCGCGACTCGGGATTGGACGCACCTGCGTGGCAGGTCGTTCCGCCCCCTCGATCATGGAATCCCCACGATCTGGACTCCACGACGGTAACAGATGTGGTCAGCCGGCCCGGCGTCCGTGGGGGCGGG
>JAQTXL010000131.1 GCA_028688835.1 Candidatus Nanopelagicales bacterium | reverse complement strand
CCGACATGACAGCAGGGTACCCAAGGTCGCATCCGGGCCGGACACGCAGAGACCCCCAGGGTCTCGCCGCGCACAATGTACCTTCCCCTTGCACACTGCGGCTCGTTATCCCTGAGGGTCGACGCAAACCTAGGGACGGCGCTGGAGCGGAGTCAATGCAACGGTGGGTTTCTGTCGAGCAGCCTGTGGACGGACCTGGGGACGCACGGTTGATAACCGGTGGATAGCTGGGCGATCCAGGTGCATAAGCCTGTGGACCCCGCTGAGGACAACACGCGCGATGGGCCGCTGACCACGCGAAACGCCCGGGCGGGCATGTGGACGAAAAAAAGTTACGGGAGCTGATCGTCTGCTGAACGCTCGATGAACCCCAGGGGATCGGTGAGATCCTCGGCATCGGGCAGCAGGTCGGGGTGCCCCCAGAGCGCATCGCGCGCCTCGATGCCGCCGGTGCTGCGCAGGGCGGCGAACAGCGTGGCCGCCTCACGCAGGGAGCGCGGGCGCAGCTCGAGGCCGACGAGCGAGCTGAAGGCCTTCTCGGCCGGGCCCCCAGCGGCACGGCGCCGGCGCATCGTCTCGCGCAGGGCGGCAGCGGCCGGGAGCCGGTCCTTGGTGGCCTCGGCGACGACGTCGTCGACCCAGCCCTCCACGACCGCCAGCAGCGTCTCGAGGCGGGCCAGGGCGATGCGCTGCTCCTCGGTGTCCTCGGGCGTCAGGATGCCCGAGGTCATGAGCTGCTGCAGGGCCTCGGGGTTGGCCAGGTCGACGTCCTGCATGAGCGTCTGCACGCGATCCTGGTCGACGTGCAGGCCGGCGACATAGGCCTCGATCGCGCCGATGGCGCGGGCGCGCAGCCACGGCACGTGGGCGAACAGCCGCTGATGGGCGCATTCGCGCAGGGCCAGGTAGAGCCGGACATCGTCGGCTGCGACCTCGAGCCCCTCGATGAACTGGGCGTCGTTGCTCGGCACCAGGGCGACCACGGCCTGCTCGGTGAGGGGGATGCCGATGTCGGAGGCGCTGAGCACCTCGCGTGCGAGAGCGGCCAGCGACGTGCCGAGCTGGTTGCTGAAGGCCACGGCGCTCAGCTGCTGCATCATGCCCATCATCGGGCCGAGCATCGAGGTCATCTCCTCGGGCAGGCTCGCCGGGAGCGCACCCTGCATCTGGGTCGCGATGGGCTCCACGATGCGCTGCCACACCGGCAGGGTGGTCTCGAACCACTGGGAGCGGCTCCAGGCCTGGGGGGCCACGGTGATGGCCGGGAACGTGCAGGCCTCGTCGAGCCAGTGGTCCGCGAGCTCGACCGCAGCCACCACGGCACGGAGCTCGGCGTCGGCCACCACGGGATCCCCCGTGGTCTGCAGCGACTGGCGGGCGATCTGCTGGACCAGGGGCCAGGCCACGGGTCCGGAGTCGGCAGGCGCCTGCGAGAGCATCTGCCCGAACTGCTGCATCGCCTGGCCCAGGGCCTGCATGTCGAAGGGCTGGTCGGGGTCGCCCACGCCGAAGCCGAAGGGCAGGTTGCTGCTCATGGGGAAACGGTAACCCCAAAGGCAACGGGCGGGACATCCGAGGATGTCCCGCCCGTTGGAGTGTGGCTAGGCCTTGCCCAGAATGCGGGTGACCTTGGTTCCGCACGTGGGGCAGATGCCCTTGGCGAAACGACGACCATTGGTTTCCTCGACGTGGCCGGTGAACTCGCGCTTTGCCTTGCACTTCACGCAGTACGCCTCGCCGGTGTAGCTCTCCTCGGCCATGTGGCCCTCCTGTTTCTCGACCCTCGTGGGGTGCTGTCGTGATGCCGCTGGGATGCGGCTGCCCCGCTGGGCAGGTGCGGATCACACTAGGGCACGGGCGGCCGGCTGCCGCCGTGCCCACACCTGCCGGGGCTGTGTTTTCCATATTTTTTCCCATCATATCGGCACATTTCGGACAGTCGCCGGGCCCCTAGCGGCAGCCGGCTGTGCAGCGCATCTGGTCATCCACAGGGCACCCGCCGCACGGTGGGGCCATGCCCGACCTCACGACGCTGCCGGCTCGACCCCGCTATCGCCCCGAGTGCCCGCTGCTGTGGCGCGCACCGGGCTCCGCCCAGCTCGGCGAGGGCGCCCGCCACGTGCTGTGCGCCCTGTCGCCCGAGCTCGCGTCGTGGCTCCTGGGCCTGGACGGCCTGCGCACGCTGCCCCAGGTGCTCGACGACCTCGAGGCCAGTGCACTCGACCGCGACAGCGCCCTGCGGCTGCTGGCTGTCGCGGCCCGTGCCGGCGCCCTCGACGACGCCGCGCGCATGCCCGCCTCCTGGCGCCTGCTCGACCAGGCCTCGCGTGCCGCCGCCAGCGCCGACCACCTCGCCGCCCTGCTCACCTTCGGCGACCACGCGACTGCCGAACGGCTGGTCGACGCACGTCAGGCGCTGCGCGTGCACCTCGCAGCACCGCCCGCCTGCCTCCAGCAGACCGCCCTGCCCGACCTGCTGGCTGCCGCCATGGCCGCCGCCGGGTTCACGCTCAGCGACGAGCAGACCGCCGATCTCACGGTCATCCTGGGCACGCACCCGGTCGTCGGCGCCGAGATCGCAGCGCTCGAGCTCGCGCAGCCGGCGCGCGCCCACCTGTTCGTCGCCGCCTATGGCGATCGCGCGGTCGCCGGCCCGCTCGTCGTGCCCGGCCGCACCAGCTGCCTGCGCTGCGCGTACCTGCACATCCGCGATGCCGATCCCCACTGGACGGCGGTGTCCATGCAGCTGCACACCTCGATCAGTCGCCTGGCGCAGGCCCCAGTGGACCGGCTGCTCGCGATGCTCGTGAGCGCGCAGGCGGCCCGTCTCGTGCGCACCTGGGTCGATGACCCCGGCACCCCGATGCACTGGCGCGACCAGGCGGTGGAGCTCCGGCTTCCCGGCGCTGAGCCCTCCTGGCAGCCGCGCCCAGCGCATCCGCTGTGCGACTGCAGATGGATCGACGAGGGCGGCCTGACAGCGTGAACGCCCTCGGGTGACAATGAACCATGGTCGACCTGCCCAAGGGCGCACTCCGCCGCACCGTGCGGGTCGCCTCCCTGCCCGCCTCGTACGCAGGTCGCACGGCGCTGGGCTTCGGCAAGCGCGTCGGCGGCAAGAGCGCGGAGGCGGTCTCGGCCGAGCTGCAGCTGCGCACGGCTGAGCAGCTGTTCAAGGTGCTGGGGGAGCTCAAGGGCGGCGCCATGAAGTTCGGCCAGGCATTGTCGATCTTCGAGGCCGCGATGCCCGAGGAGTTCGCCGCGCCCTACCGCGCGACGCTGACCAAGCTGCAGGACTCGGCGCCGCCGATGGAGGCCAAGCGCATGCACGCGATCCTGGCCGACGAGCTCGGTGACGACTGGCGCAGGCGCTTCAAGCACTTCGACGACACCCCTGCTGCGGCGGCCTCCATCGGGCAGGTGCATAAGGCCACCTGGCACGACGGCCGGGTCGTCGCGGTCAAGGTCCAGTACCCGGGGGCGGACAAGGCCCTCACCGCCGATCTCAACCAGATGGCACGCCTGGGCAAGATGACCGCGTCGTGGATCCCCGGCATGGACATCAAGCCGCTCATCGAGGAGCTCAAGGCGCGCATGCTCGAGGAGCTCGACTATCTCACCGAGGCCGACAACCAGCGCGCCTTCGCCAACGAGTACGAGGGCGATCCCGATGTCGTCGTGCCGCACGTGGTCGTGAGCTCACCGCATGTGCTCGTGAGCGAGTGGGTCGACGGCACACCGCTGTCGCGCATCATCGCCGACGGCACGCAGGAGGAGCGCGACTTCGCCGGCACGCAGTACATCCGGTTCCTGCTCTCGAGCCCCGAGCGCGTCGGGCTGCTGCACGCGGATCCGCACCCCGGCAACTTCCGCGTCACTCCCGATGGCCGCTTCTGCGCCCTCGACTTCGGCGCTGTCTCGCACATGCCCGAGGGCCTGCCGCGACCACTGGGCACCCTGCTGCGCGTCGCCCTCAACGGCGATGCCGACACCGTGGTCGAAGGTCTGCGCGACGAGGGCTTCATCAAGCCGAACATCACGCTCGATCCCGAGCAGCTGCTCAGCTACCTCGACCCGTTCGTCGAGCCGAGCGAGCACGAGGAGTTCACCTTCAACCGCGAGTGGATGCGCAGCCAGTTCAACCGCGTCAACGACTTCAGGGATCCCGACTTCACGATCGGCCTCAAGCTCAACCTGCCTCCGGAGTACGCACTCATCCACCGCGTGTGGCTGGGCGGCATCGGCGTGCTGTGCCAGCTCGGTGCGACCGTGCCCATGCGCGGCGAGATCGAGCGCTGGGTGCCCGGCTTCCTGCCCGACTGACCCGATCGACGCGGCTCAGCCGTGCTGGCGCACGACGCCCAGCAGGTCGTCGCCGAACTCCGCGAGCTTGGCCGGGCCGATGCCCGGGATCTGCGCGAGCGCGTCGAGCGAGTCGGGCTTCTGCTCGGCGATGGCCAGCAGCGTGGCATCGGTGCAGATGACGAACGCCGGGACCGAGCGCTCGCGCGAGAGCTCAAGGCGCCACTGGCGCAGCTCGGCGAAGGTGTGCTCGTCGAAGTCGACCGGGCAGGTGTGGCAGTGCCCCAGCGTGCGCTCCTGCGCCGTGACCAGCGCCTTGCGGCAGACGCGGCACTTCGCGGGGCCCTTCTGCACGCGCTCATTGCGCCGCTTGCCCGAGCCCAGCTGCACCCGAGCCCGGCCCCGCGCATCGGTGCCATCGGCGCCGAGCGCCGCCAGGAACCGACTGGGCTGGCGGGAGGCGCGCCCGCCCGGCTGGCGTGCGCGCGACCATGAGCACTGCAGTTCGTCCTTGGCGCGGGTCACCCCGACGTAGAACAGGCGGCGCTCCTCCTCGACCGCCGCGTCGGTCTCGGCGTACTGCAGCGGCATCAGCCCCTCGCTGCAGCCGACGATGAACACCGACGACCACTCCAGGCCCTTGGCCGAGTGCAGCGAGGCCAGCGTGACGGCGTCGGCGACGGGCCCGTGCTGGTTCTCGGCGCGTCGATCGAGCTCGGCGATGAACTCGGGCAGGGTCATCGATGAGTGCTCGTCGGCGAGCGCCACCAGCGCGGACAATGACTCCCAGCGACCGCGCACGGCACCACCGCCGCGCGGGGCGACCTCACCCCAGCCAGCAGCCACCAGCACCTCACGGACACTGGAGGACAGGTCACCGGCACCCTCACGTGCGCGCGCGGCTCCGCGCAGCCGAGTGACGCCCTCGCGCACCTCCGCGCGATCGAAGAAGCGCTCGACCCCGCGCAGCATGATCGGAACGCCGCGCTCAGCCAGCGCCGACTCGAGCTCTGCGGACTGCGCGTTGACGCGGAACAGCACCGCGATGTCGCGCGCCGCAGTGCCCTTGGCGATGCGGTCGGCGATGGCGGCCGCGACTGTCGCTGCCTCGTCGACATCGTCAGTGCACTCGACGACCGTGGGCTTGGCGCCGCCCGTGCGCACCGCGCGCAGCTGCAGCGACGCGGGCGTCGGCGCCTGGGCGATGACGGCATTCGCGACCGACACGATGGGCTCGGTGCAGCGATAGCAGTTCACGAGCTCGACCTGCGTGGCATCGGCGAACTCGGTGCGGAAGTTGATGAGGAAGTCAGGCGAGGCACCGGTGAAGGAGTAGATGGTCT
>JAQTXL010000130.1 GCA_028688835.1 Candidatus Nanopelagicales bacterium | reverse complement strand
GCGGGAGTCGGTGGGAGACCGGCCCACAACACGCGGGCAGAATGGTTGACGGTGGAGGAAAGTGGAGTATTGTGGCGACTCCCAGAGGGACTGGGGAGTCTTGTGGGGCCACTGGGTCACACGTGACGAGCACGGCACCGGGGAGGTGGGTCGATGTTCCTGGGAACCCATGCCCCACGCCTGGACGACAAGAGCCGCCTGGTCCTGCCCGCGAAGTTCCGCGACGCCCTCGCTGGCGGCCTGGTCATGGCCAAGGGCCAGGACCGCTGCATCGTGGTGTGGCCCGCAGCCGAGTTCCAGGCCCACGCCGATCGCCTCAACGAGGCCTCACGCTCCGATGCCACCGTGCGCGCCTACCTGCGCGTGCTGTTCTCCAGCGCCTCAGACGAGGTGCCCGACAAGCAGGGTCGCGTGACCCTGCCCGCCGTGCTGCGCGCCTATGCCGGGCTCGATCGCGATGTCGTGGTCGTCGGCAACGGCACGACCATCGAGATCTGGGACACGGCCGCGTGGGAGTCCTACCTGGCTGGCCAGGAAGACGCCTACTCCGACATCAGCGAGGAGGTCGTGCCCGGAATCCTGTGATCGCGCGATGAGGCCTCCTCCCGTCACTCGGACCGCACCCTGGCGCACTTCCCCGGTGCCAGGCGCCGAAGACGAAGCGGGCGGGGACCTGATCCCGCGAACACCAGCACCACACCAGATCGCCACCGCGCACGACGAGAGAGGGAGCCATGGCCACGCAGACGACCACCATCACCGACGCCACGACCGGCCATGCGCTGGCGCATGGCGCGCGTGCGCTGGTGCTGCTCGTCGCTGCAGGTGGCCTGACCGCGATCACCCTCACGACCATCGCTGCGCTGGTCGACGGGCTCGGCTCGTGAGCGCAGTGCACGTGCCCGTCATGCGCGAGCGCGTCCTCGCGCTGCTGGCGCCCGCGATCAGCGCCCCGGACGCCATCCTCGTCGATGCCACCCTGGGCCTGGGCGGTCATGCCGAGCAGGCGCTCACCCAGTTCCCGCAACTGCAGCTCGTCGGCCTCGATCGCGACACCGATGCCCTCGACCACTCACGCACGCGCCTTGCTCCGTACGGCGATCGCGTCCACCTCGTGCACGCGGTCTACGACGAGCTGCCCGAGGTGCTGGCCGAGCTTGGGTTCGCGTCGGTCCAGGGCGTGCTGTTCGACCTCGGGGTCTCCTCGCTCCAGCTCGATGAGCGCGACCGCGGATTCTCGTACTCGCAGGACGCACCGCTCGACATGCGCATGGACCAGTCCCAGGGCATCACCGCGGCCGACGTCGTCAACACCTACTCCGCCCCCGCGCTCGCGCGGATCCTGCGCGAGTACGGCGACGAGAAGTTCGCGATGCGCATCGCCCGCCGCATCGTCGCTGCGCGCGACGAGGCGCCCTTCACGACCTCGAGCCGCCTCGTCGACCTGGTGCGCGAGGCCATTCCCGCAGCCACGCGTCGCACAGGCGGCAACCCCGCCAAGCGCACCTTCCAGGCGCTGCGCATCGAGGTCAACGGCGAGCTCGATGCCCTGCGCGCCGCCATCCCGGCCGCCATCGAGGCCCTTGCGGTGGGCGGCCGCATCGTCGTCATGTCCTACCAGTCGCTCGAGGACCGGTTCGTGAAGCAGGTGCTCGCCGAGCAGACCCAGGCCACGGTGCCGCACGGCGTGCCGGTGATCCCCGAGGCTCACCAGGCCAAGCTGCGACTGCTCACGCGCGGTGCCGAGAAGCCGACCGAGCAGGAGCTCGTCGACAATCCGCGCTCGGCGTCGGTGCGCGTGCGTGCCGCAGAGCGGGTCGCCGCATGAGCCGCCACACGCCCCGCGAATTCGCCGGACGCGCCCTGCACGGTGCGGTCGCCGGTGCGACTGCGCTGGCCTCAGAGGTCACCGAGTACGCGACCCGCGGCGCGCACGTGCGCGAGGAGGACCGACCCAATCTCAAGCTCGTGTCGCCGCTGCGCCCGGCCAAGGCCAGCCGCGGCACCTTCGCGCTGGTCGTCGGTGCCCTGCTCATCGGCGGACTGGGCCTCATGCTCCTCATCAACACGCAGCTCGCGCAGGGCTCCTTCGCCGTGAGCTCGCTCAAGTCGCAGCTCAGCTCCCTGCAGGAGCAGGAGGCGGTGCTGAGCGAGCAGGTCGCAGCCGCTGCCGCGCCGGCGTCGCTCGCAGACCGGGCGCACAGCCTGGGCATGGTCCCCAGCCGCACCCCGGTCTTCCTCAGCGTCCCCGACGGCAAGGTGCTCGGCACGCCACGGGTCGCCCAGGGCAACGGAGTCGTCGTGAGCACGCCGGCCGATGCGACCGTCAGCGAGGCGGTCGACAACGGCGCCCTCGGCACCCCGGCAGTGCCCGGACCGAACTACGACCCGGCGGCCACTGATGCAGCCGCCAAGGCGAAGGCGGCGAAGGCGGGTGAGGACTCGCTGTGGCAGGAGGTCCCCGTGCAGGTCGGCCCTGTCGGATCAGGTGATGCAGGTCTCGTGGCAGTCCCGGTCCGGTAGTCCTGATGAAGCAGATGGCCGCGCCACCGCGTCAGCGCCGCGGAACCGGGTCGACCAGCCAGTACCGTCACGCTGTGGTCAAGGGTCATGCAGGCAAGCGCGGCATGGTCCTGCTCATCATCACGACGATGGCCTTCTCGGTCTTCGCCGTCCGTCTCATCGACCTGCAGGTCGTCAAGGGTCCGGACCTGGCCGAGCAGGCACTCAGCCAGCGACTGCGCACCACGGCGATCCCGGCGATGCGCGGCAGCATCCTCGACACCAAGGGCGCCCCGCTGGCGACCACGGTCGAGGCGCGCAACGTCACGGCGGACCAGACGCTCGTCACTGATCCGGTCGCCGTCGGCGCTGCCCTGGCGCCGATCCTCGGCGTCGAGGCGAGCGTGCTCGCCACCCGCCTCACGGGCACCCGTCGGTACATGTTCGTCGCCAAGGACCTCTCACCGGAGACCTGGAAGCAGATCGACGCCCTGCGGCTCCCCGGCATCTTCAGCGAGCCCACCCTGCGCCGCATCTACCCGGGCGGCTCCCTTGCCGCCAATGTCGTCGGCTTCGTCGGCGCCGATGGCAAGGGCCTGGGCGGGATCGAGTACGGCATGCAGGACCTCCTAGCCGGCACATCCGGGTCGACGACCTACGAGCGCGGCCCTGGCGGGCGGGTGATCACGACGGGGGAGATGACGCGGAGCAGCGCTGTGCACGGCTCCGACGTCCAGCTCACGATCGACCGCGACATCCAGCTCATCGCCCAGCGCCAGATCGCACGGCAGGTCGAGTCGGCGCGCGCCGACAGCGGCACGGTCATCGTCATGGATCCGCGCAGCGGCCACATCCTGGCCATGGCCACGGCCCCCACGTTCGATGCCAACACCGCCGCGACCTCGCCCGACGCCGTGCGCGGCAACCGGGCGCTGTCCGACATCTACGAACCGGGATCGACGAGCAAGGTCATGACCATGGCGGCGATCGTCGATCAGGGTGCCGCGAATGCCGGATCGGCGTTCACCATCCCCAGCACGCTCAAGCGCGGTGGCAAGGTGTTCCACGACGATGTCGCGCACGGCACCTGGCACCTGACCCTGGCCGGCATCCTCGCCAAGTCCAGCAACCTCGGCACGATCCTGGCGTCCGAGCGCATCGGCGGGCGCAAGCTGTACTCGTACCTCAAGGCCTTCGGCATCGGCGAGCCCACAGGCATCAAGTTCCCCGGCGAGAGCTCGGGCTCGGTGCCCGAGCGCAGCGACTGGTCGCCGACCACCTTCCCGACCCTCGCCTTCGGCCAGGGCCTGAGCGTGAACTCCGTCCAGGCCGCCAGTGTGTTCGCGACCATCGCCAACGACGGCCTTCGGGTGCAGCCGACGCTCGTGCAGGGGATCGTCAACCCTGACGGCACCGTCACTCCGGCTGCAGCACCGA
This sequence comes from Candidatus Nanopelagicales bacterium, assembly GCA_028688835.1. GTDB lineage: Bacteria > Actinomycetota > Actinomycetes > S36-B12 > S36-B12 > UBA11398. Next base: position 1,731 of record JAQTXL010000130.1, on the reverse strand, counting down.
AGGTGACCCAGGTGGTCAAGCCGTCGACGGCGAAGCAGATCCGGCTCATGCTCGAGAGCGTCGTGGGCAAGCACGGCACCGCTCCCAAGGCCGCCATCCCGGGGTACCGCGTGGGCGGCAAGACCGGCACGGCCCAGTACGTCGATCCGCGATGCGGCTGCTACAACGGCCAGGTCGTGGCCTCCTTCATCGGCATGGCGCCGGCCGACAATCCGCAGCTGGTGGTGGCGGTGAGCCTGATCAACCCGCGCAACGGGCGCTTCGGCGGGCAGATCGCGGCGCCGGTGTTCAAGCGGGTCATGACGTACGCGCTCCAGGCGCGCCAGATCCCGCCCACGGGCAAGCGTGCACCGCGGCTGCTGCTGACCGCGGGGTAGCCATGACGCCGGATTCGCGACCTCGCGTGCGCGCCATCGCCTTGGGTTCCCTGCGCGCGGGACTGCCGACGGATGCCGACATCTCCGGCGACGCGAGCACACCCATCAGCGGACTCGAGCTCGATTCACGTCTGGTGCAGCGAGGCGATGCCTTCGCCGCGCTCGCGGGGCACCGGCAGCACGGTGTCGTCCACATCGCCGAGGCACTGCAGCGGGGAGCAGTGGCGGTCATCACCGATCGTGAAGGCTGGCAGCTGTGGCAGGGCATGGTCGAGTTCGACGAGCGCATCCCCGTGCTCGTGCTGGCCTCGGTGCGGCCATGGCTCGGCGCCATGGCGGCGACGCTGCACGGTGCGCCGGCGCTGTCCCTGCACCTGCTGGGCATCACCGGGACCAACGGCAAGACCACGGTCGCCTCGATGATCGAGGAGGGCCTGCGCGCTGCAGGTCGCACCACCGGATTCATCGGCACCACGGGCATCCACATCGGCGAGCGTGCGGTCGAGTCGGCGCGCACCACGCCTGAGGCGACGACACTGCAGGCCCTCTTCGCGCTGATGGTCGAGCAGGGCGTGACCGATGCGGTCATGGAGGTCTCCAGCCACGCGATGTCCGAGTCCCGTGTGGGCGGATTCGTGTTCGACGTCGTCGGCTTCACCAATCTCTCGCAGGACCACCTCGACTATCACGGAACGATGGAGGAGTACTTCGATGCCAAGGCCCAGCTCTTCTCAGGTGATCACGCCCGTGCGGCGGTGGTGTGCGTCGATGACGTCTGGGGCCAGCGCCTTGCTGCGCGCGCCAGCATCCCGGTCACGACTGTTGCTGCTGCCGGAGGACCTGCTGACTGGACCTGGGAGCAGGCGCCGGGGGGAGCGTGGACTGCTGTAGGCCCCGCAGGCGAGCGGCTCGCGGTGTCCCTGAGCCTGCCCGGCGCCTTCAACCGCGCCAATGCGCTCGTGGCCATGGCGATGCTCCGCGCGGTCGGTGTGAGCGGTGACGCGATCGCACAGGCGCTCGCGCGAGTGCGCGTGCCAGGACGCCTGGAGTCCGTGTCCGGTGCGGATGCGCTCGGCCTCGAGGCGCTCGTCGACTACGCGCACACGCCCGACGCCATCGCGCGCGTGATCGCCGCCGTGCGCGAGTTCACCCCGGGGCGGGTCATCGTGGTCGTCGGCGCCGGTGGCGATCGCGATGCCGGCAAGCGCCCGCTCATGGGTGCGATGGCGGCGCGCCTCGCGGACGTCGTGATCATCACCGACGACAATCCACGTTCCGAGGAACCGGCGTCGATCCGCGCTGCCGTGCTGGAAGGGGCTCGTGCTGTGCTGGCAGCTGCGGACACCCTCGCCGA
>JAQTXL010000129.1 GCA_028688835.1 Candidatus Nanopelagicales bacterium | reverse complement strand
AGGTCATCGGACTCCAGGGCCAGGATCCACTCGTAGTCACCGAGGGCGAAGGCGGCGACGGTGTTCGACTGGATGCCGCCGAAGTCGCGGCCCATCATCCCGTGCTCGAAGAGCATCTCGCGGCGCTCGTCCTCGGGCAGGAGGTACCACTCGTAGGAGCGGACGAACGGGTAGACCGACACCCACTCCTTGGGCTCCTTGCCGAGCATGAACGAGGGCACGTGCGACTTGTTGAACTCGGCGGGCCGGTGCATGCCCATGCCCGTCCAGGTCATCTCCAGCGAGGCGCCGAGCTCGCTCTGGCGCAGGTCGCGCAGGGCCAGCTGGATGGCGTCGGCCGTGGGCGCGTGCAGCCAGATGAGCACGTCGGCATCGGCGCGCATCGCCGAGATGTCGTAGAGCCCGCGCACGATGACATCGCGCTCGGCCCAGGTGGCCAGCAGCTGCTCGAGCTGGGCCTCGGCATCGGGGCCCGGCGCGGCCACGCGCTTGAACGCGGTCCAGCAGGTGTAGCGGATGGTCTCGTTGGCGACCTTGGCGGAGATCTTGACGTCGGAGGTGATCACGGGCTCAGTTTCTCACCTGCGCGACGCTGGCTCGCGCCTGGCTGATGGTGCCGGCCAGGCCGTTGCCCGCAAGGCCAGCCGCGGGCACGGCCAGGCCGGGCAGATCGGCGACGGCGGCGCGCAGCGCAGCGACGTTGGCGCGGTGGCCGACGCGAGGGTGGAGCAGGGATCCGGTCCAGCGGGCCAGGTGCGTCGCCTCGAAACCGGGCAGCTCGGTGCCCAGCAGCAGTTCGAGATCCTGGTGGGCGATCTCGGGCAGCTGGTCGAGGGGCTCGCTGATGACGCCGTCGCGCCCGTACGACAGTCGCACCACATGCCTGCCGGGGCCGTAGGCCTCACGGATCCAGGCCCACTTGGCCGAGGCATGGGTGAGGGCCTTGGCGCGGACCTTCGGGGTGCTCGGCGCGATGAGGGCGCCCGAGCCGAGGGGATCCTCATCGAGCAGCGGGTGCGAGAGCACCATGGCGAACACCACGACATCGCCGACGTGCAGGCGTGACAGGGGGTCGTGCACGGTCGGCAGGCCGGCGAGCAGGCGCGCGGCGCTGCTCGCGTCGACGGCGACGACGACCTGGTCGGAGGCGAGATCACCGCTCGGCGTCGACGTGATCCACGCGGTGCCGTCCTGGTGCACAGCGGCGGCGCGAGTCGCGGTGCGGATCACGACCCCGCGTGCCTGCACATCCGCAACCAGCGCATCGACGAGCACCGACATGCCGCCGCGCAGCCCGTTGACCGCTGCACCCGGGACGCCGGAGGCGGCCCGCATGGCAGCCGCTGCGGCCGAGAGCCCGCCGTGCTTGCGCGTCGCTGCTCGGATGCCGGGGATGAGTGCCTCGGCCTCGGCGAGATCGGGATTGAGGGCATGCACGCCGCCGACGACCGGGGTGGCGATGCTCTCGACGATCTCGTCGCCGAGGCGCTCGCGGATCAGTGCGCCGAGGGTGATCTCGTCGTCCCACTGGTCAGGCACGGGGGCTGCGTCTCGGGCTGCGGCGCGCTGGGCGGCGTCGGCGCCGATGATCGCGACGACGTCGTCGGCGAGCGGGTTGGTGGGGATGCCGAGCATCGCGTGCGGCATCGGGAAGGTGCCTGCGGGCACGACCAGTCGCGAGTCCGAGCGCCGCGGCTGCACGATGCGGTCAGCCAGGCCCAGCGAGGTGATGAGCTCGACGGTCTCCGGGCGCGTGATCGCGAAGCCCTCCGCGCCGACGTCGACCGTGGTGCCGCCGAGGGCCAGGCCCTGCAGCGCCCCGCCGAGCCGGTCGCCGGCCTCGAGCAGGCACACGGACTGCCCGGTGATGGCCGCCTCGCGGGCGGCCACGAGCCCGCCGATGCCGCCGCCGATGATGACGACGTCGAAGCGCTCAGCCACGGCTCAGCCTTCCTCGTGCACCAGGGCGACCATGCGGGTCAGCACATCGGGGTCGGTGTCCGGCGGCACGCCGTGGCCGAGGTTCACGACATGGCCAGGGGCAGCGAGCCCGCGCTGGAGCACGTCGCGCACATTGGCGGCGAGGGCCTCCCACGGGCCGCTGAGCAGCTCAGGATCGATGTTGCCCTGCAGCGGGGTGGTGCCGCCGAGCAGGTCGTTGGCCGCGTCGAGGGTGGTGAACTGGTCGACGCCGACCACCGTCGCGCCGACATCGCGCATCGCGACGAGCAGGTGCCCGGTGCGGGTGCCGAAGTGGATGCGCGGCACGGGAAGGTCCTCGACCTGCTGCATGACGGCGGCGGAATGCGGGGCCACGAAGGTCAGGTACTCGTCGAGGGTCAGGGCGCCGGCCCACGAGTCGAACAGCTGCACCGCGCTGGCGCCGGCCAGGGCCTGGGTGCGCAGGAAGGTGCCGGTGATGCGGGCCACCCAGGCGAGCAGGGCGTGCCAGGTCTCGGGCTCATCGCGCATGAGGGCCTTGGTGTGCAGGTACTCACGCGACGGGCGGCCCTCGACGAGGTAGCTGGCCAGGGTGAACGGCGCCCCGGCGAAGCCGATGAGGGGCGTGGAGCCGAGCCCGGCGGTCACGATGCCGACGGCCTCGATGATCGGCGCGAGGGCCGCCGGGTCGAGCTCGGGCAGGCTGCGCACCTGCTCGGCGGTGCGGATCGCCTCGCCCATGACCGGGCCGACCCCAGCAACAATGTCGACGTCGATGCCGGCCAGCTTGAGGGGGATCACGATGTCGCTGAAGAAGATGGCGGCGTCGACCTTGTGGCGGCGCACCGGCTGGAGGGTGATCTCGGCTGCCATGTCGGGCCGCAGGCACGAGTCCAGCATGGCCGTTCCCTCACGCAGGGCCCGGTACTCAGGCAGGGAGCGCCCGGCCTGGCGCATCATCCAGATCGGCCGCGTCGCGGGGCGCCCGCCCCGGTAGGCGGTGATGAGCGGGGAGTCGGCGGTGCCCCCCGAGACCAGTGGATGGGCCGCTGGGAGCGTCGAGGGCGAGGGCATGGGAGCAACCTAGTAGAGATGAGCCTCACGCTCATCCGGGCCAGTCGGGGCCCTCGACGGTCGTAGGATCACCGCATGGTCATGGTCATGGTTGGCGCGAGCCATCATGACGTCACCCTCGATGAGGTCAGCCGCCTGGCGCTGGCCACCGACGGCCTGGCCCTGCGGCTCACGAGCACCAGCCCCGACGTCAAGGGCGCGATCGTGCTGTCGACCTGCAACCGCTTCGAGATCTACCTCGACCTCGAGCGCTTCCACGACGCCGTCGACCTCACGACCGAGTCGGTCGCGCAGGCCGCCGGGCTCGACGTGAACTTCGTGGTCGATGCCATGCGCGTGGTCATCGGCACGGCCGTCGGCCAGCACCTGTTCTCCGTCGCCTCGGGCCTTGAGTCCATGGTCGTCGGCGAGGACGAGATCGCCGGCCAGGTGCGCCAGGCGCTCGCCACCGCGCAGAGCGACGGCACCACGTCGGCCAGCCTCGAGCGGCTCATGCAGCGCGCCCTTGCCACCTCGAAGTCCGTGACGAGCTCCACCGGGCTCGGCGCAGCCGGCCGCTCGATCGTCAGCGTCGGCCTCGACATCGCCGAGCAGCGCCACGGCTCGGTCGCCGGCCGTCGGGCGCTGGTGCTCGGCACCGGCTCCTATGCGCGTGTGGTCACGGCAGCGCTGCAGAAGCGCGGCTGCACCGACATCCATGTGTTCTCATCGTCGGGTCGCGCCGTGCAGTTCGCGCAGAACCGCGAGGTCATGCCCGTCGAGTCCGAGTACCTCGTGGCCGAGGTCGCGCAGGCCGACATCATCGCGGCCTGCAGCGGCACCCCCGAGTACCTCCTGGATCGAGCGACGCTCGAGGCGGCTCGTGCCGATCGTGCCGACGACGTGCTGCCGATCATCGACCTTGCGCTCTCACCTGATGTGGCGCCCGACGTCACGCAGTTCCCGGGCGCCGATGTCATCAACCTGTCGATCATCGGCGAGTACGCGCCGCGCGAGCACTCGTCGGCGATCCTGGAGGCGCAGGACATCGTGCTGCAGGCGGTCTCCGAGTTCGAGCTCACCGAGACCGGCCGCACCGCCGACCATGCGGTCGTGGCGATGCGCACCCACGTGATGGCGATCATCAACGAGGAGATGGAGCGCATCCGCACGCGCGTCGACGCCGAGACGGCCGAGGAGGTCGCCCGCGCGCTGCATCGCGTGTCGAACACGATCCTGCACACGCCCTCGGTGCGCGCGCAGGAGCTCGCCCGCACCGGCAACTTCGCCGACTACAGCAAGGCGATCCACACGCTCTTCGGCATCGACCTCGATGCCCGCGGCTGAGCCGATCCGGCTGGGCACCCGCGCCAGCCTGCTCGCACGCACGCAGTCAGCGACAGTCGGCAACGCACTGGCAGCGCTCGCCGGCCGCGACTGGCATGAGGTGCTCATCCGCACCGACGGCGACGACACCACTACCTCGCTGAACCAGCCGGGCAATCCTGGGCTGTTCGTCTCGGCCCTGCGCCACGCCCTGCTCGCCGGCGAGGTCGACGTCATCGTGCACTCGTTCAAGGACCTGCCGAGCGCCCCTGCGCCCGGCATCACGCTCGCGGCGGTGCCGCTGCGCGAGGACCCGCGCGATGTGCTCGTCTGCCGCGACGGGCTGACCCTTGCCACCCTGCCGATCGGAGCGCGCGTAGGCACGAGCTCGCCGCGCCGCGCAGCGATGCTGCTCGCCGTTCGGCCGGACCTTGCGATCGTGGCCGTGCGCGGCAATATCGACACCCGCATCCGCAAGGCGCACGAGGGCGAGGTCGACGCCGTGGTGCTTGCGCTCGCCGGCATCACGCGCATCGGTCGCACCGACGTGGTGAGCGAGATCCTCGATCCGCTGCAGGTCGTACCTGCACCGGCACAGGGAGCGCTCGCGGTCGAGTGCCGCAGTGACGACGCTCTCGCCCAGCACATCGCCCTGCTCCAGGATCCCGTCTCGCGCATCACCACCGCCGCCGAGCGCGAGGTGCTCGTCGGCATCGACGCGGAGTGCACCACCGCGATCGGCGCGCACGCGACCTACGAGGGCACTGAGCTGCGCCTGGTCGCCGAGCTCCACCTCGACGGCCTGCGCTCGCGCGTGCACCTGACGGAGACCGTGGAGGTGGGGGAGGTGCGCAGGGCGCGGGCCATGGGCCTGCGTGCCGCCGCGAGCCTCCTGCAGCCTAGCGACCTGGATCCCGTGCTGCTCGTGCGCGCGAGCGACAACGAGGCGGATGCCGCGGCCCTCGCCGCGCTCGACGTTCCGACCGTGACCGATCCGTATCTCGTCATGCGCACGTCGACGCAGGCACGCGATGCCGAGCGGATGCTCGGCCTGCTCGACTCCGGCATCGACTGGCTCGTGGTCACCTCGCAGATGGCGATGCCCAGCTGGGCTTCGCTCGTGGGCGAAGGCGTGCTGCGGGCAGCGATTGCCAAGGCCTCGCTTTCGGGCATGCGCGTTGCGGTGGTGGGCGTTGCGACGGCTGCATCGGTGCGCGCCCTCGGGCTCGAGATCGACCTCGTCCCGGTGGTGCCGTCAGCAGCTGGCCTGGTGGCCGAGCTGCCCGGGCCGCCCACGAGCATCCTGTTCCCGCACGGCAGCATCGCGATGCGCGCGCTGCCTGACGACCTGTCTGCTGCGGGCTGGACCGTGCACGAGGGCGTGGTGTACG
>JAQTXL010000128.1 GCA_028688835.1 Candidatus Nanopelagicales bacterium | reverse complement strand
GAGGCGATCACGACGACATGTGCCTGGGGTGCCGGTGCGTCGAGGGCCCGATGCACCCAGTGCACCACGATCGCGGCCGCGTCGTCGGAGTAGATGTAGTCGCGCATGGTGTCCAGCGACACGAACATGTTGATGGGCTGCTTGGTGACGGTCGCGAGTGCGAGCCTGGAGATGAGCCCCTGGAGCTTCTCGAGGTTCTGGCCCGGTCCGTAGAGGTTCGCGATGCGGCCGATGACCACCGAGCAGGTGCCGGCGAGGCGCTCGCGCGCAAGGTCCTCCTGGGCGCGCTTGAGCTCGCCGTAGGGGCTCAGCGGATGCGTCGGGGAGGTGGCATCGAAGGGTGGGCTGCTCGAGCCGGCGTAGACCCCGCCGGCGGAGGAGCTCAGGAAGAAGGCGCCGTGGCCCCGCGGGCGCGCCTCGACGATGGCGTCGATCAGCGCGGTGAAGGTGGCGAGCTCGGCGGCGGCGTCGGCCTCGGTGGAAGCGGTGGCGGCGTTGCCGGCCGCCCAGATGATCGCCCAGCGGCCCTGGCCCGCGGTGTCGAGGAACTGCGCTGCGGCGGCACGCAGCTGCTCAGCGGCCTGCTGCGGGTCGTCCCAGGCGATGGGCCCGGGATCGAACCCTGCTGGGAGCCGGCGGGTGATGGCGCGTCCGAGGAGCCCTCCGGCGCCGATGGTCCAGGTGATCAACGGTGGTCGGGGGCCTGGGTCGCGCGCGGATCGAAGGTCGCCGCGGGATCGCGCACCACGACGTACAGCGGCTTGCCCAGGCTCATGTTGGTGGCCGCGCCGACGTACTGGGCCACGACGCCCAGGCTCAGCAGGATCGCCCCGCCGATGACCATGAGCGCGACGAAGGTGCTCGCCCAGCCGGTGACGGCCAGGTCGCCGAAGATGCGCTGCGACAGGACCCAGATGCTCACCAGGCCGCCGATGAGCACGAAGAAGATGCCGAGCCAGCTGACGATGGCCAGCGGCTTGGTGCCGCTGGAGATCACGAGGCGGCCGAAGTGCGAGAACAGCCTGCGGTAGTTGTAGTTCTCGGCCTCGCGGCCCTCCTGCCGGGCGAGGATGGGGCAGGTCGTCACGTCGGCGACGACCCAGCTGAGCGCAACGTCGAGGTAGACGCCGTTGCCGGTGTAGGCCGCCACGGAGCGGCCGATCTCGCCGAGCACGAGCCGGTAGCTGCTGAAGTCGGCGAAGGTCGAGTCGGCCAGGACGTTCGTGAACAGGCGCTTGGCGGTCTTGGAGCCCAGGTTGCGCAGCGTGCTGTGGGGCGGCGGGTTGGTGGGGGACCCGTAGACGAGCTGCGCGCCGGCGTCGTAGGCGGCGTCGATCATCGAGGCGATGTAGGCGGGGTCGTGCTGGCCGTCCTCGTCCATGGTGACGATCCAGTCGCCCCCGGACGAGGTCATGCCGGCGAGCGTGGCGGCGTGCTGGCCGAAGTTGCGTGACAGCCAGATGGGCTTGATCCACGCGTGCTCCTGTGCGAGCTCGCGGATCACCTGGTCGCTGCGGCCCGGGCCGCGATCCCAGACGAGCAGGACCTCGGCGATGCGGAAGCTGCGGCCCTCCGGGGTGGCGGTGGCCTGGGTGAGCGGCGCGAACTCCGTCATGAGCGCTCCGAGGGTGTCCTCGCCGCGGTAGACCGGGATCACCACGCTCACATTGAGCGGCCCGGCCGACTCGGACTGCGATCCCTGGCTCACGCGTGGAGTCTAGGGCTTAGCCCTGGCTCTTGAAGGACCCCTTGAGCCGCAGCCACGTGTAGGCGCCTCGGCGCAGCGCGGTCTGCACGCGGGCAGCGCGCCTGGCCTGCGCGAGATCGCGCGCGGTGGGCGGCGGCACGGTCGCGCGCGCGTAGTCGTCCTGCCACTGGTGGTACTGGGCCAGCTGCACCTTGGCCAGTCGCGTCGACCACGAGCTCGTGCTCACGCGGAACGCGCCGAGGGACTCGCGCCGCACGACCACGTCGCCATGCGCCGCGACCTTCGCGTAGGTCGACAGGTCGAGCACCAGCGGGTTCGAGTCATCCCACGGCATCGCCGCGAGCAGCGCCTCGCGCGTGAAGAGCACCGCGAGCGGCTCACCCAGCACGTTGGTGCCTCCGCGGAACGCCGTGGCGATCACCTGCGCACCCGGCTGGCAGCCGTCGGCCAGGCCCGTGCAGCCGCGGCGGGCATAGAGCGTGCGGCCTCGGGCGTCGACGATGTCGCGCTGGCCGATGGCCATGACCGCCGACGGGTGCTGGCGCAGGTCGAGCACCTGCCGGGCGATCGCGTCGGGGGCCAGCAGGTCGTCCTGGCAGACGAGCTTGATGTACTCGCCGGTGCCGGCCTGCGTTGCCCGGGTCCAGTTCTCCGCGGCAGGGGTGCCGGGAGGCTGCTCGATGATGCGGATCCGGCTGTCGTCGAGGCTGCGCAGGTAGTCCAGGGACCTATCGCTGCCCCCGCCCTCGCTGAAGACGATGTCGAGGTCGGTGTGGGTCTGGCCGAGGATCGAGGCGACCAGGTCGGTCAGGTGCGGCATCCCGTTGAACACGGGAACGACGACGGAGACCAGGGGAGCCACGCCGTTAGTATCGCGGTTCATGAGCCGGTCATCGTGGATCAGGGTGACCTGGGCGCTTGCCGGGCTGGTCGTCGCGCTGACCATGCTGGTGGTGGTCCAGGTGCTGCGCACCGCGACCGACCACGCGAACGCCTCCGCCGCCGGCTACGTGCCTGCGGCACTCACTGCACTCGCGGTGCTGCTCGTCGTCTTCGCCGTCGGTGCCCTCATCCGCAGGTTCGAGCTGGATCTGAGCCGCTGGTTCGCGTGGCTCATCGGGCTCGTGTCCTTCGCCTTCGCCTTCGTGCCGTGGATCCTCCTCACGACCGGTCATGCGAACGTCGCGGCGATGCTCTACCGCGGCCTGCGCATCCCCCAGGGCATCGAGCGGTTCTGGGACCTGGCGCTGGTGATGCGCAGCATCGACTGCAGCGCGGTCGGGGTCGATGTCTTCGCACCGCACAACGGCTGCCTGCAGGACCCGGCCATCTACGGACCGGGCATGCTCTGGCTGAAGTACGTGCCGTTCGGGCTGTTCTCGTTCAGCAACGTGCTCTGGCTCGGCGTGCTCATGATGCTCGCCTCCTCGCTGGCCTCGGTCTGGCTGGCGCGCGAGTCGACCGGAGTCGGCCAGGTCGTGCTGTTCATCGCCGCCCTCGGCGCCCCGTGGCTGCTGCTCCTCGAGCGCGGCAACATCGACGCGGTGCTCATCTGGGTCGCGGTCATCGCGGTCATCGTCGTGCGCCGATGGCCGACCCTGTGGTCGTGGTCGGCGGTCGCGGCACTCATCTGGCTCGTCGGCACCTGGAAGTACTACCCCTTCGCGATGGGCATCCTGCTCGTGCCGGTGCTCTGGATCAGGCGTGGGTGGATCGTGCTGGCGGCCTTCGTGCTGGCCTCCGTCGGCTTCGTCCTCCTGACATGGACGAACTTCAGGTTCAGCATGCAGTCGAACACGAACATGACCGAGATCGGCGACTACGTCGTGCTGGGCCGCGCCCCGGTGGTCGCACGCATGATCGGGTCGGTGTTCCCCTCGCCGGGCATCCAGGTCGGCGACCTGCTCATCGCCGCCCTCGCCCTCGCCGCCCTCGGCTGGGGCGTGCTCATCGGGCTCGGCGTCGCCGCGCAGCGCTCCGCACGGTCGATGCACCTGGCCATGCTCGCCTCAGCGGGCAGCGCGATGTTCCTGGCAAGCGTCCTCGTCGGCGGCTTCGGCTGGGCCTACAAGGCCGCCTTCCTGCTGCTGTGCGTGCCGCTGGTGTCGTGGGTGGTGCTGCAACTGGGCCGCAGCAGCGCATTCGCCGGCGTGGTCACGCTGGCGCTCATCGCGATCTGCTCGATCGTGGTGTGGAACACGCTCCTCGCCAGCATCGCGGGCATCATCGCCGCCGCCTTCGCAGCAGGCATGAGCGTGGTGCTGCTGCTGGCACGCGACCGCACGGCGCCTCCGGTGGTCGCGTCCGTCGCTCGATAGCGTTCTCGCATGGAACCCGCGCAGCACGGCCTCCGCGCACGTGCTGGCCAGCTGGCCTCTCGGGTGGTGCCGGACCTCGATGAGCGCGCCTGGCGCCGTGCCCGTCGGCGGCAGGTGGCGCAGCTGCGCGCCGAGGGTGCTGGGCTCGATGCATCGGTGACACGTGGCGCCTCAGTGATCGGGCGCGCGCCGCACATCGTGGTGGTGCCGATGGACGGTCCCGGTCGCGACACCTGGCGCCCCGCTGGCGGCAACTTCTTCTACGAGATCCAGCAGGCAGCGCGTGAGCACCTGCCCGGAGCCACGGTGAGCATCGTCAGTGTCGAGGAGGGCGAGCCGGCCTCCTCCTGGCACCGACGCGTGGCCCAGGCAGTCATCGATCTCGGTGCGACGCACGTCATCGCGCAGGTCGAGACCGACCCTGAGCGCGCAGGCCAGTGGACCTGGGACGTGCTGTGGGCCGACCTGGCCGAGATCTGGGACGGCGTGCTGCTGGGCGTCGTGTTCGACTCGGCCTTCCGCATGATCACGCTGCAGTGCCGCGAGCTCGCCCGCATCAGCGATCGCTTCCTGCTCGTCGACATCTGCATGCCGATGGACGGCCTGCTCGTGCGCGGGCGCCCGGAGGTCGGGCCCGTGAACATGCCGGTGTCCCGCGCCTCGCTCGACGTCATCGATGCGCGCATCCACGATCTGCCCAAGCACTACGACGTGTCGTTCATCGGCGCGCTGTACCCCTACCGAGTCGAGCTCATCGACCGCATCCGCGCGTCGGGGGTGAGCATCGCCGTCAACCCTCATCGGCAGGACGCGGCCACTGACCTCGCGTCGAGCCGTCGTGCGCAGCCGTCGTACATCGACTACATGGCGGCGATCGCGCAGAGCCGCATGACGATCAACTTCTCCGAGTCGAGCGCAGGCACCCTGCAGCAGCTCAAGACCCGCGTCCTCGAGGCAACCGCGGTCGGCTGCTTCGTCCTCACCGACGATGTGGATCGCACCTCGCGCTTCTGGCCTGCCGACGAGTACGGCTACTTCGCCGATCCTGACGAGCTGCCGGCGCTCGTGGCACGGCTGCTCGCGGATCCGCAGGCGCTGGAGGCGGCCACGCAGCGCGCCATGGCGCGTGCCCGGGCGATCAACGCGTCGAGCTTCTGGGGCGGCATCGAGGAGGGCCTGCGCAGGCGCTCGCTCGCCCCGCTCAGCTGATGCGGTAGAGCAGCCAGCGGCCGTCGAGGTCGGTCACGACCGGCTCGCCGAGGAGCTGCTGCATCTGGTCCTTGATCCGCTGGGGATCCTCGTAGCCACGGGTGTCGACGTGGATCGCGCAGAAGCCCTTCTCCTTGAGATCCGGGATCTGCGCGCTGCTCGGCCCGTTGGTGTAGTCGAGCTGCCAGGTGCTGGCCAGGGTGTCGCGCATGCCGCCGTAGGCGAAGTCCTTGTCCTGGTTCAGCAGCCCGACCATGAAGTGGTCGTAGTCGTTCAGGTTGGGAGCGACCGAACCGTTCTCGGGGTAGATCATCACGGGCAGCTGGAAGATCCCGCAGCGCTCCGGGATGGCGGCGTTCACGGCCGCCGCGTAGTGCTGCGCCTGGTCGTGGATCGCGCGCCCGCCCCGGGCCACGTCGTCGTACAGGCCCTTCCAGGGGATGACGCTGTCGATCAGGGTGATGAGCAGCACCACCGCAGCGATCGGCACCGCGACGATGAGACGCCGTGACCACTG
>JAQTXL010000127.1 GCA_028688835.1 Candidatus Nanopelagicales bacterium | reverse complement strand
CCTGGCCGACGGCATGGAGGCCGTCATCGGTGCCATGCACCTCTCCGGTGGCCTGGACACCGCGGGAGCCTTCATCCACCGCGTCTTCGACCCGATGATCGTGTCGTCGGCCGCCCTGGGGGCGGGCCTGGACTGGAAGACGTCGCTGCAGGAGGCCGCAGCGGCCGCCGACCGCGGGGTGCCCGAGTACCTCGTGGCCGACTCCGGCCCCGACCATGCCAAGGAGTTCCGCGCACAGGTGCTCGTGGGCGGCCAGGTCCTGGGCGAGGGCGAGGGTCGATCCAAGAAGGTCGCAGAGCAGCAGGCGGCCGAGATGGCCTACCGCGCGCTCGTCGACCATGCCTGAGCTGCCCGAGGTCGAGGTCGTGCGCCGGGGCGTGCAGGCCTGGGCGACAGGACGCGACATCGCTTCGGTCCAGGTGCTGCACGCGCGCGCCGTGCGTCGACAGGAGGGGTCACTCGGTGCCGAGCTCGCAGGATCCTCGTTTCACTGTGCCAGCAGGCGCGGCAAGTACCTGTGGCTGCCGCTCGCCGGCACCGAGCGCTGCCTGGTCGTCCATCTCGGGATGAGCGGGCAGCTGCTCGTGCAGTCGCCTGCGGTCGAGCCTGAGCGGCACCTGCGCGTGCGGCTGTCCTTCGACGACGGCGCACACGAGCTGAGGTTCGTCGACCAGCGCACCTTCGGCGGCCTGCACACCGACGCCCTCGTGCCCGACGGCGCGGGGGGCCGCGTGCCCGCCGCAGTCGCGCACATCGCCCGCGACCCGCTCGACCCGGCCTTCGACAAGGCGGCGCTCGTGGCGCGCCTGCGCGGACGCCAGATCGAGGTCAAGCGGGCGCTGCTCGACCAGTCCCTCGTCTCCGGGATCGGCAACATCTATGCCGATGAGGCCCTGTGGCGGGCCCGGATCCACGGTCGGCGGATCGCGTCGGGCATCGCCCCGGCGCAGCTGCATGCGCTCATCGACCAGGCGCGCGCGGTGATGATGGAGGCCCTGGCCCAGGGCGGCACCAGCTTCGACGCGCTCTATGTCGACGTGAACGGGCAGTCCGGCTACTTCAGCAGGTCGCTGCGGGCCTATGGGCAGCAGGGCGAGCCCTGTCACCGATGCGGGACGCCCATCCGGCGCGAGCACTTCATGAACCGATCGAGCTTCTCGTGCCCGAGGTGTCAGCGCCCGCCTCGAGCGGTCGGCAGGTAGGCTCGCCCCATCGTCAACGGCGGCCTTCCCCACGCCCCTAGACACGGAGCACTGTGCATCTCAAGAGCATGACGCTGAAGGGCTTCAAGTCCTTCGCCTCGTCGACGACCATGCATTTCGAGCCCGGCGTCACCTGCGTGGTCGGGCCCAACGGCTCCGGCAAGTCCAATGTCGTCGACGCGCTGGCCTGGGTCATGGGCGAGCAGGGCGCCAAGTCCCTGCGCGGCGGCAAGATGGAGGACGTCATCTTCTCCGGCACCGCCGGCCGCGCACCGCTGGGCCGCGCCGAGGTGTCGCTCACGATCGACAACTCCGATGGCGCACTGCCCATCGAGTACACCGAGGTCACGATCTCGCGCACGCTCTTCCGCAACGGCGGCTCCGAGTACGGCATCAACGGCCAGCCGTGCCGACTGCTCGACGTGCAGGAGCTGCTGAGCGACTCCGGCATCGGGCGCGAGATGCATGTGATCGTCGGCCAGGGCCAGCTCGACACCATCCTGCAGGCCACGCCCGAGGACCGGCGCGGGTTCATCGAGGAGGCCGCCGGCGTGCTCAAGCACCGCCGCCGCAAGGAGAAGGCGCTGCGCAAGCTCGACTCCATGGAGGCCAACCTCACGCGCCTGCAGGACCTCACGACCGAGCTGCGACGCCAGCTCAAGCCCCTGGGACGCCAGGCGGAGGTCGCCCGCCGCGCAGTGGTGATCCAGAGCGACGCGCGCGACGCGCGCCTGCGCATCATGGCTGACGATCTCGTCCAGATGCGCGGGGCACTGGCGGCAGAGGTCGCCGACGAGTCGGCCCTGCGCGCCCGTCAGTCCGAGGTCGACGCGGTGCTGCAGGAGCTGCGCAGCACCGAGGCCGCAACGGAGCAGGAGTCGCTCGACCAGGCACCGCGCCTGCAGGAGGCGCAGGACACCTGGTTCGCGCTGAGCGGCCTGCGCGAGCGCTTCAGCGGCCTCGTGCAGCTGTGCGCCGAGCGCGTGCGCAACCTGCAGCCCGAGCCGCACGACGACAACCCGGGCCGCGATCCCGAGCAGCTGGAGGCCGAGGCCCGCACCCTGCGCTCGCAGGAGTTCGAGCTGGGCCGCGAGGTCGAGGCGGCGCGCGATGGCCTGGCAGGCGCGGTCGTGGCCCGACAGGCGGCCGAGGATGCAGCAGCGGCCGAGGAGTCGCGCATCGGCGCCGCCGAACGCACGGCGGCCGAGCGCCGCGAGGGCCTGGCCCGGCTCACTGGTCAGGTCAACGCAGCGCAGTCACGGCTCGAGGCCCGAACCCATGAGCTCGAGCGGCTGGGCGAGGCGATCCGCGAGGCCACGCAGCGAAGCGAGCAGGCCCAGGCGCAGTTCCAGGCCATCGAGGTCCAGGTCGCCGGGCTCGACGCCGGCGAGGTGGGGCTCGACGAGCAGCATGAGCGCGCGGAGGCGGCCCTGGCTGCAGCCGACGCCGAGGTCGAGCGACTGCGTGGCATCGAGGCCACGAGCGAGCGCGAGCGTGCGGCCCTGGCGGCCCGGCTCGACGCGCTGGCCATGTCGCTGCTGCGCAAGGACGCAGGCGGCCTGCTGGCATCCGACGAGTCCCCGGTCGCCGGGGTCGTCGGTCCGCTCGCTGCTCAGCTGCGCATCGCGCATGGTGCCCAGGCTGCAGTCGCAGCCGTCCTCGGCGACCTCGCCGATGCCGTCGTCGTACGCGGATCCCAGGCCGCCGTGTCGTCGGTCGTCCTGCTCAAGGAGCGCGACGCGGGGCGCGCAGCGCTGGTGGTCATGCCCGACGGCCCGGCCGAGGCACCTGCGGGCGCGCTCGCGGCGCCGATCGGCACCTGGCTCGCCGACACCGTGACGTGCGATCCCGCGCTCGCCCCGGTCATCGCACGCCTGCTGGCTGGGGCGGTGCTGGTCGATGGGCTCGAGCAGGCGGCAGCGCAGGCGCAGGCGCACCCCGGCCTCGTGTTCGTCACCGCCACCGGCGATGTGTTCACGCACGATGTCGTGCACGGTGGTTCCCAGAGCGCACCGAGCATGATCGAGGTGCAGGCCGCACATGATGAGACCGAGACTGCGCTCCAGCAGGTCATCCACGCAGCAGAGCGCGCGCGCTTCGACATGATCGCAGCGCGCGAGCGCCAGCAGGCTGCGGCAGCAGCCGTCGAGCAGACATTGTCGAGCCTGCATGAGTCCGATGCTCGCATGGCGGCCGTCGCGGAGCAGCTGGGCCAGCTGGGCCAGGTGGCGCGCGCGGCAGGTGCCGAGGCCGACCGGCTCACCCAGTCGCTGGCAGCTGCTCAGGTGGCCCACGCTGCCGATCTCGAGCAGCTGCAGGCACTGCAGGTGCGACTCGCCGAGGTGCACGACCAGCCGGAGATCGACCTCAGTGTCGAGCTGCGCGACGCACTTGCCGACGCGGCACGTGCCGCGCGCCAGCACGAGGTCGATGCCCGCCTGTCCCTGCGCACCGGCGAGGAGCGCGTCGCCGCGGTGGGCATCCGGGCCGAGCAGCTGGAGCGCGCGGCAGCAGCAGAGCGCGAGGCGCGGGTCCAGGCGGTGCAGCGTCGTCAGCAGCGGGCGCGTGACCTGGTGACCGCGACCGCGGTGCTCAACGGTGCCCGCGCATCGCTCGCGCGCATCGAGGTGTCCGTGGCGCAGGCCGGGCACGAGCGCACCAGCGCAGAGCAGCAGCGCAAGGAGCGCGATGAGCGCCTGGTGAGCGTCCGCACGCGCATCCGCGCCCTCGCCGCAGAGCTCGACCTGCTCAAGGACAGCGTGCATCGCGACGAGGTGGCGCGCGCTGAGCAGCGCATGCGCATCGAGCAGGTCGTCGATCGCGCACTCGAGGAGTTCGGCATCGACGCCGACGTCCTCGTCGCCGAGTACGGACCCGACCAGCTCGTCCCACCCAGCCCGAACGCTCCCGGCGACGAGGTGCCCGACGATGCCCCTGAGCCGCTGCCGTACGCGTTCGTGCGCGCCGAGCAGGAGCGGCGGCTCAAGGAGGCCGAGCGTGGCCTGGCCCTGCTGGGCCGCGTCAATCCGCTGGCCCTGGAGGAGTTCACGGCCATGGAGGAGCGTCATCGCTTCCTGTCGGAGCAGCTCGATGACCTCAGGCGCACCCGTGACGACCTCCTGGACATCGTCAAGGAGGTCGACGCGCGCGTCGAGCAGGTGTTCACCGAGGCCTACGCCGAGATCGCGCGCGAGTTCGAGGGTGTGTTCAGCCGGCTGTTCCCGGGAGGTGAGGGCCGGCTCATCCTCACCGATCCGGGCAACATGCTCACCACGGGCGTCGACGTCGAGGCGCGGCCTCCGGGCAAGAAGGTCAAGCGGCTCTCGCTGCTGTCGGGCGGCGAGCGCTCGCTCACGGCCGTCGCCTTCCTGGTCGCCCTGTTCAAGGCCCGCCCGAGCCCGTTCTACGTGCTCGACGAGGTCGAGGCCGCCCTCGACGACGTGAACCTCGGCCGGCTCATCGACATCATCGAGGAGCTGCGTGACAGCTCGCAGCTGATCGTCATCACCCACCAGAAGCGCACCATGGAGATCGCCGACGCGCTCTACGGCGTCAGCATGCGGGGCGACGGCGTCACGCAGGTGATCGGCCAGCGCCTGCGGGAGGCGGCGACCGCATCATGAGCACCCAGCTGTGGATCGTCCTCGCGGTCATCGCCGCCGCACTCATCGTGCTGGCGGTCGTCCTCGTGTCGCGGTCGCGCACCAGCGCGCGTCCGGGAGTCGGTGCGCCGATCGTCACCGGCCGCAGCGCGTCACCTGACGAACCCAGTGGAGCCCCGCCGCCGCGCAGCGGCGCCGAGCCCTCGGCCGATGCCGTCGGCGGGCCGGGCCAGCCACAGCCCAGCGCACCGACGACCGAGATCGAGGAGCTCGCGGGCTTCGAGATCCCCGACTCGGCAGTCGGGCGCATGCACCGGCTGCGCGCCCGACTGGCCCGGTCGAACTCCGCCATCGGCAAGGGCCTGCTCGGGCTGCTGGGCCGCGACCTGCTCGACCAGTCCACCTGGGACGCGATCGAGGAGACCCTCCTCGCCGCCGACCTCGGCGTCACGCCCACGATGGAGATCGTCGAGCAGCTGCGCACGGCGGTGCGCGTCGAGGGCAGCGCCTCCCAGGAGCGCCTGACCCAGCTGCTGCGCGAGGCCCTGCTCCGCCAGGTCGACCCCGGCCTGGACCGCAGCCTGGCCACCCTGGCTCCCGGGCGGCCGGCGGTGGTGCTCGTCGTGGGCGTCAATGGCACCGGCAAGACGACCACCACGGGCAAGCTCGCCCGACTGCTCATCGCCGAGGGCCAGACCGTCCTGCTCGGCGCAGCCGACACCTTCCGGGCCGCTGCTGCCGAGCAGCTGCAGACCTGGGGCGACCGCGTGGGAGCGCCGGTCGTGCGCGGTCCTGAGGGCGGCGACCCCGCCGCCGTCGCCTTCGATGCCGTGGCCACGGCCACTGCGGCAGAGCTCGACACCGCGGTCATCGACACTGCCGGGCGCCTGCACACCAAGGCCGGCCTCATGGACGAGCTCGGCAAGGTCAAGCGCGTGATCGAGAAGCAGTCGCCCGTCGACGAGGTGCTGCTGGTGC
>JAQTXL010000126.1 GCA_028688835.1 Candidatus Nanopelagicales bacterium | reverse complement strand
GTCGGATCGGCCGCGAGGATGTGGAAGGCGATGCGCTGGGCGCTCTTGGGGCCAACGCCCGGCAGCCGGCCGAGCTCATCGATGAGGTCCTGCACCACGCCCTCGTACATCAGTGCTCGATCTCCCCGATCTGCGTGGCCCCGAGCTCGCGGATCGCCAGCTCGACACCGGTCTCCTCGGTGAGGTCCTCGTCGTCAAGGCTCGGCGCGTCAGGCTCCGCAGGCGTCGCGCTCGCGGGAGCCCCGCCCTTGGGCGCGACGGCATCAGGTGCGAGCACGACATCGACCCGCACATCGGCGTGCATGACGTCGAGGATGGCCTGGCGCAGGCGCTCGTCGTGGCCGCTGGTGCGGGCGTTGTTCACCTGCCCGGAGTTGGGGACGCCGACGGCCAGGGTGCCGCCGGCGATCGACAGGGGCGCCGAGGAGTTGAACAGCATCCAGGCCACACGCGAGTAGGCCTTGGTGGCCTCCATCACTGCCGGCCACATCGTGGTGAAGTCGGACAGCGACGGATCCCCGCTCGATGCCGGAGTGCTCGGCGGAGGAGTCGGCGCAGGTGCTGCAGGAGGAGGGGTCGGCGCAGCCGGCGGCGTGACGGCTGCCGGTGGCGCCGCTGGCTCCGGCACATCGACGGGCTCGGGTGCTGCCAG
Source organism: Candidatus Nanopelagicales bacterium (assembly GCA_028688835.1). Lineage (GTDB taxonomy): Bacteria > Actinomycetota > Actinomycetes > S36-B12 > S36-B12 > UBA11398. The sequence goes on along the minus strand of JAQTXL010000126.1, from coordinate 5,181 downwards.
TGGCTCCGGCGCTGCCGCAGGCGCCTGCTGCTCGACGAGCTCGGTCTCGACGACCGGTGGCTCCGGCACTGCCGCAGGCGCGACTGCCGCGGCCTTGGGCTGCTCGGCTGCTGGCGCGCTCGATGGTGCGATGTCGGAGAGCCGACGCACGGGGGCAGGTGCGGCAGGAGCGGCGGCCGGTGCGGCAGCCGTGATCGCGGCATCGGCGGCAACGGTGGACATGCGCCGCTCGAGCTGGTCGAGGCGAGCACGCAGCCCACGCTCATCGGCATCGATCGCCGGGAGCAGCAGTCGCGCGCACATGAGCTCGAGCTGGAGGCGTGGTGCTGTGGCGCCCTTGAGCTCGCTGAGGGCCTCGCTCACCACATCGGCCGCGCGCGAGAGCTCGGCTGCGCCGATGATCGTGGACTGCTCGAGCTCGCGGGCGACCTGCTCGTCGGGGCCGTCGATGAGCGCGCTCGCCGCAGCGCCCGGCACATGCTGGAGCACGATGAGGTCGCGCAGCCGCTCGAGGAGATCGCTGACGAACCTGCGCGGCTCATGCCCGGCGTCCATCACCTTCTCGATGGTGCCGAACAGCGCTGCACCGTCGCGGGCGATGAGCGCGTCGACGGTCTCGTCGAGCAGGGTCATGTCGGTCATACCGAGCTGCATCACGGTGTCGGCATAGGTGACGCCGTCGTCGCCAGCACCTGCGATGACCTGGCCCAGGATCGACAGGCTGTCGCGCACGCTGCCCGCGCCAGCGCGGGCGATCAGCGCCAGGGCATTGGGGTCGGCCGGAACGCCCTCCTGCTCGCAGATGCCCGCGAGGTGGATCTGCAGCTGCCGGGCGGACACGAGACGGAACGTGTAGTTGTGCGTGCGCGACCGGATGGTCGGCAGCACCTTGTCGACCTCGGTGGTGGCGAAGATGAAGCGCACGTGCGGAGGCGGCTCCTCGACCAGCTTGAGCAGTGCGTTGAAGCCTGCGGACGTGACCATGTGCGCCTCGTCGATGATGTAGACCTTGTAGCGCGAGGAGGCCGGCGCGAACATCGCGCGCTCGCGCAGGTCGCGGGTGTCCTCGACACCGCCATGGCTGGCTGCGTCGAGCTCGATGACGTCGATGGAGCCCGGGCCGTTGGGCGCGAGGTCGATGCAGCTCTGGCACACCCCGCACGGATCGGGGGTGGGGCCCTGCTCGCAGTTGAGCGAGCGGGCCATGATGCGGGCCGTCGACGTCTTGCCGCAGCCGCGAGGCCCGGCGAACAGGTAGGCGTGGTGCGTGCGGTCGTGCTCGAGGGCCCGGTGCAGGGGGCCGGTCACATGCTCCTGGCCGACCACCTCGGCCAGCTTCGCTGGGCGATAGGTGCGGTAGAGGGCCATGGACACGAGGGCCACTCTATTGCCGCCGTCGGACACGCAGGGACCCCTCGCACACCCGCCAGAGCTCACCTGCCCTTGCTGCCTTCCGGCCCTGGGGGGGTTCAGCGAGATGACGCCGCACGAGGGGTCGCGCCAAGGATACGGCAGGCGCTGGCGGGCGACTCAGCGGTCACTTGTAATCTCCTCCACGGAGGATTCGCCTAGTGGCCTATGGCGCTCGCTTGGAAAGCGGGTTGGGGGAAACCCCTCAGGGGTTCAAATCCCCTATCCTCCGCCACATGGGAAGAGGGCACCGTCAGGTGCCCTCTTTTGTGCTTGTACCCTCTTCCGCGGTGGCGTGTCCGAGCGGCCAAAGGAGCGCGCCTCGAAAGCGCGTGTGGGGAAACTCACCGTGGGTTCAAATCCCACCGCCACCGCCAGTTGCGACTGCGCCCTGCCCGATCCGTCGGGCAGGGCGCAGCGTCGTCTCCGGGGTGCAGCCTCGCGTGCATGCGCGCGGCGAGCAGCGCCAGCAGCAGATCGCCCTGTCCCTGTGGAATCATCACGCGGGTGAGTGACGGCGGTGAGCTGCGCAGGCCCTTCGTCACGTCCACGCTGCCCCAGCCCAAGGAGCGCGACCCCGCGACGTTCTATGGCCGCGTCGTGGTCCTGCTCGTCCTCGCCTCGATCATCATCGTCTCGGTCATCGCGATCTCGATCGGCAAGTACTTCGACGGGCAGCAGGAGTACCTGCCACCGCAGGAGCGCACCGTCGGCAGTCGCGAGATCCTGGTCTCACAGCAGCTGCCGCCCAGCGGCCTCGTCCTGATCGCGCTGGCCGCCATCGCCGTGATCGCGATCGTCGCCATCAGCTTCGAGGTCACTGCAGCCCTGATGAGCATCAGTCCACGGCGCAGACTCCTGAGCGAGCTGCGCGGCCAGGACCTCATGACGGCGGAGCCGGGCAGGCGCGTGCGCGTCACGGTGCTGGTGCCCGCGCACAACGAGGAGTACTCCCTTCCGACGACCCTGGCCGCCCTGGCCAAGCAGACACGCCCGCCCGATCGCGTCATCGTCGTCGCCGACAACTGCACCGACCGCACGGTCGAGATCGCCCACGAGATGGGGCACGAGGCCTTCGAGAGCGTCAACAACGTGCACAAGAAGGGTGGCGCGCTCAACCAGGTGCTCGCAGCGATCCTGCCCGTCGCCGGACCGCAGGACGTCATCCTCGTGATGGACGCGGACACGAGCCTGGGCCCGCGCTACCTCGAGGTCGCGACGCAGCGCATGGAGGCCGACCCCGAGCTTGCAGCTGTGGGCGGCGTGTTCTTCGGCGAGGAGGGGCACGGCGTCATCGGGCAGTTCCAGCGCAACGAGTACACGCGCTACAGCCTTCAAATCAAGTCGCGTCGTGGTCGGGTGTTCGTCCTCACCGGCACTGCCACGGTGTTCCGCGCATCCGCACTCATCGACGTCGCCGCGGCGCGCGGGGTGTTCATCCCCGGCGAGCCCGGCCTCGTCTACGACACCGCGGCGCTCACCGAGGACAACGAGCTCACGATCGCACTGAAGTCCCTCGGCGCGACGATGGTCTCGCCACCCGAGTGCTACGTCGTCACCGAGCTCATGCCCGCCTGGCGCAACCTGTGGATCCAGCGCCAGCGCTGGCAGCGCGGAGCCCTGGAGAACCTCGCGGCCTACGGCATGACGCGTGCGACCATCCGCTACTGGGGCCAGCAGCTCGGCATCGGCTACGGCACGATCGCACTGAACGCGTCGATGCTGCTGTTCCTCATCACGATCATCTCCCTCGACCGCTGGATCTGGTTCCCGTTCTGGATCATCATCGGCGGCATCTTCTGGCTCGAGCGCGTGATCACGTCGTGGAAGGGCGGCTGGCGCGCACGGCTGCTCGCCGCCCTGCTGCTGCCCGAACTCTGCTACGACATCTTCCTGCAGGCGGTCTTCGTCTCGTGCCTGTGGGACATCAGCCTGGGGCGTCAGGCGACCTGGGGCCATGTGCAGCATCCGGCGGCGAAGACATGAGCGTTGCGCCAGCAGGCCTGATCCTGCCGCAGAGCACCCTGAGCCAGCCGTGGTTCCTGGTGTTCGCACTGGTCGTCGGGTTCAACACGCTCATCTACCTCGGCCTGACCGTCTCCAAGCTCGTGCCCTGGCCACCGCAGATCCATCCCAGCCGAGTCCGCGCCATCCTGCCGTTCACGAATGCAGAGGAGCCCACCGTGGCCAGAAAGCCCCGAGCGTCCCTGCAGGCGCTGAACGAGCCCTTCGTGCAGCTGCGGCACGATGCAGCACGCCAGACGATCCCCAACGCGATGGTGCTCATCGGCGGCGCCATGCTCGTGGTGGCACTGCTCAACCTGCTGGCCCACGAGGACCACTCGACAGCGCAGACCATCTTCGGGATGGCCACGGCCTTCCTGCTCATCGCCGTCTCGCAGGTGCTGGTGCGGCTGCGCGTTCCGGCCACCACGATCATCGCCGCCTGGACAGTCTTCATCGTCATCATCATCGGTGAGGTCTCCTACTACGCCGCCAATCGCGACGAGCCGGTGATCCTCGTGAACGCCGTCGTGCTGCTCATCATGCTCGCGCCCACCTCGATGTCCTGGCGGGCCGGTGTGCTCGGCAGCCTCCTCGGCGGTGCCGCCGTGCTCACGGCCGGCTGGATCATCGACTCGCTCGCGCCCCTGCCCTGGATCGTCGCCAGCGGTGCTGCCGTGGTCGCCGGGCTCGTGCTGCTGCACATGCGCATGACGATCATCGACCGGCTCAGCCTGGCCCAGATGCGCGCCAATGCACTCGCCAGCACCGACCCGCTCACCGGGCTGTTCTCGCGCACGGGCCTGCTCGCACTCGCGGAGACGATCGCCAGCACAGCCGCGTCGACCGGGCAGCAGGTGCATGTGGTCATGTGCGACATCCACGACCTCGATGGCGTCAACGTCGCGTACGGCATGGAGTTCGGCGACGAGGTGCTGCAGGTGACGGGCAGGGCGCTCAAGGCATCCGTGCCAGCGGCCGACCTCATCGCTCGCTGGGACGGCGACTCGTTCGTCGCCCTCGGCGTCGGACCGATCCACGACTCGGCCGCACTCACGCAGGCAGTCGAGCAGGCGATCGCGCGCAGCGGTGCGCTGCTCGGCAAGCGCCCGCTCGCGGTAACCCTCCATGCAGCAGCAGCCCTGCCTGGCACGTCCACCTTCGAGGAGCTCCTCGCGGGAGCCACCGCCGGGATCGCCGCCCAGAAGTCGGCCGCGGCACCGTCGAGCGACGCCAGCGAGCCGCGCATCACTTGGTGACGCGCCAGGTGCGACTCCAGGCATGACCTGCGAAGGCCACCTTGGCCTTCGCGCCGATCGGCGAGGCGACGATCCGCACCGTGACCGACGTCGTGCCCTTGGCCAGCTTCACCACGAGCTTGCCGGTGCTCGGCGTGAACACGCTGGTGCACGCCTTGCACGTGACCTTCGCGGAAAGGCTCGCGTAGTTGGGATGCCGCACACGGGCGACGAGCACGGTGGTGCCTGCCTTGACGGCAGTCGTGGCCGCCCGGGCGATCACCTGCATCGGCACCGCAGGCTTGATCACCGTAATGCTCGCCCTGGTCGACACCTGCGCCTTGCCGTCAGCGCCCACGGCGGTCACGGTCGGCTCGTAGACGATCCCGTCGTTGATCTTCGCGACGCCGGAGATGATGCCCGTCCGGGTGTCGAAGGCCAGGCCCGGAGGCAGGGCGCCATCGATCGCGTACGTGCCTCCTGCAGGCAGGCCGGATCGCGTGGGCGTGATGACGGCCTTGGTGCCGTA
>JAQTXL010000022.1 GCA_028688835.1 Candidatus Nanopelagicales bacterium | reverse complement strand
CGTGTGGCCGCGGCACTGGGTGGCGCAGCCCTGATACTGGCGCTGGGAATCGTGAAATCCGAGGACGCGTTCTATTCGCGGGAAACGGGTATCGACTGGGACGTCATCTTCCTGCTCCTGGGAATGATGCTGGTTGTCGGTGTGATCAGGCGCACTGGAGTCTTCGAGTACCTGGCCATTCGGGCGGCGAAGATCGCCAAAGGACGCCCTTATCGAGTCTTGGTGCTGCTCATTCTCGTCACCGCTTTGGCTTCAGCATTGCTGGACAACGTGACCACCATCCTGCTCGTCGCGCCCGTGACGCTGCTGGTGTGTGACCGACTCGGACTCCGCCCTATCCCATTCTTGATCGCAGAGGCGCTCGCGTCGAATATTGGAGGAACAGCAACGCTTGTTGGCGATCCGCCCAACATCATCATTGCCAGTCGCGCCGACCTCTCATTCATCGACTTCCTCGTGCATCTGGCACCGATCGTGCTCGTGATTCTGGCTGCCTTCCTCGTGCTCAGTCGGTTCATGTTTCGCAATTCATTGCAGGGGGATCCTTCGCGCACGACTGCGCTGATGGCATTGGACGAGCGCGAGGCCATTACAGACAGTCGACTTCTGGTACGCAGCGGCATAGTTCTGGGTGCGATTCTGCTCGGCTTTCTGCTCCAACGTCAGACGGGCATTGCGCCGTCGGTGGTGGCACTGGTCGGTGCTGGCATCATGCTGCTCATTTCAGCTCTGAAGCCCCGTGAGTTGCTTGTGGACGTCGAGTGGGAAACGCTGCTGTTCTTCATGGGCCTGTTCATTCTCGTGGGTGCCTTGGTCCACGTCGGTGCACTCGAGCTTCTCGCCGGGCAGCTTGGCAACCTCACGGGGGGTGCCACCGGACCCACACTCATGGTGATGCTTGTTGGCTCAGCAGTCGTCTCAGCAATCGTGGACAACATTCCGTATGTCACGGCGATGACGCCCGTTGTGTCGTCATTGATCGATACCCATCCTGACTTGGGCGCCAATGGTGGGCTGTGGTGGGCGCTCGCATTGGGTGCAGACTTGGGAGGCAACGCCACGATCATCGGTGCTAGCGCAAATGTTGTGGTTGTCGGCATCGCAGTGCGCAATGGTCTGCACATTTCATTCGCCAACTGGCTGACCTTCGGCATTCCCACAGCTGCATTGTCGTTGGCAATTTGCATCCCGTATGTGCTATTGCGCTACGGCTAGAGGCTTGCAATAGAGCCCCCTTGAGGCGCGAAACGCACTGGCGCGTCGTAGGGCCCGCGCTCGGGCCGACGGTCATTGCCGACATTGGCAACTCGGCAGAGGTCATGGCGTCCTTCTGTGTTCGACAGCCACTATGGAATGTCGGAACACGGGAGCACATACGCGGTCACGCTGGAGATCTGCGGCGGCAGGGCCGCCTTACGGCACCTCTCCCGCACGATCTCTGTGGGAACGGGCCGGTCGCGCCCGAGATCGGCGTGACCACGTGGGCCGGCGCAGCCACGCTCAGCCCAACGCGCGCGCGTCAGGCACAATGGGCTCTGTGACGATGTTTGAGCAGGAGGACAGTGCCGGGGAGGCACCCGTGACGGTCGGTCACCTTGTTTGGCCGGGGTGGATTCGCCTGTTGATCGTGGTCCTTTTGGGCGTGGCGTTTGTCGCAGTCCTGGTTCACTTCGTGAAGCGCGATGTTGTCACGAATTGGACGGTGCTGGGCAGTTGCGTCGCCGAAAGCACTGCCAACGTCACGCGCGTTTCACCGGTTCTTGATGCGTCCACATGCGACACGCCACTTGTCGACGAGGTTGCATCCAATGGCTGGCCGGTGATCACCTTTGTTGCGCCTGCGAGTGATGGGGCAAGCCCGCAGGTGATCGGCATCAAGTCGAACCTGGATACTCGCGTTATGAGTGTGAAGTTTGCTGACGAGACGTCCGCGTCCAAAGACGCCAGCGCAGGGCCCGTGCTTGTGTTCGTGGCCATTCCACCGGACTCCATCCCCTCGACACCGTTCACCATTCGGGACGCCGAAGGCTCAACACTCGTTGAAGACAACACCTCACCCTGAACAATCCTTGGGCCGATTCTCGAGATCTCGAGTTCATCCTGACAGTCATGATCTCCCGAACCGCACATGAGGTGTACAGGGTGGCGCGCGGACCCGACTGCGACCCTGAGCATCGTGGGGTGGCCGGTGAGCTTCGGGCGTGAGTCGCGTTCGTGTTCACGGCGAAGGCGTGGCGATCGGCAACGCGGCTGTGGTGGCGAGGTCGACTGGTGTCGGAGTTGGCATGGAGTCCGCGATCCGGCATTGCACCCCGGCGCAGGTGGCCAGTCGTCGAAGTTGGACGTGTAGAGCCTGGCGAACCTGTGGGGAGACCAGAGTGTAGATGTTGTGCATCTCGTCTGGATCCGTGATCTCGTCGTACAACTCTCGGTCGTGATTGCGGTACTCGACGTAGAGCCAGTCGCGACTGCGCAGCGCATGAAATGGCGGCGACTGGAACGGCTCGTAGTCCGGGTCCCCGGGGCGCGCATTGCCGAGATTCTCAGTCAGTGTGGCCGTGCGCCAAGGGGTGGCTTCGTGACTCGTGAGCAGGGGCATGAGATCTCGGCCATCGACCCATGCTGGGGTAGGCGCGCCCTTGGTCGATACCTGGGCCGATGAACACCGCGGGCACGACAGAGTCCTCGTGGAAGGCAGTGTTCTTGCCGGTGCTGAGTAGGCGCACACCCGCGTGATAGCCGTTGTCGGATGTGACGATGGTCAGTGTGTCCTGGTCGCGGCCAGTGGCGTGGAGCTGGGCGACCAGAGCATCGTAAGAACCGGCAACTGACTCGGCCGAGGCGAGGCGCCGGCGCCACAGTGCATCGAAGTGGTCGACCTGGGCGGGCATATTGACCGGGTGCCCGGCAAGCCAGCGCACTTCGTTGGTGCCGGCGGTGTTGAATGCAGGCGTCCGCGGAACCGAATCTGACTGGTGTGTGGCTTGGTTTCGGGTCGCGACGGGCGCTGGAGTGTGCGGGTTGTAGGTCGCCAACTCCAAGAAGAATGGAGCATCACTGCTTGCCAGCTGCTGGACGGCTTCGTTGGTCAGCACGTCATTCATGAAGTCGGTGGGTTGCGCGCCGAAGTCGCGAGATTGACCGTTCACGTTCAGCGTGTAGTTGTACCCCTGGTATGCCTGCACGCCCGATGTGGACGACATGAAGTAGTCCCAACCTGGGGGAATGTACGTCGTGGTGGGCGCAGTCTTGGGATAGCCATTGATGTACTTGCCGATAAGGCTTGTGCGGATGCCAGCATTGTGCAGCCAGGTGGGAAGGCAGTCCTGCTGCAGATTGCGCGCATAGAACGTCGCCCAGCCGCCACCGGTCTTGGCGACATTGGACAGGACCTGATGGTTGTGCACGAACTGACTACGCAGCAGGGAGGTACGCGAGGGGCAGCACAGCGAGTCGGTGACGACGAAATCGGACAGCGTTGTGCCTTGCGCCTTGAGGGCCGCAAGTCGCGGCACCTGATTGAAGGCGGCCCAATCCAAGCCGTCGGCCAGGAGCAGGACCACGTTCTTGATTCCCGACGCAGAGTTCGCGCGTGTGGGTTGCCTGATCGTGTGCGGGCCGGGCGCGCTGGTCGAGATTCCCGTACCCTGCCCGGGTGCACCCAACGGCAACTGGTCAGCGGTGGACCCGAGAAGCACCCATGCCAGCGTCGCCAGGATCAATATGGTGACCACGACTATCGCGGCCACGATGTCGCGCCAAAGGCGTCCTGACTGTTGCAGTGAGGGCATGTTCACGTCCAAGTGATTCGAGTGCAGGTCTGGCCCCGCGCGAGCGTGATCGAGTTGCAGCTAGGTGTGAGGGACATAGGAACTGAGAAATCTGACTCCGGGCGGGTGTCGCTCGATGGGATCGGACCGTGGCACAGCCGGGCTATCGTCCTGCACAGGTCACCCGGGCGTGTGACGGCATGGACACTCAGCGACTGCGGCGGCTACTTGGTGCCCCAATGAGGATGATGAGTTGCCACGAAGCTCCCGACGACCAGCGCTAGGCCCAGGATTCCCAACGCTCCCAGAGCCACTACTTTCGCCATTTCCTTGGAACCGCTGCGATTCATGCGGACGGCATCTTCTGTGCTCATGTCATAGTCCTGTTCAACTGCTGGGTAGGGCGAGGTTTCATCGGAGCGCGCCATGGAAGTCCTCACATTCCCAACGGCAGCAGGACGCCAGGCAGGGGCTCTCCGGCCGCGTGAGCGAAGACGCGCATGCCCTCGAGGACCTTGTCGCGATCCTGGGGGCTGAGGCGATCAAGAATCTTGGTGATTTCACGCTGGCGGTTGACCGTCACCTGATTGACCAGCTGCTCTCCGGTCTTCGTCAATTCAATGAGCGTCTCCCGGCGATTGTCAGGATTCTCCGACCTGCGCACCCACCCGCCGCCAACCAGCCGGTCCGCTGTCCGCGAGAACGTGGATGGGTGATTGCCAAGCATCGCCGCAAGGTCACCCTGACGGACGGGCCCTTGTGACGTCGAAAGGATCACCAAGACTCGGAATTGCGGAATCGTAATCGCATCCACAACGGGTGCAATTGACCTCGCGACCACTCCCAGCAATGCGCGGGAGGCCACGAGCACATCGTCTGCGGTCACTGGCGTACTCACGCGCATCCCCTTACGTCGGACTTCTGCCAGAGACCCTGCACAAGTGTCACTATACAACCATTGGCTTAGTGCACAGATAGTGACAGGCGTCTAGGAGAGATGCATTGGGCGCCTTTGGCGCCTTCCTGGCTAATGCACCGTCGAAGCACCGCCATGGCAATGACCCCACTTGGGCGTTGCCAGCTCAATTCACCGCGCTTAGGATCGCTGAAAGTCAGCGGGGTGGGTGCAGGGCTGCACCCCCAGGGGAGTGCAGAAGGGGGTGCAGAAATGATCATTTGTGAGGGCAACCCGCGGGGCATGCAACCCGGTGATCGTGAATCCTCAGTTTCTCCCCGCTACAAGAAAGTTGGCATGGCCAACACACTGAGGGTCCCGCAAGCAGGGGCCCTCAGTGCTTTTCTCCCTCCGTTCATGTCAACGGCGTGAAGGGCGCTGGTGACTCGCGAATTCGACCGTGATCTGGGCGAACTCCAACACGAGCTCAAGCTGATGGACATCAATCCCGACCTTCCTGAGCGGCCGGTGGCGCGCGGGTGATGTGCCGCGTCGCGCAGCGAGCCCGTGACGCCACAATGAGGGTTGGATATCGCCAAGGCGGTCAACGCGAGGTCGGAGGTCAGATGCGCAGGAGAACGAGTGCCGCTGCGGTCCTCGCCGTAGCTGTCGTCGGTGGGGCGATCGTGTCACCGATGGTGGCGGGCCAGGCGTCCGCCAACGTGCTTGCCGCTGCACCGCACGTCGTGGTCGACAGGACCGTGACGAGCGGGCTGACCTCACCCTGGGGTTTGGCCTTCCTGCCAGACGGCTCCGCCCTCGTGAGCGAGCGCGACACCGGGCTGGTCAAGCGCATCCCAGTCGCAGGCGGGAGTTCGGTGGTCGTCGGTCGGGTGCGGGGAGTCGTGCCGCAGGGCGAAGGGGGCCTGCTCGGCATCGCAGTGCCGCCCGGACCTGCCCCGGCCTTCGTCTTCGCCTACAGCACTGGAGCGAGGGACAACCGCGTCGTGCGCATCGCATGGGACGGATCGCGGCTGGGCCGGCAGACGCCGATCCTCACCGGCATCCCCAAGAACACGTACCACGACGGCGGCCGCCTGCTCGTGGGACCGGACAGCACCCTGTTCGTCGGTACCGGGGACGCCGGCAGCCCACAGCTGGCACAGGACAGATCCAGCCTGGCCGGCAAGGTGCTGCGGATCACCTTCGATGGCCGCCCAGCCGCCGGCAATCCGTTCCCTCGATCACCCGTCTACACCCTGGGACACCGCAATGTGCAGGGCCTGGCCTTCGACAGGGCCGGCCGGCTGTGGGCCACCGAGTTCGGCGAGCGGGACGCGGACGAGTTGAACCTGCTGCAGCCGGGGCGCAACTACGGCTGGCCAGTGCACGAGGGGTCGGCCGATGACAGCCGGTACACGAACCCGGCAGCGCAGTGGTCACCCACCTCGACCGCGTCGCCCAGCGGGATCGCGATCCTCGGCGATGTCGCGTACGTCGCCAGCCTGCGTGGCCAGGTCCTGTGGCAGGTGCCGTTGGACGGCGCCCAGGCACGCACGCCGATCGCACTGCGGCTGGGGGACCGCGGCCGGCTGCGCACAGTGGCCGTAGCCCCTGATGGATCCCTGTGGCTGATCACGAGCAACACCGACGGCCGCGGCAGCCCGCGGCCCAATGACGACCGGATCCTCAAGCTCGCCGTTGGGTGAGGGCGCGTCGACCCGGGTCATGCGCTGCCCAATTGACGTCGAGGGCGCTAGAGCGCTCACCCGTGCTACGCAGATCTCAAGGAATTCGTCAGGAAGCGAATTGCGGGAATGGGACTGCCACGTTGAGTACCCGTGGTGGTACTCAGTGGGGGTGCCGCTGATCCCGAAGATCATCGACGCCATGAGGAACAACCCGCGCAATATCCGCGACAACGACCCGCTGAAGGTGAGTGAGCATGACTTCGGTCAGCCTCGGAGCATTGCGACATCCCACGCGGTGTTCAAGACTCCATGGCCTGGCGATCCTCGGGTGAATACCCAGCATGACCGGGGTAAGGCCAAGGCGTACCAAGTGAGGCAGGTACTTGCTGCGATCGCGAAGAAGGAGGAGCACGATGGCGACGAAGCGTACGGCGAAGTCGGCCCCGGCGGCCGACCGCTACACCTATCGGCTCGCCTGGTCGGTCAAGGAGGAGGAGTTCATCGCGACGGTGGTGGAGTTCCCGTCACTGTCGTGGATCGCGGACACCCGTGAGGGTGCCCTGGCAAGTCTGACGTCCGTGGTGGAGGAGGTTCTCCAGGACATGCTTGCTGAGGGCGAGGAGATTCCGACCCCCTGGGATGAGCGGACGTTCTCCGGCAAGTTCAACCTGCGTCTCGGTCCAGACCTGCATAGGAGGATCGCCTTGGAGGCGGCTGAGCGCCACGAGTCCATGAATACCTACGTCATCAAGCACCTCGGCATGATCGACGCCTAGGAGAAGCGACAGTCAGCGAGGGGAGTGCAGGCTTGCACCCCCACGGGAGTGCAGCAGGGGGGGGTGCAGAAATGGCCGCTTGTGAGGGCAACGTGCAGGGGCTGCAACCCGGTGATCGTGCATCCTCAGCTCCTCCCCGCTGCAGAAGAAGGCAGTCGAGGCCCTCATTCGTGGGGGCCTCGACTGATTTCCGGTCTGGCGCGATGGCCGACGACTTTCATCGATGTCAGTTCTGCTGTGCTCCCGAGGCATGCTTGGCGACGCGCACCCATGCTGCCCACGATGCAATGCGGCTCCAGAACAGCTGACGCGTGCCTGCGAAGTTGTGCATATGCGCCATGCGAGGACAGACGAAGAAATCGACTGAATTGGAGGAAAGGAACGAGCGAAGCTCGCCTCTTGGATCGGGGATGACGTCACGCTCTCCGACGGCAATCAGCACGGGCGACGTTATCGCCGCAGCCTCAGCCTGGAAGTTCCCGGGCCCCAAGAGGTAGCCGATCATCCCGGGGCTGGTAGCCGAGGACCATGGTGGGAGATTGCCCTGCCCCGGCAGACTCTTCTCGATATCGGTGCGCACGATCTCAGGGTCCATGTCATCCCAGTGGAATGCCCAGGCCATGTCTTCATAGGCATCGGGGGAACCCATTGCAGTGGGGAGGCCAGCAAGCATCTTCGCATTGGTCACCACGCCGTCGGCCAGTCCGTAGGAACGCGGCACCCAGGCTCCGTGCAGGGCAGGGCGTCCGGGGCGAGCGGGGACTACTGTCTGCAAGGCGCTATAGCCGAGAATCGCAACCCCGTCATACGCGTGGTAACGGCCTTGCTGCGCGATCGTGTAGCAGCCGCCGGCTGATTGGCCGATGCCGATGACGACCGCTTGCGCGATAGCCGGGAAGTCTGGTGCAAGCCGGCCTTCTGCGAGCAATTCAAGAATCTGGCGTTCGGCCTCATGAGCTGCAGCGGTGACGGCCGCGGAGTCGTATGCGAGGAACTGCTCTGGAACGAAGGTGCTCTCGCCGACTCCGAGCGGGTCAACTGCAACAAAGATCCATCCCTGCGAGGCGTGCCACTCGGCTTGCGAGACTCCACTGCCCGGGCCCGGCAGGTCCACGGTGTAGTAGCCACGTGCATAGCCACCACCTGGCTTGGCGAAGCACACGATGGGCTCGGGGCCGAGAGTTGCCACCTCGGGCAGCGTCACTGTCACCGCTATGCCTACGGCTCCGCTCAGCCCGACAGCATCGGTGACATCGAGTCGCAAGTCGACTGTGCGCACGGGCGCTCCTCGCAGGGATTGAAGGCAACCTCGGGCATTCGGAGAGTAGACGGCGATGCCCATTGCGTCCATCAATCACGGGTGATTCTTGCGGTTACGCATGTGAAGACACTCCGTCAATCACGTGCACAAGCAGCCCCAGGGACTGCCCCGGAATGGATTGGCTCGTTGAGTTGCAGCAGTGAAGTATGCACACCGACCTGCATGCGCGATGGTGATCTCGTGTGATGCGATGGTTCTCTTGTCACACGTGGGGACGCGGCGATAAGAATCCCTTATGACTTTGGTGGCGGAGTACAGCGAGGCTCGTCGTGGCGAGGATCTGGCGCGGTTGCGTCGAGTGCTGGCATTGCGGGCGATGCTTGCGACGGGGATGAGTCAGCGCGAGGTCGCACAGGAGCTTGGAGTGTCGCAGCCGGCGGTGAGTCAGCAATTGCGCTTCGCGCCGGACCTGGCCCAGGTCGATCCAGCGACACTGCTTCGGGCTGCCGGCCCAGTCCTGCAGGTGCTGGCTGGGGAGCGCGGATTCACGCGCTTGGCTGCATTCGGCTCCCTGGCGCGCGGAGAGGCCGGTCCAGAGTCGGATATCGAACTGCTTGTGCGGGCCCCGAAGGGCACTTCATCCTTTGGTCTATCGAAATTCCAGCGACTCCTCCAAGAAGTACTGGGCCGCGATGTCGATCTGGTGGAGTACGGCGGACTGAAGCCGAGGCTGGATGACGATATTCGTCGCGACGCGGTGCTGCTGTGATGGATCGGCGGGCGGCCCCTCGTAGAGATGACGTGCTCGAGTGACGTCGACGAGCGTCGATCAGATCGGCGCGAATCCCGCTCGTGCTGATGCGGATGCAATACAGTCGCGGTGAATCCACCGGCACGTGCCGCCGAACGTGGACGCATCATGCGTTCGGTGTCGGGGTGGTCCGGTTACAGGAGCACAGCAAAGGGGTTGTCATGGTTACATTGGTTGAAGAGTGGGACACCGCGGGACTTCAGTACGAGGTCGTCGATGAGGTCGCCTGGCTGCGGTTGAACCGCCCGCAGAAGCGCAATGCCATCGATCTGCCGTTGCGTCGGGCACTGCTTGGTGCCATTCACGAGGCCAGTGAGGACAACGGCGTGAAGTGCGCGGTCATCACCGGCAATGGCGTGGCCTTCTGCTCCGGCGCGGACCTCACGCAGCCTGGTGGACCGACGGAGATCCCGGCGGACCGTCGACGTCCCGCACCGCTCACGGCTCGTGATGACGGCATCCTGTACGGCTGGGCTCGCCTCTTCGAGGCGATCTGGCGCAGTGAGACCCCGTTCATCAGCGCCGTCAACGGTGTCGCGGCTGGTGGTGGCTGCCAGCTCGCCCTCGGCTGCGACCTGATCATCGCCTCTGAGGAGGCAGCGTTCTGGGAGGTCTTCGTGCGTCGAGGCTTGCCGATCGAGGGTGGTGGTGCCTGGCTGCTGCCACGCATGGTGGGCCTGCCCCGCGCCAAGCAGATCGCACTGTTCGGAGACCCGATCCCAGCGGCGCAGGCAGCCGAGTGGGGCCTGATCAACCTGTGCGTGCCTGCTGATGAGCTGCTCAGCACCGCTGCTGACTGGGCCGGTCGCCTGGCCAAGATGAGCGCACCGGCAAGTGGACCCTCGATGGGCGTTCCCGGTGAGGATCTCAGCTACCGCGTCGGTCACATCAAGAGCCAGATCAACATGGGCATGGAGACCTCGATGCTGGCCTCATTCCGCGAGGAGGCGACCCTGCTCTCCTTCCGGCCAGGCGGTGGTGGCGAGCACTGACCCGACCACGGAGGCATGAGCTGACCTGCCGCGGAGCGCCGCTCCCACCAAGCACCCGGCAGGGCTGCTCGTACCAGCCCGGTTCGCACTTCGGCGGAAGGAAGAGACGATGAGACGACTGCATCCGGCATCGCGCCTGTTCAGCACGGGAGTCGCCGTGCTCATGGTGGGTGCGACCGCGGCCATTGGTGTCGCCGGATCGCCCGCCGGCGCTGCGCCGTCGCCATCGGCGACGGCCTCCGCGCCCACGCCGATCCCTGCAAGTGCTGTCGTGCTGAGCCTTCCGAAGGACATGTACCTCCACCCGGGCTCTCCGACCGAATGGTGGTGGCACACGGGCACGCTTCGTGCGGGCAAGCGCACCTTCGGCTTCGAGGTCAATGCTGCGTCCTTCGAGCAGCAGGGCTTCGCCTTCTCGCAGATCATGCTCACCGACGTCACGAAGCAGCGCCACTACAAGCGGACCACCTCGTACCTGCCTCCAGGCAACTTCTCGCCGACCACCTGGGCGCAGTCAGCAGTGAGCAAGGACTGGTACGCCCGGCTCGGGGATCCGGGCAACAGGCTCGGCGGGATCCAGGTGACCAGCGCAGGCAAGGGCTACACCGCGCCTCCCACAGTCACCATCAAGGGCGATGGCACGGGCGCAGCGGCTGTCGCGCGACTCAACAGTGCTGGTGGGGTCGCGCAGATCGACATCGTCTCGCCGGGCAAGGGCTACACGACCCCTCCTGCAGTGTCGATCAGTGGCAGCGGAACCGGAGCGAAGGCCGTCGCCTTCCCGACGTACGTGTCCATGACAGCCCCTGCGGCCGACCCCACGAAGGGCATGCGCGTCAAGGCGCTGCTCAGCGATGACCCGTCCCTGAAGCAGGTGACCATCGACCTCTCGCTCACGCAGAAGGGGCGGCCGTTCTTCGTCTGGGGCACCGGTGTGAACCCGGGAGCCACGGGCACCAGCGTGCAGGACAACAACTACTACTTCTCGCTCACGCGCCTGCAGGCAACCGGAACGATCACGATCGACGGCAAGAGCCTGCCCGTCACCGGTGTCACGTGGATGGACCACGAGTACGGGGCTTTCGGCACGGCCGCCAACCCAGTCCAGTGGATCCTGCAGGACATGCAGCTCGACAACGGGTTCTCCATCTCGAACGTCGGCATCGTGGGCGGCGGGCAGAAGCCGACGCTCAACACGGCCATGCAGGGCTACGCGACCCTCGAGGGTGCGGGCGGCGACACATACCTCGTCGCCAGCACCGTCACGCCATTCGGCAGGACCTGGACCAGCAAGGCCAGCGGCATCACCTACTTCACGAAGTTCCGCGTGCAGATCCCTGAGTTCGATGCGGACATCGTCGTCTCGACGCTGATGGACGAGCAGGAGTTCCCAGGCGCGAGCGGCGGATCGGTCTATGAAGGCGTGGCCACGGCCAAGGGGACCTTCAAGAACGCCAAGGTCGCGGGCACTGCGTGGATCGAGCAGACCTTCTGAGCCTGCCGGGGTGAGCACGGCACAGTTGTGGACAAACCGGGTGGAACGCTGCAGCGACAGCGACGGGCACTCACAGGTGGACCGTCCGTTTCGCGTGTGTTTTCAACGATTCCCGGTAACGATTGGGTAACGGAACACGCGAGTGTGCACCGCGCGTCGGCTGCCAAATCCCACGCTGTGGGCCTGTGCCGGACCGGTGCAAGGGACCGATCGGGCCAGACATGACCGACGTGCAGTGTGCGCGTCGCGTGTCAACGAGGAGGGTCCATGAAGATCGCGCACACGAAGGGAGGGCGGGCAGCCGTCCTCGTTGGAGGCGTCGGAGCAGCCATGGTGCTGACGCTTGCCGGCACATCGGCGAATGCCGCCCCCACGCCCGCGCCTGCGAAGGCGAACAACAACGCCGCGTGCCCGGCAGAGGAGGGCATCACGCCGTCCTCGATCACCATCGGCCACTTCATTCCGAAGACCGGCCCGGCATCGGCCACGTTCGTCGACGCTGACAAGGCGGCTGCGCTGCGCATCGCGCAGGAGAACGCCAAGGGTGGCGTGAACGGCCGCAAGATCAACGTGATCGTGTACGACGACCAGGCCAACGGCCAGACACAGACGACGATGGCCACCAAGGCGCTGCAGTCTGATCATGCGTTCGGGGTGATCATGACCACGGCCACGGACTCGGCCATGGCCACCTTCAAGTCGAACAACGTGCCGGTGACGGGCTTCAACGCACTGGCGATGGCCAATGACCGCAACGCCTTCTCCGCGGTGGGTGTGCCGTCGACGCAGTACGTGAACACGGCCACGATGGAGAAGCTGAAGGCTCTGGGCGTCTCGAGTGCCGCGATCGTCTCGCACAACTCCCCGAGTGCGGCGAACTCGGCAAAGCTGCAGAACATCGCTGCCGGGGCCGCGGGAGTCAAGCAGGCGCTGCTCATTCTCGACGAGGTGCAGGGCACGCACGATGCGACCTCGACCGCGCTGCGCATCAAGAGCTCCGGTGCTGACGGCGCCTACCTCACGATGTTCACCGACGGCGTGGTGTCGATCGTGCAGGCGCTGAAGCAGCAGGGCGTGAACCTCAAGGGCATCAACGGGGCTGGCATCGCCGACCCTGCTGTCATCGCCAAGTCCGGCAGTGCGCTGGAGGGCGTCAATGCCCAACTGTCGGTCGTGCCCATTGGCGTTCCTGGGCACCCGGCGGTGCGCACCTACGCCAACGGCATGAAGGCGGCCAACGCCAATCCGTACGCCTCGATCGCGCCCATCGGCTTCGCTGGGGCCGATCTGATGATTGCCGGGCTGAAGCTGGCCGGACCGTGCCCGACCCGCGAGAAGTTCATCAGCGCCCTGCGCAATGTCTCGAAGTACGACGCAAGCGGCATGCTGCCAGCGCCGATCTCCTTCAAGCCGGGGCTGCTGCCGAACGGCACGCCGGTCAAGTGCGCCTGGTTCGTGACCGTCGAGAAGGGACAGCCCGTTCCCGACAAGGCTGCGACCTGCGGCAAGCTCGTCGACATCTCCACCGGAGCGGTGGTCGGCTGATCGATCTGCTGTGATGCGGGGCGGTGGCCAAGTGGCCACCGCCCCGCATCGTGTTCGGGGGCTGCTCTCCAGTTCGCGTGAGAGCCGCACTCGGGGTCCTGCCCCGATTTGCTGAACGGATGGCCAGTTCGTATGCCACCATTTCGCATGCCTCGACTCGATACTCGCAACGCTGATGCATCACTCAGGATCAGGCGCCTGGCCTACGCGGCGCCGATCGTGCTCGGTCTCGCCGTGCTGGCGGGCTGCTCATCCTCGTCCTCCACGACCGCTCCCGAGTCCACCACGCCGAGCGTGAGCGGGCTGACCGCCTACATCACCAACTCCGAGGACAACGGTTCTGGCAAGGGCATGGGCTCGGTCATCCCGGTGAGCCTGGCCGACCAGGCGCCTGGCACGCCCATCCAGATGGGTGAGGGAACAGGACCGAACGACATCGTCATCACCGCCGATGGCAAGACCGCCTACGTCACCAATGAGTACACCGGAACGGTCGCGGGCATCGATCTTGCGACGGGCGTGGTGAGCGCTCCGATCACCGTGGGCGCGGAGCCGGTCGCGCTGGCCTTCGTGCCGAAGACGAACGAGCAGTGGATCTGGGTGGCCAACTATCAGGGGCAGACCATCACGACGGTCAACGTGGCCACCGGCAAGGTCGGACAGACGATCAAGGTCCCGAATGCCGGCCCGAACACCGTTGCCTTCACTCCTGATGGGCGCACCTGCTTCGTCGCCAACTGGGGCACCGACAACGTGGCCGGCAGCACGGTCACGCCGATCGAGGTCACCGACGGTGGCGCAGGAGGCCGGATCCTTCCGTCGATCAAGGTGGGCCTCAATCCCAACTGGATCGCCGTCACGCAGGACGGCAGTACCGCCTACGTCGCGAACAAGGGCAGCAGCTCGGTCACGCCCATTGACGTCAAGACCAGCAAGGCCGGCGCAGCGCTGGCCGTGCCAGGGCCGCCGATCGAGCTGGAGATCGCTCCCGACGGCAGGCTCGCCTATGTGGCGATCGCCGGCAGCGCACCCGAGATGGATGAGGTC
Organism: Candidatus Nanopelagicales bacterium; assembly: GCA_028688835.1. Classification (GTDB taxonomy): domain Bacteria; phylum Actinomycetota; class Actinomycetes; order S36-B12; family S36-B12; genus UBA11398. The sequence continues at coordinate 11,760 of JAQTXL010000022.1, read as the reverse complement.
GTGCCGTTGGATCTGACGACTGCACCGGCGACCGTCGGGCAGGCCATCAAGCTCGCGCCGAAGTCGCAGCCTCATTGGATCGCGTTCACGCCTGATGGGAAGACTGCCTACGTCGTCGGCAACGGCGACAGCACGCTGACGCCGATCACGGTCGATGGCGGGGTGGCGCAGACGCCGATCGTGCTGACGACCGATCCTGCTGCCGACCTGCTGGCCATCGCCCTCTCGCCTGTGTGATCGGAGCCGACTTCGTGCGTGGCCCGACAATCGCTCCGACGAGGGAACTCATGGCCTGACCGCGGCGTCCAAGCGTCCATAGGCTGCGGCCGCCGCGCACCGTGAACCCTGAGGAGCACCCATGCAGCTCATCCGCCGACCCGTGGTCCTTGTCCCGGTAGCTGCCCTCGGAGTCCTGATCGTCGTGTCCGGGCTGTACCTGTTCCAGCCCTGGAAGCTGTTCACGAACACGACCGTCGATGAGGCGTCACCGATAGCAGTCAGCGCATCAGCGCAGTCGACGGCGCAGGCGCCCACGCCGATGCCCTCGGCATCCGAGACGAGCGCACGCTCTGCGGCGATGGTGAGCGCGACCGGCGCTTTCATCAGCCATGAGCACGGCACGTCCGGCACCGCCTCGATCATCACCCTGCCCGACGGCAAGCGCGTGCTGCGCATCGAGGATCTGGACACCAGCAACGGGCCGGACCTCAAGGTGTGGCTGACCGATGCCCCGGTCATCGACGGACCGAGCGGATGGCTGGTCTTCGATGACGGGGCCTACGTCGACCTCGGTGCCCTCAAGGGGAACAAGGGCAGCCAGAACTACGCGATCCCCGACGATGCTGATCTGTCGGACCTGACGAGCGTGTCCATCTGGTGCGACCGCTTCTCGGTCTCCTTCGGGGCGGCGGAGCTGGCCCCCGTGCGCACCTAGCGGGCGTGGCGCTCGTCGAGCATGCGTGAGGCCCGGGGGATTCCCCCCGGGCCTCACGGCACTTCGATCCTCGCGCTAGGCCTGGCGCGGGAAGTTGTACACGCGGCGGGCGTTGCCCTCGGCGATGAGGCGCGCCTCATCGTCCGGAACGTTCGCCAGCGACTCCTCGAGCATCTTGCGCGTATGCGGCCAGTTGCAGTCGGAGTGCGGGTAGTCGGACTCGAACATGATGTTCTCGACGCCGATGCGATGGCGAGCCTCGATGCCTGCATCATCGGCGATGAACGGTGCGTACATGTTGCTGTACCACCGGTCTGATGGCTTCACGTCGCGATTGACGTCGTTGTACGAGCGGTGACGCTCCCAGACATAGTCAGCTCGTTCGAGGACGTACGGGACCCAGCCGATGCCGCTCTCAGAGAGCACGAACTTGACGCCCGGGTAGTTGTCGAAGATCGGCGACCAGATGAGCTCGATGGCGGCCTGAGCCGAGTTGAAGCCGAACGAGGTGATGGTCACCGGGAACTTCGTGGTGACCGCCTCATCTGACAGCCCGAGGGGGAAGCCGCCGGAGCCGAAGTGCACCGAGAGCGGCAGATCGCGGTCCTGGACGGCCTGCAGCAGCGGGTTCCAGTGATCGGAATGCCACGACGGAAGGCCGATGCCCAGGCGATGCGGTGCCTCGAGATAGGCGATGCTCTTGGTGCCCTTGTCGGCGGTGCGATGGATCTCAGCGACCTGGCGCTCCATCGAATCCCAGTACGGCAGGATCGTCAGCGGGATCAGGCGATCAGGGTAGGCCGGGCACCACTCATCGAGGATGAAGTCGTTGTACGCCTGCACGCATGCGTACGCGAGGTCCTTGTCCTTGAGCGTGGCGAAACCGCTGCCGGCGAACCCGGGCATGTTCGGGAAGTTCAGCTCGGCCCACACGCCCTCGATGTCCATGTCCTTGATGCGCTCGTGGACGTCGTGGCAGCCGTCGCGCATCTCGTCATAGCTCGTCGGGTCCATGCCGAAGGCCTCGCGCGGCTTGCCCGCGACGGCGTTCAGGGCGAAGTTGCCGTGCGGCTCACCTTCGATCTCCCAGTGATCGCCGTTCACCTTGTCGAAGACGAGCTTCGGGCCGACGTCCTTGTACTTCGCGGGCAGGCGGTCCTGCCAGACATTGGGGTGCTCGATGACGTGGTCATCGACGCTGATGATCTGTGCGTCCTTGGGGAGCATGGGCTCGTCCTCCTAGCCGAGAGACTCTCGATGCCTGTGGTGCGGCCGGATTGGCAGCACCGGTGTGCGTGTGCCTTCGCGTGCAAGGTATTCACGCCGTGCGCGGGTGTCGCGCCGGGAGGCCAGGGATGCGCGAATTCACAGCGCAATCCGGGTCAAACCGGTCGAGTCCGCGGTGCGATAGGTTCCGGTCATGCGCACACGGACGTTCGCCTGGTGGCCCCGCCGATAGGTGGGGTCCAAGCTGTGCGCCGAACCCACCCGTCACTGACCGGTGGGTTCTCGTGTCTTCGCGCTCGGCCCATCGGTCGCACCACCGAAAGGGCACGTCATGAGCACACCGGCCGGACCGTCAGCGTCCGATGATGACATCCTCGTCAGCTCGCGATCATTCCTGGAGTACCAGGCCTTCTTCGATCTCGACCCTCAGCGGCTTCCCGCGCGCATCCTCGACTGCTGCGCCGGGGCGTCCGGCTTCGTCGCCGAGGCGCAGGTGCGCGGAGTCGACGCTGTCGCGGTCGATCCGATCTACAGCCTCGATGCCGACTCGCTCGCCGTTCGATTGACTGCGGGAGCCGCCAGCGGCACGTCGATGATCGACGCGAACTCCGACAGGTTCTCGTTCGACTGGTACGGGACCCCTGAGCGTCGCGCTGAGATGCGGCGCCTGGCCCAGTCGGCCTTCCTCGCGGATCACCGCGCCAGCCCTGAGCGCTACGTCGATGCCGCCCTGCCCGAGCTGCCGTTCGCGGATGCATCGTTCGACCTTGCGCTGTGCTCGCACCTGCTCTTCACCTGGGCGACGCACCTCGACGAGCAGTGGCATGTGGATGCACTGGTCGAACTGTGCCGCGTGGCCGCGGAAGTCCGGGTGTTCCCGCTCGTGCTGCAGGGCGCAGGGAGGCCGGTGGCGTTCCTGCCGCGACTGCAGCTCCACCTGCGTGAGGCCTTCGGGATCCAGTCCGAGGTCGTTGCGGTGCCGTATGAGTTCCAGGTCGGCGCGCACCACATGCTCCGGCTGCAGCGCCAGGATCAGGCGCAGTGAGTGTTGCTCCAGTGATAGCGGTGCACTCGCGCAGGCTCGACTCCGCAGCTTTGGGCAATCAGGTCCCTGAGGCGCGCCAGATCGCTACGGTCGCAACGACCGGTCATCTCTCACGACCGGACTGCAGGAGAGGTGCCCATGGCTGAGCTGCCGCTGCCGGTGCGTGACGACCTGAACCGTGCCTACTGGGACGGCGCCCAGGCCGAGAAGCTCGTGATCCTGCGCTGCCCGGCCTGTCAGGCGTACACGCATCCACCGAGAGCGATGTGCACGACCTGCTGGCACGAGGAGCTCGTGCCCACGGAGGTCAGCGGCCGCGGCACGCTCTACAGCTGGTCGGTCATGCACTCCAAGGGCAACCCCGGGTTCGAGGACCGGCTGCCATACGCCGTGCTCATCGTCGAGCTCGCCGAGCAGAAGGACCTTCGGGTCATCGGCAATCTCGTCGGAGGGCAGCCGAGCGACCTGGCCATCGGTACGCCGATGCAGGTGGTCTTCGAGAAGGTCAACGAGGACATCACCCTTCCTCAATGGCGCATCGCTGCAGCAGATGGAGGCGTGAGATGAGCAACCCCCTGCGCGATCGTGCGGTCATCGTCGGTGTCGGTCACACGCCGAGTTCCCGGCACATGGGCAAGTCGCCGATGCGCTTCACGCTCGAGGCCTGCACGCAGGCGATCGAGGATGCGGGCATCGACCGCAGTGAGATCGACGGCATCGTCACGGTGGGCACGCTCAATGAGCTCGAGGTGCTGCAGCACCTGGGGCTCGAGGGTGTGACGTACCACGCTGGTCCGCTTGGCGGCGGCGTCGGCGGCGGCGTCGCTGCGAACGCCGCGCTCGCCGTGGCTGCGGGGCTGTGCGACGTCGCACTCGCGTTCGTCACGATGGAGGCGCCCAGGCCCGGGATCACCTACAACTACATGGGGCACAACGGCGCGCGAGGCGATGACGCGTTCACCCTGCCGTACGGCGACGGCGTCTTCATGCAGCACTTCGCGCCCTGGTACCAGAGGCGACGCCAGATCGACGGGGTCACCGACGAGCAGATCGGTGCGTATGTGGTCGCGATGCGCGAGAACGCATCCCGGAACCCCAACGCCGTCTGGCGCGAGCCCATCACGATGGACGATTACCTCGGGTCGCGCTATGTCGCCGACCCGCTTCGGCTCCTGGACTGCGACATGCCGGTCGACGTCTGCGGTGCGGTGATCATCACGACGCCTGAGCGGGCCAAGGACCTCAAGCAGAAGCCGGTGTACGTCAGCGCGATGACCACCGGCCAGCGTCCGCGTCCCAGCGGGATCTTCTGGCACGACTACGACGAGATGCCGTACAAATGGGCGGCCAAGCGGCTGTGGTCGAACGCAGGTGTCGGCCCCGAGGACATGGACTTCGCGATGCTCTACGACGGCTTCTCGCCGCTGGTCCTCTACTGCCTGCAGGACTTCGGCTTCGTGCCCAAGGGGATGGGCGGTGAGTTCCTCGGCGCCGGCGAGCATCTGGCGACAGGATCGCTGCCGCTCAACCCGCACGGCGGCAACAACAGCGAGGGCCGCAGCTGGGGCTTCGGCCATGTGTGCGAGGCCGTGCTGCAATTGCAGGGCCGGGCCGGCGAGCGGCAGCTGGCGGACGTGCACACCACGATGATCGGTGGCGGTGGGGTCGTGAACTCGTCGGCGCTCGTACTGCACGACTGACGGGCCGGTTGGGGCGTCTGGCAGGGAGCGACGTCAGCCCCATCGGGTCGTGCGCGAGCTGATGACCTCTTCGGCGATCGACCAGGCCTCACTGCCGCGGGGGACTCCCGCGTAGACGCCGACATGGACGCACACGTCGGCGATCTGCTCGGGAGTGACCCCGAGCGTGAGCGCTCCATGCAGGTGCGGCCGCAGCTCGCGCTGGAGGCTGAGCGCCGCCAGCATGGCGATCGTGATGAGGCTTCGTGACCGGTCGTCCAATGCCGTGCGCGTCCAGCTGTCGGCGTAGGCGTGCTCCGCGAAGACCTGCCGGACCGCGGCTCCCGGCTGGTCGGCTCCTGCGGGCGGCGTGCCCAGACCCACCCCGAACAGACGTTGCGCCGTGGCCTCGGCGAGCTCGGAGCGTTCAGTCATGTGCGTCCTCCATCTCGTACGTGCATTCCATGTGGCCCTGACGCAGCGCGATGCCGCACGTGACCGGGGCCTGTCCGATCGCTGGTGATCGGGCCGGCTTCGAGTCTGGCACGGACGCGGTGGCACGGCAGGTGCTCAGCCGAGGTCGAGTCGCCCTGCCTGACGGAGGTTCGTCGTTTCACGCGACACCTCTCGATGCGCGGGATAGGTTCCGGTCCATGGATCTGCAGCTCAAGGGCCGACTCGTGTCGGTGTGCGGGACCGAGGAGGCGACCCTCGCGGCCTGCAGGCGGGTGCTGGAGGCCGAGGGTGCCGTCATCGCCGAGGCACCGCCGGGCGGCACCTACCCCGAGGCCGATGTCGTGATCGCCGTCGGCACCTCGCGGCCAGGCAGCGACGTGCTCGCGGTCATCGATCCGGCCGATCTGTATTCCGCCTGGGATGACGTGACCAATGCCGTCGACGCCTATCGGGCTGCCCTGCCGCGGATGCTGGCGCAGCAGTGGGGGCGCTTCGTGTGGGTGGGCTCGTCGCAGGCGAAGTCGGTTGATGCTGAGGCCGATGAGCTTGCGGCAGTCGCCTCACTGGGCATGCTGGGGCTGCACAAGGTGGTGACCGGTGAGGTCGGTCCTCGTGGCATCACGGCGAACGCCGTGCTGCGCGGTGGAGCCGCGACCGATGAGGACGTGGCAGATGCCGTGACCTTCCTGTGCTCTGCAGGTGCGGCCTACCTCAGCGGCATCACCATCACCGTCGACGGCGGCACCGGATCGGCGATCTTCTGATGGACTACGGGATCTCGGGGCGCGTGGCCATCGTCTCCGGCGGCAGCCGCGGCATCGGCCGCGCCATCGCCACCACCTTCGCCCGCGAGGGCGCCAAGGTCGTCATCGCCTCGCGCACGCAGTCCAATCTCGAGGAGACGCTCGCAGAGCTGGAGGAGATCGCCCCAGGCAGGGTGCACGCCATCGCCGCCAGCATGACCGACCCGGCCAGCGTCGACCGCGTCGTCGCTGAAGCGCGTGAGCGCTTCGGGCCCATCAGCATCGCGATCAGCAATGTCATCGGCCACGTCATCGATGCAGCGAAGGAGGGCTCCGGCCCCGGAGCCGGCACCTTCGAGGGCATGCAGACCGAGGCCTACCGCGAGGAGTTCACGCAGCTCCTCGTCTCGTCCTGGGCGCTGGCGCGTGCCTGCGTGCCTGACATGCAGCAGCAGGGCTGGGGCCGCATCTGCAACATCGGCTCCGGCGTTGCCCGCGAGCCCAGCACGCACCTGCCGCACCTGCTGCCCAACGTCGTCCGCCCGCCGGTGGCTGGCATGCACCGCCTGCTCGCAGCGCGGCTTGCGCCTGACGGCATCACGGTCAACAACATCCTCACGGGCTCGATCCTCACCGAGCGCAATCGCTCGTACTGGGAGTGGCTGGCGCGCGAGCGCAACACGAGCGTTGCCATCGAGACGCAGGACATGACGCAGCGCATCCCGGTCGGTCGGTTCGGCGAGCCTGAAGAGATGGCGGCAGTGGTGGCCTTCCTGTGCTCAGATCGAGCCGGCATGGTCACCGGCCAGTCGATCCCGGTGGGCGGCGGCGGCAGCGCGCACTTGTGATGTCAGGCGTCGAGAAACCGCAGGACGTCGTCGACCTCGGCATCGATCGCACGCTTGACCGCTGCAGGCTGCGGGCTGAACGGCTCGACCTTCACCGCGCGCTTGCTCGGCAGCACTCGCCAGGTCCCGGCGATGCGGCCATCGACGAGCACCGCTGACTGGATCATGCCGCCGGTGAGGATGCGTGGCGCATCAGCGGGATCGAGGATGAGCCCGCGGCTTCGATGGCTGAGCAGGTACTCGTCGAACATGCCGATGAGGCGAACCGGCAGGCGTGCGGGCGGCGCGAGATCCGTGCTCGCGAGTGCCGTGAGCTCGACCCCCTCGCACTCGACGCGGACGGTGTCGGGCAGGCGGGCGAACGCGCTGCGGCAGTCGCCAGCAGGCAGCCCCGACCAGGTGCCGAAGTCGGCGGCGGTCGCTGGTCCGCGTGCCGCCAGGTACATGCCTGCCAGCATGAGCAGCGCGGTGTCGCGATCGTGGCGCACGCCACTGGTGATCCACTCCTCCACGAGCGCGTACGTGGGCTGGCGTCCCGATTCGGGGCCGCGGCAGACGAGCGCATTCGCTGCCGCCAGGAGCATGAGGTGTGCTGGGACCTGGCCCGAGAGCTCCACGCGGAGGAGTGGCTGCAGCTCGGCCATGATGTCGCCGAGCGTGACTGCACCGCGACCGGTCAGGATCGAGGGCAGGGCGCGGAGCGCCCGCTCGCCATCGCGCTCACTGATGCCGAGCTGCGCTCGTCGCCGCTGGCCCCGTGCGCTCACGACGGGGCCGACGAGGTCGACCATCCAGTGCAGGTCGTGTGCAGCGACCAGGAACAGCGTGCCTCGCATCAGTGTCGTGCGCACGAGGGTGTGGTCGTCACCAACCGCCGCCACCACGTCGGACTGCCGAAGGCCCGCTGTGCGTGCCCGCAGTGCCAGGTGGACGGCTGGGGTCGATTGCGCCTGCAGGGCGCCGACCGCCGCCACTGACTGCTCGAGCGCATCTGGCCTTGCGTCGGCGAGCAGCAGCGCCCGGGCGCGTACGGCGACCAGCGCACTGCTGGTCAGGTGCACTGGCGTCATGACTGTGGACCCTAGGCCCATGAGCAGGAGCGCAAGTGCTCATGCAAGGTTCCGTCGCAGGGCTCAACCCGACGGCACGCCGACCGCATGAGCAGTGACGCAACGACCGCCCATCGGATTACGCTCGCGCCATGAGGCCCGAGGCGATGGACGTCGGCGAGAGCCACGACACGCGTGTGTCGGTGTATCGCAGCGTGCTCGGAATGCCGGGTCCGGTCTGGACGATGGCCCTCTGGTACGGCGCGATCGCCATCCTGCTGGCCCTGTCCCTCGTGGTGCCGTTGCATGCGGATGCCGCCCCTTGGGTGCGGCAGATCCTCGTGGCCTACGCGGTTGTGGGCCTGGTGCTCCTGCTGATGCTGCGCGCTCGGACTCCGATGTGGTTCCTCAAGGTGCAGGTCGTCCTGGCGATCCTCGCCACGGGCTGGCTCGCGTATGCGTCGGTGACGCCCGAGGGCACGATCACCTCGTCGATGGCCTTCATCGTCGTGGCGATCTACGTTGCCTTCTGGATGACGATCCGCGTGGCGCTCGGCCTGGCCGCCCTGTCCAGCGTCGCCTACCTCGTCGCGCTGGCGTCGTCGGGGAACATGCCTGACCTGGCTGTGCCGTGGATGCTCATCACTGCCCTCGCCTTCTGCATCGTGCTCACCATCGGCTCGCTGCTGGAGCAGATGAATCGCGCACTCGTGACTGATCCGCTGACGGGCCTGCTGAATCGCACGGGGATGTTCGCGCTGGTCGAGGCCCGTGGTGCAGCCGGAAGGCTGGCCGAGCCGCGTTCGCTGGTCGTGATCGACCTCGACAAGTTCAAGGTGATCAACGACCGCGATGGCCACATCGCAGGGGATCGCGCCCTGCGCGATTTCGGCCGTGCCCTGCGCGTGGTCACTCGCCCACGTGATGTGGTCGTGCGCAGTGGTGGCGACGAGTTCGTGCTGCTGCTGCCGCGCACAGATGTCACTGATGCGGCAGCGATGGTCGATCGCCTTCGCGGAGTCCTGCCGGTCGACTGGTCGTGCGGCATCACGCAGTGGACTGCAGGGGAGCCGTTCGACCTGGCGTGGGCCAGGGCGGACCGCCAGATGTACCTGCAGAAGGCCCAGCGAGCAGCCGAGCGGTGAGGGCGGCCAGTCGCACTCCTTGATCCACGCGGTCCAGGACCTCGCGTCGAGCGACGCGGTCAGCGCGCTGCCGCGACTCGGTCTCGGAACATGACTGTGGCGGGCACCCGAGGATGCCCGCCACAGTCATGCTTGCTCGTCGACTAGCTGCCGAAGACGACCTTGCCGGTGGTGGTGTCGATGTACTTGCCACCACAGGTTGCCTTGGCGTCAGGCACCAGGTCATTGCCCTTGGCGATCGTGTACCAGCCGCAGGTGATCGGGTTGCCGTTGGGGAACAGGCCACCGGGGACGAAGGAGACCTTCGCCGGGATCAGGCCAGCGCCGTCGTAGCTGTTCACCTTGCGCAGGTTGCTGATGAACGACTCACGCGTCGGGCACTTGCCAGCGACCTTGAGGCCCTTGATGAACAGGTCAGCGCTGAGGTAGCCCACCGGGCCGGCCGGAGCGTAGGGGTTCAGGCCGGCAGCCTTCATCGCGGAAGCGAAGGTCTTGACCGCGCGCACGTTCACGCCGATCGGCACGGGGCCGTAGGTCTGGCCGAGGGCACCGTCGAGCGCGCCATTGGCGGTCTTGAGCACTGCCGGGTCGGTCAGGCCTGCGACTGCGAAGGACTTGAGCGTGACGCCCTGCTGCTTGAGTGCCTGGGCCAGCGAGATGCCGCCGTCGATGAAGCCCGAGTAGTTGACGGCGTCAGCGCCCGAGTTCTTGATGCGCAGCGCCTCGGAGGTCGCATCGTGCGCGCCCTGGGGCGAGTCAGCGATGCGCAGCACCGTGGTGATGCCCGGGACGAACGGCACGACCGATGCCAGTGCGTTCTGCGAGGCGGTTGCACCAGCACTCGAGTGGTTGATGATGGCGAGCTTGGTGGCACCCATCTGCTTCATCTTCTCGAGCACACCGGTGGAGGCCAGGGTCGGGTTCGATCCGGTGGTGACACCGGTGATGCCGAAGGCGTTGTTGTCGGTGCCGAAGGCTGCGTTGGTGAAACCGACGATCGGGATGCCGGCCGACTTCAGCGTCGGGTACATCGACACGGTGCTGGTGGCCGAGGTCAGGCCGAAGACGTTGTCGCCGATGGCCTTCTGGGCTGCAGTGACCTGGCCGGTGGGGCTGGTCTGGTCGTCGTAGACCTTGAGCTTGATCTTGCGGCCGTTGACGCCGCCCTTGGCGTTCTCCTGGTCGAAGCGCAACTGCGCACCCTCGGACGCACCGATGAAGGTGGTCGAGGCGGGGCCGGTCTTCGAGCCGACCCAGCCGACGTCAATGGTGGTGGGGGTGACGCCGGGCGCGGCCGGGCAGGCAGCGTTGGCCGCTGCACCCGTCGGTGCCGGTGTTGGTGCGGCCATGGCGCCGTTGGCGGCGAACGCCATGAGCAGGGACGCGCTGGCACCGACAGCAAGCACTGTCGATCGGCGCGAGGTACGAGTGGAAAGCACTGCATCCTCCAGTGGTGGCGGCCACCGCGATCTGCGGTGACGAGGCGCCTACTGTGGGGCTCTGGACGTCGGCAAACCGGAGATACCCGTCCAATCGTTGCCATTTCGTTACCCAGAATGCCGCGAATACGGACAAGAGCGCTGGTGTTGCAGCGGTTCTCGCGCACGGAACATGCACAGGGCAAGCCCGGCTGCACCGTGGGGCGTGCTCCACCCAGCTCACGCGACGCACGACCTAGGCTGGTCGCCAGACAAGCGCGCTGGGCAGGACGTCCAGGCACGCCACCGACACAAGGAGCGGCGATCATGGATCTTCAGGTACGGGACAAGGGCTATCTGCTGGTCGGCGGCACGGCGGGCATGGGCCTGGCCGGGGCCCGTGCGCTGGCAGTCGATGGCGCCTCCCTCGTCGTCGTCGGGCGCGACCAGGCGCGGGCCGACGCAGCGGCCGCGGAGCTCGCGGCAGCGGGCGCGACCAAGGCGATGGGCCTGGCGTTCGATGTGTCCCAGGAGGGTCACGCGGCTCGCGCTGTCGCCGGGGCCGTCGAGATCCTCGGGCGCCTCGACGGCATCGGCATCACCACGGGCACCCGCGGCTTCATGCCGATCGAGTCGTCTGACGACGACTGGACCGCTGCCTTCCGCGATGTACTCCTCGGTGTCTCCCGCTCGGTGGAGGCCGCCCTTCCGCACCTGATCGAGTCGCGCGGCACGATCGTCACGACCGCGGCCTTCTCCATCCGCTCGCCTGAGCTCGTGCGACTGCCGTACGCGTCGCTCAAGGGCTCCGTCGCCCTGTTCACCAAGGGCATCGCGAAGGCCTATGGCAAGGACGGCATCCGGGCCAACTGCATCTGCCCCGGTGCGATCGAGACCGACGGCCTGCACGCGATGCGCAGGATGGTCGCCGACGAGCGCGGTTGGGACTACGACACCGCTCTGGAGCGCGTGATGGTCGAGGAGTGGGGGATGCACGTCGCACTCGGGCGACCGGGCAAGCCTGAGGAGGTCGGCGATCTCATCGCGTTCCTGCTCTCACCACGAGCCGGGTACCTCACAGGTGCGCTGCTGAACATCGACGGCGGCACCGACTTCTGATCGGCGGAGCTGTGTACTGCACGCCGCCACTACCCTGATCCTCACTGTCACCTGCGGTCGCAATCCGTCCACGGAGGTCCCGGATGTCCAGAGTGCG
>JAQTXL010000125.1 GCA_028688835.1 Candidatus Nanopelagicales bacterium | reverse complement strand
GCCGTCGCCGACCATGCGGGATACGTGCCCTTGGCCGCACTCGGCATCGGCGCCGGCCGATCGCCGGGCAGCACTGGGCCGATCAGCTGCCAGGGGGAATCGGAGGCGTGCACGACCGACATGTCCGGAGTGTCGCCTCGCGTGACCCACTTGGCCTGGTAGACGTTGCGACGCCAGACGATGCGCGTCGCCGTGGGGTACTGGACCGTGGCGCTCCAGATCGCGAACGGGCTCGTCCGGGGATCGTCGACGACCGACCGAGGGTCCACGGTCGCGACAGCGCGCGCCTTCCCGAATCCGGCATCGTTCGTCTTGAGCGAGAGCACGTTGTGGAAGAGCGCCTGTCCCTGGTCGACGCCGCTGCAGAAGGTCTGCACGACTGTCGAGATGACCGGGATCGGCGAGGCGCAGTTGGCATCGCGATTGGCCGACCACATCGAGATGAGCCCGACACCCTTGGTCCGCGCGAAGGCGTTGACGGCCGTGGCATCCGCGATCGTGAGGCGCTCACCTGCGACATCGTTCTGGCCGATCATCGGGGTGATGCCGATCTTGGCCCACGTGGATGCCGGGTCGAGGTTGATGCCGGCCTGGCTGTACGCGACACCGACCTGTCGCTGCAGCTCGTTGGTCGCGGCCTCGATGGCCGAGACCATGCTCATGTCCGCAGGCTTGGAGTCACCGAAGTCCATGGTCATGCCATTGACTCCTGCGACATCGACCTTGGCCGCCAGCATCGTTGCGAGCTCGGCGAAGCCCTGGTCCGTGAGTCCGTGGGTCGACACGGGCAGTGTGAGCCACACCGCCAGTGCCCGACCGCGCTTGGCTGCGCGGTCCTGGACCGCCTTGATGGCGTGCGCCCTGCGCAGCGAGACCACAGAGTCGCCGAGAGCCGCCCCTTCGACATCGAGGTCGATGCTGCTCAGGTCGTAGTGGTCGACCACTGATGCGTAGGCGGACGCGAGGGCCGCGGGATCCGTGCAGGCATTCGCGAGCTCGCTGTTGGCCGCGCCACCGAAGGAGACGCGCACGTCACCGCCGTTGGTGCGCAGCAGGGCGATGCGTCGCGTGAGATCGAGCTGGCTGTCGGCGGATCCGAGCGTGAAGTACGTGCCCCACGACGGCGTGCAGGCCTCGGCCTTGTCGGCGACGATGAAGGCGAGGATCTCGTTCTGGTGGGCTGGGCCGGTCGGCACCTCGAAGTGCGCCACCGGGATCGCCGTCACATCCGTGTACGAGGCATACGTGGTCGCACCGACGGAGGGAGCCGTCTTGGCCACGGCCGTCTGGCTGAGCTGCATGCCCGCGAAGCCCAGGGCAGCGACCACTCCGCCGACGAGCAGCACGCGAGGCACCGAGATGCGCATGCGCGGCTTGCCATCGGCGTCGGACTTCGGTGCTGACATGCGTGGCTCCTGTTCGCGGCAGCGCTGTGCAGCGCCCACCGTGCCTGCCACCGGTGACGATCACCGCGGCGAGCCCCACCCAACGCCACCGGCCCGAGCGTGGCGAATCGCGCGCCCGCACTGACGCGGTTTTCCCTGCGGAGGGGCTCCGAGGCGTTCGGCATTTACCCGGATCGGCGTGAGGGAAAGCCGATGGTGCGCGGACGCACAGGGTGCGCGGCGTGCGGTTGCGCGCGAAGAATGGCGCAGCCGCAGGAGCGGCAGAGTCCAGAGGACGATCGATCAGTTCGTGAAAGGTGTCACAATGAGCGCAGCCATGGAGATGCAGTTCCAGGAGCGGGTCCTCGTCGTCGAGGACGACCCCTTCATCCGCGCACTGCTGGGAGAGCTGCTGGCCGGTGCCGGCATGATCGTCAAGACCGCGCACACCGTTGACGCCGCACTGGCCATCCTCAACAACTTCGAGCCGCACGTCGTCGTCTCCGACCTCGACCTGGGCAAGGGGCCGTCGGGGGTCGACCTGCTCAACCGCGTGCACACCGAGCGGCCATGGGTGGGGCTCGTGGTGCTGAGCTCGCATGCCGCACCGACATTGGCAGTCGGCTCCTTTGCCGCCGTGCCCGAGTCGGCTGTCTACCTGGTTAAGAACCGCCTGTCGTCGATCGCCGACGTGCGCCAGGCCATCGAGGTCGCCATCAGCCACGCCCATACCGAGCCCATCGGCAGTGCTCCGACCGACGAGCCGCCGATCGTCCTCAGCCAGGCCCAGGCCGAGATCCTGCACCTCATGGCCGAGGGCTACTCCAACGCCGGCATCGCCAAGGCGCGCGGCACCTCGAAGCGAGCGGCCGAGAGCCTCGTGCAGCGCACGCTGGCCGCGATGGGCATCGACTCCGACTCCGAGTTCAACTCACGCGTGCTCGCAGTGCGCCTGTGGCAGGAAGGCCGCGTCGTCATCCGCTAGAGCCTGCCGGGCAGCGCATCAGCCAGTGCTTCCCGATCACCGCAAGCGCACGGATGCGCGATAACCGACGACGCCCTGATGCGCGACTCGCAATCGACGCGTCGAACCCCGTTTGATGCAGTCCACGCCGCCATCCGTCGCGGCAGGGATCACTGCACTTGGGAGCACTCGAATGGCGCGCGACATCACCCCTGATGAACGTCCGACTCCAGCCACGCCCGGGTTCAGCATCACGCTGAACTTCGACGGCGATCACGCCGGCGCCTCACCCGAGGCATTCCAGCCCATGGTCGACTCCATGGCGAGCGCCCTGAGCGCGGCCCTGGGGCAGGTGTCCACCGACGTGCGCATCGACGTTGCCGGTGCACCTGCAAAGGCCTCACCGGCGCAGGCTGGCCAGCCACCCGCCCTCCTGGGCACAGAGCCGCGGCCGCGGCCCAAGGTCCGCCGACAGTGGGGAGCCGAGCGCAAGCGCGTCATGCTCTCGGCCATCGAGCCCAAGCCCACCTCCCGAGCCGTGTGGTTCGGCGGCGCACTCATCATCGTGACGATCGCCCTGTGGATCACCTACCTCGTCTCGACGATCATCGGGCACTTCGTCGACAACGGCTTCACCTCGCTGCGCTTCGTGCTCGAGACCGTCGGCTACGTCACCGTCATGAGCTTCCTGACCTACTCCGCGCTGATGTACCTCATCACCCGGCAGGGTGCCTACTACCGCATCCGAGACCACATCCGCGTGCCTCGCGCCGAGCTCGACTCCTACTTCTCCGATGCCATGCCCACACTCACTGTGCTGGTGCCCTCGTACTGCGAGGACCCCGACGTCGTCCGCGCCACGCTCATGACCGCGGCCCTGCAGGAGTACCCGCACATGCGCGTCGTGCTGCTCATCGACGACCCGATCAACCCCCGCAGCGAAGCCGACGCCGCCAGCCTCGCCGGCTGCCGCGCCCTGCCCGGCGAGATGATGGAGTGGCTGCGCGAACCGCGCGAGCGATTCGAGCGAGCCCTCTACGAGCACGAGCACGCCAATGACCAGGGCTCCATCGCCTCCCGCGACCAGGTCCGCGACGTCGCTGCGCACTACGAGTGGGCGGCACAGTGGCTGGCTGACCAGGCAGACGCCTACCCGCGGGCCAACCACGCCGACGAGTTCGTCGCAGATGAGATCCTGTCGACGCTGGCTCGCGACTTCCATCGCACTGCACTCGCCCTGCGCGAGGCGCTCGCCGAGGGCTCGGCGGTGACCAGCGACCGCGTGATGCAGCTCTACCGGGGGCTCGTGTGGCCGTTCCGCGCCGAGATCACCTCGTTCGAGCGCAAGCAGTACGCGTCCCTGTCGCATGAGGCGAACAAGGCGATGAACCTGAACTCCTACATCGGCCTCATGGGCCGCAGCTTCAAGATGACCCAGACCCCGGTGGGCGTCGGCCTCACGCAGGTCATCCGTGGCGGCGACCTCATGGTCCCCGACACCGACTACGTGCTCACCCTGGACGCGGACAGCGTGCTGCTGCGCGAGTACTGCCTGCGCCTGGTGTACCTGATGGAGCAGCCGGAGAACTCCCGCCTCGCGATCTCGCAGACGCCCTACTCCGCGATCCGCGGCGCAGCGACGCGACTCGAGCGCATCGCAGGCGCGACCACCGACATCCAGCACATCCTCCATCAGGGCATGACCTACTTCCATGCGACGTTCTGGGTGGGTGCCAATGCGGTCATCCGCAAGACTGCGCTCGACGACATCTGCGAGATCTCCACGGTCGGCGGTTTCGAGATCCGTCGCTACATCCAGGACAACACCGTCATCGAGGACACCGAGTCGAGCATCGACCTGCTCGCCCACGACTGGACGCTCATCAACTACCCCGAGCGCCTGAGCTACAGCGCCACCCCGCCGGATTTCGGCGCCCTCGCCGTGCAGCGCGCACGATGGGCGAACGGCGGCCTGCTGATCATGCCGAAGTTCTGGCGCTACGTGCGCCGGCAGCGCAAGGCCGGCGAGCGCGTGAGCTGGGGCCAGATCGCGGTGCGCACCAACTACATGTCATCGATCGCCTGGGCCAGCATCGGCCTGGTGTTCCTGCTCGTCTATCCCTATGACAGCAACCTGCTCAGCCCGATCATCCTGCTCGCGGCGCTGCCCTACTTCATCGCCCAGGCCATCGACTTCAAGCGCCTCGGGTACAAGCGCACCGACGTGCTGCGGGTCTACGGCTTCAACCTGATCCTGCTGCCCGTGAACCTCGCTGGCGTGTTCAAGTCACTCCAGCAGGCGGCGGCCAAGGCGAAGATCCCCTTCGCCCGCACGCCCAAGGTCAACAACCGCACGGCAACGCCGATGATCTACATCCTGTTCGCCGTGGCCATCATCGTGTTCTCGTTCGTCACCCTCTGGCGTGACTACCTGCTGGGCAACTGGGGCAATGCGCTCTTCGCCGGCTTCAACGGCGTGCTCACCACCTACGCGCTGGCCGCCTTCATGGGCATCCGCAACTCGATCGTCGACGTCACGCTGGGCCTGTGGATGTTCATCCGCGTGCCGGCCAAGCCCAGGCGCAGTGTGCGCAAGGCGCAGGCCCAGGCTGCCGAGCAGACCGATGACTGGCGCTCAGTGCTGTACTTCGGTGCCAGTGAGGAGATCGACCCGGAGCTGGCTCACCAGGTCTACGCGCAGCGCCAGCCGGAGATCTCGCTGCTGCCTGCCGCAGCGCCGGCGCTCATCCCGCAGTCGAGCAGGGACCCGGTCGTCACAGCACGCCGATGACGAACCACACGCTCACGAGCGCAGCCGCGTAGGAACCGAAGGCAAGGAGGCCGATCGCCGGCTTCTGCTGTGCACCGGTCGCCTTGATGCCGAGCGCTCCCAGGTCCCAGAGTGCGTGCAGGATCATGGCCACCAGCAGTGAGCCCGTCGTCATGAACGTGACGTAGAAGGCAGTGCCGGCGACGAAGGCGAACACGATCTGCGTGACCGTCATCTTCACGGACTGACCGAACAGCGCGTTCATCGCATGCAGCAGCGCGAAAAGGGTCGACGTGGCGAGCCAGACCACGAGCTCGCTCGCGCCGCCTTGACGCAGACCGACCACGAGCAGGCCGCGCGACAGCAGCTCCTCCGAGAAGCCGACGAGCAGGGTACCGATGACCAGGAACGGGATGACATCTGCCTTCGGCGACCTGAAGTCGATCGTGACGATGTTCGCGACGACGACGACGGCCATGATGGCCGGGACGATCAGCGCCCACGTCGGCCCGAAACGGCCGTCGCCGAAGAGTGCGAGATCCCACCACCCGAGCCACGTCGTCGCGATGGCCAGCAGCAGGGCACCGACGCCGATCGGCAGGATGATCCCCCGGACCACGTGTGCCCGACTGTCGGCCAGCGCGTCATAGCGCGTTCCCGTCACCTTCCACAGCACGCCGACCACGAGCATGTAGGCGACGAAAAGGCCGACGACGACAGCAACCGGGTGCTCAGGAGTCATCGACGCACCGCTCC
>JAQTXL010000124.1 GCA_028688835.1 Candidatus Nanopelagicales bacterium | reverse complement strand
AGGATCTGCCGGTCATCGCGCAGGTGACGGTGGAGACCACGGGCACGATGCTGCTCGGCACCGAGATCGGTGCGGCGCTCACCGCGCTCGAGCCCCTGGGCATCGACATGATCGGGCTCAACTGCGCCACCGGCCCGCATGAGATGAGCGAGCACCTGCGCACGCTCGCGCGGTCGGCGGGCATCGGCATCTCGGCCATGCCCAATGCCGGACTCCCCGAGCTCACGGCTGACGGCGCGTACTACCCGCTGTCGCCGCTGGAGCTTGCCGATGCGCACGACACCTTCACGCGCGAGTACGGGCTCGGGCTGGTCGGCGGCTGCTGCGGCACAACGCCGGCCCATCTGGCGGCGGTCGTCGAACGGGTGCACGGGCGGGCCATCGAGCCCCGCACGCCCACGCACGAGGCGGGCGTCGCCTCGCTGTACCAGTCGGTGCCCTTCCGGCAGGACACCACGTACCTGTCCATCGGCGAGCGCACGAACGCCAACGGATCCAAGGCCTTCCGCGAGGCCATGCTCGCCGCGAACTGGGACGACTGCATCGAGATCGCGCGCGCGCAGATCCGCGACGGTGCGCACGTGCTCGACCTGTGCATCGACTACGTGGGCCGCGACGGCGTCAACGACATGCGCGACCTCGCGGGGCGCCTGGCCACGGCCAGCACCCTGCCGATCATGCTCGACTCCACGGAGCCTGCAGTGCTCGAGGCGGGCCTGGAGATGCTGGGCGGGCGGGCCATCGTCAACTCGGTCAACTACGAGGACGGCGACGGCCCCGAGTCGCGCTTCGGCCGCATCATGCCGCTGGTCAAGGAGCACGGCGCCGCCGTCGTCGCGCTGACCATCGACGAGGAGGGCCAGGCCCGCACAGCCGAGTGGAAGGTGCGCGTCGCGGAGCGGCTCATCGCCGACCTGACCGGGAACTGGGGCATGTCGATCGAGGACATCATGGTCGACACCCTCACCTTCCCGATCGCGACCGGGCAGGAGGAGACACGACGAGACGGCATCGAGACCATCGAGGCGATCCGCGTCCTGCACGAGCGTCATCCCGGGCTGCAGACCACGCTCGGCCTGTCGAACGTGTCCTTCGGGCTGAACCCCGCCGCACGCCAGGTGCTGAACTCGGTGTTCCTGAACGAGTGCATCGCGGCCGGGCTGACCTCGGCGATCGCTCATGCCTCCAAGATCCTGCCGATGGCGCGCATCCCCGAGGACCAGCGCGACGGCGCTCTCGACCTCATCTACGACCGCCGCATCTACGACGAGCAGGGCCAGCTCACCCATGACCCGCTCTCGCACTTCCTCGAGCTCTTCGACGGAGTCGAGGCGAAGTCCCTGAACGCCTCGCGCGCCGAGGAGCTGGCGAGGCTGCCGCTGTTCGAGCGGCTCGAGCGCCGCATCATCGACGGCGAGCGCAACGGCCTCGAGGCCGACCTCGAGGCGGCCCTGCTCGAGAAGCCTGCGCTGGCGATCGTCAACGACTCGCTGCTCGAGGGCATGAAGACGGTCGGCGAGCTCTTCGGCTCCGGTGCCATGCAGCTGCCGTTCGTCCTGCAGAGCGCCGAGGTGATGAAGACCGCGGTGGCATACCTCGAGCCGCACATGGAGCGCACCGACGAGGAGGGCAAGGGCACGATGGTCCTGGCCACGGTCAAGGGCGACGTGCACGACATCGGCAAGAACCTCGTCGACATCATCCTGACGAACAACGGCTACAACGTCGTCAACATCGGCATCAAGCAGCCCGTCAACGCGATCATCGATGCAGCCATCGAGCACAGTGCCGATGCGATCGGCATGAGCGGCCTCCTCGTGAAGAGCACGGTCATCATGAAGGAGAACCTCGAGGAGATGAATGCTCGCGGCATCTCAACCCAGTTCCCGGTCGTGCTCGGCGGCGCCGCGCTCACCCGCGCCTACGTCGAGCAGGATCTCGGCGAAATCTTCGACGGCGAGGTCCGCTATGCCCGCGACGCCTTCGAGGGCCTTCGACTCATGGACGCGATCATGGGGGTCAAGCGCGGGGTCCCCGGTGCCGCACTCCCGGAGATCCGCAGTCGTCGCGTCACCTCGCATGCACAGGTGCGCCTGACCGAGCCCGAGGACATGCCATCGCGGTCCGACGTGGCATCGGACATCGTCGTGCCCACGGCCCCGTTCCTGGGCGACCGCATCGTGCGCGGCGTGCCCCTTGCCGACTATGTGCCCTACATCGATGAGCGAGCGCTGTTCCTGGGCCAGTGGGGGCTCAAGCCGACGCGCGGCGGTGCCGACGGCCCGACCTACGACGAGCTGGTGGAGACCGAGGGCCGGCCGCGGCTGCGCATGTGGCTCGATCGCATCAAGACCGAGGGCGCGGTGGAGCCTGCGGTCGCCTACGGCTACTTCCCCTGCGTCAGCGAGGGCGACGACCTTGTCGTGCTCTGGCACGAGGGACCCCTCGAGGGCCAGGAGCGCACGCGCTTCTCGTTCCCGCGCCAGCGGCGCGATCGCCACCTGTGCATCAGCGACTTCTACAAGTCCAGGGACTCGGGCGAGGTCGATGTCGTCGCCTTCACGATCGTGACCATGGGTGAGGCAGCGTCGAGGGCAACCGAGAAGCTCTTCAAGGGCGACAACTACCGCGACTACCTCGAACTCCATGGGCTGTCGGTGCAGCTCACGGAGGCCCTGGCGGAGTACTGGCACGCACGCATCCGCGAGGAGCTGGGGCTGGCTGATGAGGACAGCGCCGACATGGACGCGCTCATCGCCAAGCAGGGCTACCGGGGATCCCGGTACTCCTTCGGCTATCCGGCCTGCCCCGATCTCGAGCAGCAGGTGATGATGGTCGACCTCCTCAAGCCCGAGCGCATCGGTGTCGAGCTCTCCGAGGGGTTCCAGCTGCATCCAGAGCAGACCACGAGCGCGATCATCGTGCACCACCCCGAAGCCAAGTACTTCAACGCCACGTGAGGCCCGGTGCCGTGCTGTTCGACATGGACGGCACCCTCGTGGACTCCGAGCACCTGTGGCTCGAGGGCGAGCGCACGGTCATGAGCGAGCTGGGCGGCACCTGGGGCCACGACGACCAGGCGCACTGCCTCGGCGGGCCCATCGAGCGGGCCGTCGACTACATGCTGGCCAAGGCCGGCAGCGACATGTCGCACGCCGACGCCCTCGAGCGACTGCTGGTCGTCATGGAGCACCTCTATGTCGAGCAGCCGCTGGTGTGGCGTCCGGGTGCGCGTGCGCTCATCAGCGAGACCCTCGACCTCGGGATCCCCACGGCGCTGGTCACCGCCTCGTGGCGGCGGCTCATCGACCTGGTCGTGGCCTCGATCGAGCGCGACCTGGGTCGACGCGCGTTCACCGTGACGATCGGCGGCGACGAGGTCGCCAACACCAAGCCCCATCCCGAGCCCTACCGCGAGGCGGCCCGGCTCCTCGGCTTCGCGCCATCAGACTGCCTCGCGCTGGAGGACTCGCCGACAGGCGCCGCATCTGCGCAGGCAGCCGGCTGCCGGGTCATCGCCGTGCCGCACATCGCGACGATCGAGCCCGGACCTGGTCTCGCGGTGCTGCGGACCCTCGACGGACTCAGCCTCGCCCAGGTGTGGCAGGCGGCCAGCGCCTAGGCCGGCTCATTCCGTGCGCTCTCGAACGCGACCGACTCCCATGTGGACTCATGGGGCAGCTCCGGGGGAGTGCCGCCGTACTGCGGGCACAGGTGCTGGTACGAGCACCAGCCGCACAGCCGCGAGGGACTGGGGGTGAAGCCCTGGGCGACGGCCTGCTGGATGCGCGCCCGGATCGACAGGATCTTCTGCTCGGTGTTGAGCAGGTCCTGCTCAGCGGGCTCGTAGCGCAGCGCCTCCTTGCTGCCCAGGTACAGCAGCTGCAGCATGGCCGGGATCTCACCCGTGAGCCGCCACCAGGCAAGCGCGTAGAAGCGCATCTGGAACATCGCCTTGGACTCGAAGCCGGCACGAGGGGCCTTGCCGCTCTTGTAGTCGACGATGCGGATCTGTCCTGCCGGCGCGCGGTCGACGCGATCGATGAAGCCGCGGATGCTGAATCCCTCGGTGATCTCCACGGAGACCGCGACCTCGCGGGCGTGGGGCTCCAGCCGCGTCGGATCCTCGAGCGTGAAGTAGGTGTCGAGCAGCGGTGCAATGCGCGCGACCATGGCGTCGGCGACTGCAGCGGCCTGCGCGGCGTCGTCGCCGAGGCCCGCATCGGCCATCACCGCTGCTGCGCCGATGGCATCCGTGTCCGCGAGCTCGGTCCAGGCGGTCGCGAACAGCCCGCGCGCAGCCTCGACATCGCGCTCGTGCGCCGGGAGGTCGAAGAGGCGTTCCAGGGTGGTGTGCACCAGGTTGCCGCGCAGGGCTGCCGGCGCCGGCGCATCAGGGATGCGATCGATGCTGCGCAGCCGGAACAGGAGCGGGCACTGCTGGAAGTCGTTGGCGCGCGAGGGGGACAGCGCGCGGGGGAAGGCTCCAGTCACGCCATGAACCCTATGTCTCCTGACCACTACGCTTGCTCGAATGTCGAGCGCCGAGTTCCGCAAGGGTCCATTCCGTGAAGGTGACCTCGTGCAGCTCACCGATCCCAAGGGAAAGCTGCACACGCTCACGCTCACGCCGGGCAAGGTCTTCCACACCCATCGCGGCGGCCTGGCACACGACGATCTCATCGGGCTCGAGTCCGGATCGGTGATCACTGCCTCGGGCGGTTCGGCCTACCTGGCACTTCGGCCGCTCCTCGACGACTTCGTGCTCTCGATGCCGCGTGGGGCAGCCGTGGTCTACCCGAAGGACGCCGCACGCATCGTCGGCCTCATGAACCTGCATCCGGGCTCGCGGATCGCTGAGGCGGGCGTCGGATCCGGAGCCCTGACCTGCTCGCTGCTCAAGGCAGTGGGCTCGACTGGGCGGGTGTTCAGCTTCGAACGGCGCGAGGAGTTCGCGAAGGTCGCCGAGGGCAACGTGGAGACGTGGTTCGGCCAGCGTCCGGAGCAGTGGACCCTGACGCTCGGCGACCTCACTGATGCGCTCCAGGAGCGCGAGCTCGACGCAGTGGTGCTCGACATGCTGGCGCCCTGGGAGTGCCTGGAGACCGTTGCAGCGGCCCTGTGCCCGGGCGGCGTGCTCGTCGGCTATGTCGCGACGACGACCCAGCTGTCGAAGCTGGTGGAGACCCTGCGCCTCAGCGGCCACTGGACCGAGCCGCGCGCTGAGGAGACCATGCTGCGCACCTGGCACCTCGACGGGCTCTCGGTGCGACCCGATCACCGGATGAACGGGCACACCGGATTCCTCGTCTCGACGCGCAGGCTCGCACCCGGCGCAGTGCTGCCGCCTCGTCGACGCCGACCTGCGCCGGGCGCCTACGGCGAGGACTACTCAGGCCCTGGAGCAGCGCGCGCCGACAGCGTTGAATCCGCGAGCGACGAGTTAGAGTCGTAGCCACCATCGCGTGAAGGAGGGGCCATGACGGATCCGAACTCCCCTGAGGCCTCGCGCGTGATCGCGCTCGAGTCTGCGCTGAACCGCCTGCGTGGCGACCTGATGGCCCAGAAGGACCACAACTCACGGCTCATCGACACGCTCCGAGACGCGCGCGACCAGGTCGTCCGCCTCAAGTCGGAGCTCGATCGTCTGGCCGTGCCCCCGTCCGGATTCGCGACCTTCATCGCCGCGGTCGATGAGCACAGCGCCGACGTGCTCTCGGCCGGCCGCAAGATGCAGGTTCCGGTGTCGCCCACCGTCGATCTCGCCGCGCTGGTCGCCGGACAGGAGGTCATGCTCAGCGACGCCATGACGGTCATCGGCGTGCGCGAGTTCGAGGACGTCGGCGAGATCGTCATGTTCAAGGAGCTGCTCGAGCACGGCACTCGCGCGCTG
>JAQTXL010000123.1 GCA_028688835.1 Candidatus Nanopelagicales bacterium | reverse complement strand
CCCCCCAGCAAGCAGTCAGGCCCGCACCTTCCGGTGCGGGCCTGACTGCTGTTCGCGCAGCGTGACTAGCGTGCGGTGCGACGAACGGGTGCCTTCTTGACGGTGCGCTTGGCAGCGGTCTTGCGAACCGGGGCCTTCTTGGCGACGGCCTTGCGGACCGGAGCCTTCTTGACTGCCTTCTTGACGGTGCGCTTGGCAGCGGTCTTGCGAACGGGAGCCTTCTTGGCAACGCGCTTCGCTGGTGCCTTCTTCACTGCCTTCTTGACAGCGGTCTTCTTCACTGCTGCCTTCTTGACGGTGCGCTTGGCAGCAGTCTTGCGGACTGGTGCCTTCTTGGCGACGCGCTTCGCTGGTGCCTTCTTGGCAACGCGCTTCGCTGGTGCCTTCTTCACTGCCTTCTTGACCGTGCGCTTCGCAGCAGCCTTCTTGACGGTGCGCTTGGCTGCAGTCTTGCGGGCCGGAGCCTTCTTGACTGCCTTCTTCACTGCAGTCTTGCGGGCCGGAGCCTTCTTGACTGCCTTCTTTGCGACTGCCACTGTGCCTCCTGTGTAGTCGGACTTTGCATCCTTAGCAGAGTCCTTCAATGAAAACTCTCTCAGAGCATCGCACAAATCGCTAGCACATACACCTTGGCGATCATGTTCGTGTCAGATGCGAATGCGCGTCTGGCATGATCCGATGTCATGACAACACCAGCAAATGCAACGCAACCTGATGCACGCGAACTTCCTGATGCTGCACAGTTGTGCATCGGAGTTCTCGGTGGAACTGGCGAGCAGGGACGTGGACTTGCGCGTCGACTCGCGATGTCAGGTCAGCGTGTGGTGCTCGGATCACGCAGTGCAGAACGCGCGCAGAGTGCTGCGAATGACCTCGGCTTCGACGTCACCGGTGCAAGCAACGAGGACTGCGCAGCGCAGGCTGATCTCGTCATCGTCGCTGTGCCGTGGGATGGTCATGCGGAGCTTCTGCAGGAGCTTGCGCCTGCACTCGCAGGCAAGATCGTCGTCGACTGCGTGAATCCGCTCGGCTTCGACAAGCAGGGAGCGTTCGGGCTTGCGGTACCCGAAGGGTCGGCAGCGCAGCAGGCCGCTGCGATCCTGCCTGACAGTCGCGTGGTCGGTGCGTTCCATCACATCTCGGCAGTGCTGCTGCTCGATGCGGCGGTGGACTCGATCGACACCGATGTCCTGGTCGTCGGTGACGACCGCGAGGCGACTGATCTCGTACAGGCCCTGGCCTCGCGCATCGCCGGCATTCGCGGCGTCTATGCGGGACGGCTGCGCAACTGCGGCCAGATCGAGATGTTCACGGCGAACCTGATCTCGATCAACCGTCGGTACAAGGCGCACTCGGGCATCCGCGTCACCGACGTCTAGGCACGCGCCTCACTCGTAGGTGTGCTCCTGTGCGGGGTAGGCCCCACTGGCGACATCGTCGGTCCAGGCGCGCACCGCATCGGTCATCACCGTGCGCAGGTCGGCATAGCGACGCACGAACTTCGGTGCCGGGTCGGGCGTGAGGCCGAGCAGGTCCTGCCACACGATCACCTGCGCATCGGTGTTGGGCCCGGCGCCGATGCCGATCGTCGGGATGGTGAGGATCTCGCTGACCTTGGTTGCGAGGGTGCTCGGCACGACCTCGAGCACGAGGCCGGCGGCACCCGCAGACTCCATCGCCTTGGCGTCGCGCATGAGCAGCTCGCCCTGCTCGCCGCGGCCCTGCACGCGATAGCCGCCGAGCAGGTTGACCGACTGCGGCGTCAGCCCCAGATGGCCGATCACGGGGATGCCCGCATTGGCCAGCAGCTCGACCTGCGGCAGCACTGCTGCTCCGCCCTCGAGCTTGACGGCGTGGGCGCCGCCCTCCTTCATGAAGCGCGCGGCGGTCTCGAGCGCCTGCGTCGGCGAGGCCTGGTACGACCCGAACGGCAGGTCGGCGATGACCAGTGCCTGCTGCGTTCCGCGCACGACGCCCTGCACCAGGGGAAGCAGGTCATCGACAGTGACGGGCAGCGTGGTGGAGTGGCCATAGACGACCGACGACGCGGAGTCGCCTACGAGGATCGCGGGCACGCCTGCTGCCTCGAAGAGGCCGGCTGTCAGCGCGTCGTAGGCGGTGATCATGGCCCAGCGCTCGCCGCGCATGGTGGCGGCCTGCAGGTCGCGCATGGTGAAGCGACGGTTGCTCACGCATCCGTACAGGGTCGTGGCAGACGTGTTCATCGGGGGCTCCCATCTCGAGGCTGCGGTCGCAGTCCCCGGACCCGAGAATCATGGCACAGCAACCCCGAATGACGCATCCCCTGCAGTCAGGAGTTCTGGGGATCTACGAGCGGGTTCCCTCGCGCCACGCATTGGTGATCGGCAGTCGGCGGTCGCGCCCGAATGCCCGCAGCGAGATCTTGGTGCCGGGGGGCGACTGCCGGCGCTTGTACTCCGCTCCATCAGTGAGGCGGATGATGCGCTCGACCACCGCTGCGTCGAAGCCCGCCTCGACCAGCTGCTCGGCTCCGTGATCAGCGGCCACATAGCCCTCGAGCAGGGCATCGAGCACGGGATAGTCGGGAAGTGAGTCCGAGTCCTTCTGGTCGGGTCGCAGCTCGGCGCTCGGCGGCTTCTCGATGCTGTTCGGCGGGATCGGTGGCGTGGCGCCGGAGCGCTCCGCCTGCTCGTTGCGCCACCGTGCCAGCTCCCAGACGAGCAGCTTGGGCACGTCCTTGATCGGGGCGAAGCCCCCGACGCTGTCGCCGTAGAGGGTCGAGTAGCCCACGGAGAGCTCGCTCTTGTTCCCCGTGGTCAGCACGAGGTGGCCCTCCTGGTTCGAGATGCCCATGAGTGTGGTCCCGCGCACGCGTGCCTGCAGGTTCTCCTCGGCGAGCCCGGTCAGGTGCAGCGTTGCCATGAAGGCGTCGACCATCGGTGCGATGGGCACGGTGCGCAGGTGCACGCCAGTGCGCTCGGCGAGGTCGGCGGCGTCGTCCTTCGAGTGCTCCGACGAGTAGACGCTGGGCATGGAGACGCCGAACACGCGATCTGCGCCCAGCGCGTCGCACGCGATGGCCGCGACAAGTGCCGAGTCGATGCCGCCGCTGAGCCCCAGCAGGACGCTCGCGAACCGGTTCTTGTTGACGTAGTCGGCCAGTCCGAGCGTCAGCGCCGAGTAGACCTCGTGGAGCTCCGGCAGTCGCTCATTGACGATGACGCCTGCGCTCGGCGTGCTGACGTCGAGCGAGGCCGACACCTGCGTCGTGTCGTCGTGGACCGCGGTCTCGGGGAGGTCGAGGTCGACGACCATGAGGTCGTCGACGAACTGCAGCCCGCGCGCGATCACGGTGCCGGCGGCATCGACGACCATGGAGTCGCCGTCGAACACGAGCTCGTCCTGCCCGCCGACAAGATTGACGTAGGCGACTGCGCAGCCGCTCTGGCGCGCGCGCTCGCGGCACAGGTGCTTGCGGACGTCGGTCTTGTTGCGCTCGTACGGAGAGGCGTTGAGCACGAGCAGCAGTGAGGCTGCCGCCTCGCGCGCCCACTCGACCGGACCGCCGGTCTGCCAGATGTCCTCGCAGATCGCCAGGGTGATCGTGGTGCCGCCCACGCGCAGGTGCACGGGGGCCGTGCCCGGCACGAAGTAGCGCGCCTCGTCGAACACCCCGTAGTTCGGCAGGTGATGCTTGATGTAGCGGGCGATGATGCGCCCCTCATGCAGCACGGCGGCTGCATTCACGGGTGCGGAGACCTGCGCATGCGAGGGGCCGGTGTCGATGCAGTCGAGGTACCCGACCACAGTGATGAGCGAGCCCAGGCCGCGCTGGACGAGGTCGCCGGCAAGGCGGTCGACCGCCGCGATCGATGCGTCCTGGAACGAGGGGCGCAGGGCGAGGTCCTCGACCGGGTACCCCGTGAGGAACATCTCCGGGAAGGCGATCAGGTGAGCACCTGCAGCGTGCGCCCGCTCGGCGAGCTCGAGGATCTGCACGCTGTTGCCCGAGAGGTCGCCGACCGTCGCGTTGGCCTGGGCCAGGGCGAGGCGCAGCATGGGCATTGGCCGAGACTACCGATCGGCGTGAACGGTCCTGCGACATACGGGTGTAACACGGTTCCGGCGATGATGGACCACGTACAGTCGGGCGAAGACTGGCGTGTGTGAGGAAAGGTGCTTCCAGATGGACAAGCAGGCCGAATTCGTGCTGCGCACGATCGAGGAGCGCGACATCCGCTTCGTGCGACTGTGGTTCACCGATGTGCTCGGCACCCTGAAGTCGGTGGCGATCGCCCCGGCCGAGCTTGAAGGCGCCTTCGCCGAGGGTATCGGCTTCGACGGCTCGGCCATCGAGGGGTTCACGCGCGTCTACGAGTCCGACATGCTCGCACAGCCCGATCCCGGGACGTTCGCACTGCTGCCCTGGCGCAGTGAGGGCCCCGGTGCCGCCCGGCTGTTCTGCGACATCCTCATGCCCGATGGCACGCCGTCGTACGCCGACCCGCGCTTCGTGCTCAAGCGCACCCTCACGCGTGCTGCCGACCTGGGCTTCACCTTCTACACGCACCCGGAGGTCGAGTTCTACCTCCTCAAGGACCGGCCCGTGGCCGGCGAGCAGCCGCAGCCCGCCGACAGCTACGGCTACTTCGACAACACCCCGCACGGCCAGTCGGCCGACTTCCGGCGCCAGGCGATCATGATGCTGGAGTCGATGGGCATCTCCGTGGAGTTCTCGCACCACGAGGGCGGCCCGGGCCAGCAGGAGATCGACCTGCGCTACGCCGATGCCCTGACCACGTCCGACAACCTCATGACCTTCCGACTGGTCTGCCAGGAGGTCGCGCTCGAGCAGGGGATGTACGCCTCCTTCATGCCCAAGCCGTTCCGCGAGCACCCGGGCTCGGGCATGCACACGCACCTGTCGCTGTTCGAGGGCGACCGCAACGCCTTCTACGAGGCCGGGGCTCCGCTGCAGCTGTCGAAGGTCGGCCGCTCGTTCATCGCGGGACTGCTGCTGCACGCGCCCGAGATCACTGCGGTGACCAACCAGTGGGTCAACTCCTACAAGCGGCTCGTGGGCGGCGCCGAGGCGCCTGCCTGGGTCTGCTGGGGCCACAACAACAGCTCGGCGCTCATCCGCGTGCCGATGTACAAGCCCGCGAAGGGCAACAGCACGCGCGTGGAGTTCCGCTCGCTGGACAGCGCCGCGAACCCCTACCTCGCCTACGCGCTGATCCTGGCCGCCGGACTCAAGGGCATCGACGAGGGCTATGAGCTGCCGCCGGGCGCCGAGGAGGACGTCTGGGCGCTGACCGAGGCCGAGCGCCGGGCCCTGGGCATGAAGCCGCTGCCGGCGAGCCTGGGCCAGGCCCTCGATGTCATGGAGCGCTCAGAGCTGGTGGCCGAGACGCTCGGCGAGCACGTGTTCGACTTCTTCCTGCGCAACAAGAAGGCCGAGTGGGACGAGTACCGCTCGCAGGTCAACCAGTGGGAGCTCGATCGGTACCTGCCCCGCTTGTGACCGGTGCTGCCTGGTGAACCGCCAGGCGGTTGGATGGACCCATGGCAGACGGCTTGGGCGAGCATCGCCGTGCGGGGGCCGGCGTGCGCTTCGCCAGGCTCGGCCTGGCCGATGTCGATCGCGCCGAGCAGATCCTGCGGCGACCGACCATGGTGCAGGTGCTCGGCGAGCACGAGAGCGCGCTGCTGTCCTGCCTGAGCACCGTCGCCGACCCCGACCAGGCCCTCGGACTGCTCGAGCGATTCCTCGAGGTCGCCTCGCCACAGGCGCTGCGCACCTTCCAGGCCGACGAGGACTTCCGCGGTCGCCTGGTCGACATCCTGGGCATGTCGGAGGCCCTCGGCGAGTTCCTCGTGCTGCATCCCGAGCAGTGGGGCGTGCTGGCTGACGGCGAGGCGCTGGCA
>JAQTXL010000021.1 GCA_028688835.1 Candidatus Nanopelagicales bacterium | reverse complement strand
CATCACTCGCGGCGCCTCATCCGGCTCACCGGGCTCGACGTCGAGGAGCAGCAGGCTCGGCGCCTGCTCAACGACCTCGACGCCTTCCGTGCCGAGCTCGGCCTGGATGCCGAGGATGAGGAGCTCGCTGCGCATCGCTGGGTCAACGAGCGCTTCGAGCGCGTGATGGCAGCAGTGCCCCGCGAGCTGCGCGGCAAGCTCGAGCCGGCGCAGATCTTCCACGAGGTCCTCGAGCATCGCTGGTTCATGTCGGAGCGGATCGGCGCGACTGTGCCGTTCGCCGGAGCCGTCGACGACTATGTCGCGACTGTGCTCACCGCCAAGCCCGATGAGGCGGCTGTGCTCGGCGCTCGCGCCGGCACGCCGAGCGACGACACGATGGAGCTGCGGATCACCTTCCCAGAAGGGTCCTAGCGCGCGCGGTGCACCGCATGCAGGGCGATGCCTGCGGCGACCGATGCGTTCAGGGACTCATTGCCCGGCACCATCTCGATGCGCACCTTCCAGTCGCACGTCTCTGCGACCAGCCGTGACAGGCCCTTGCCCTCGGATCCGATGACGATCACGACCGGCTCCTCGAATACGTGCGCGGGCAGCTCGGCCAGGGAGTGCTCGGCATCTGCGGCCAGCCCGACCACCGTGAATCCGGCGCTCTGGAGATCCTTGAGCCCACGCGTCAGGTTGGTCACCTGCGCCACGTCGACCCGCGAGAGCGCACCCGCCGAGGTCTTCCAGGCTCCCGCCGATACCCCGGCCGACCGCCGTGCGGGCACGACGATGCCGCCGGCGCCGAAGGCCGCAGCAGACCGTGCCACTGCGCCGAGGTTGCGCGGATCGGTCACGCCGTCGAGGGCCACGATCAGGGTCGAGTCGAGGAACTCATCGAGCTCGGCGTACTCATAGGCGGGCACGCTCAGCACCAGGCCCTGGTGCACGCCACCGTCGGTCATGCGATCGAGCTCGATCTTCGTGACCTCGAGCACCGGGATGTTGGCCGCCAGTGCCCGCCGCAGCGACTCGCGCCAGCGGTCATCAGCCTCAACGCGGGTCTGCATGTAGAGGCACTTGCCCGGGACACCTGCACGCAGGCCCTCGACCACCGAGTTGCGGCCCATGAGCATGCTGGCGTCCTCGCGCTTGGCCGGGCGCCGGCCGGTCGAGGTGCGCGCCGGGCGAGCATCGGAGCGCTCGGCGGCCTTCTTGCGCTTGGCCGCCTGGTGGTAGGGCCGCTCGGTCGCCTTCGGTGTGGGGCCCTTGCCCTTCAGCTGCTTGCGGCGCTGACCTCCCGAGCCCACGGTGGCACCCTTCTTGCTGCCCTCGTTGCGCATCGCCCCGCGACGTTGTGAGTTGCCAGCCATGTGTTCATGCCCCTTGCGTTGGTGAGTGGTCGAGAGTCCAGCGGGCCCCGGTTGGGGTGTCCTCGATACGGACGCCCATGGCGTCGAGCGCGTCGCGGATGGCGTCTGCAGCGCCGAAGTCCTTGCGCGCCCGGGCCTCCTGTCGCTGGTCGAGCAGGGCCTGCACGAGCTCGTCGATGATGGCCGTCGTGCGCCCGGCATCGTCGCCGACCGCCTGCCAGTCAGACGGATGCAGGCCGAGCACTTCGAGCATGCCCAGCACATCGGCCAGCGAGTCGGCCACAGATGCGCGGTCCTGGCCGGCGATCGCCGCATTGCCGACGCGCACGCAGTCGTGGAGCACTGCGCAGCCCTCGGCGACGCTGAGGTCGTCGTCCATCGCCGCGTCGAAGGCCGCTGGGCGGGAGGCGCCGACCTGCCCGAGCTCGGCGCCGAGGAACTCCAGGGCGCGCGCGATGAACCCCTCGATGCGCCGGAAGGCCTGCCCTGCCTCGAGCACCGAGGCGTCGGAGAACTCGAGCATCGAGCGGTAGTGCACCGACACGAGGTAGTAGCGCAGGTCGACGGGGCGCACGCGCTGCACGACCTCGGAGACGAGCAGCGAGTTGCCCAGGGACTTGCTCATCTTCGCGCCTGCCGTGGTGACCCAGGCGTTGTGCAGCCAGTAGTTCGCGAAGGGATCGCCGGCGGCCTGCGACTGCGCGATCTCGTTCTCGTGGTGCGGGAAGATGAGGTCGAGCCCGCCACCGTGGATGTCGAACTGCGGACCCAGGTACTTGCGCGCCATCGCCGAGCACTCGATGTGCCAGCCCGGACGCCCGTCGCCCCATGGGGTGGGCCACGAGGGCTCACCAGCCTTGGCCGCCTTCCACATCGCGAAGTCACGCGGATCACGCTTGCCCTTGGCCTCGGAGTCCGATGAGGCCACGACCTCATCGGGACGCTGCCGGCTCAGGCTGCCGTAGTCGGCGAAGGAGCTCACCGAGAAGTAGACGTCTCCATCGAGCTCATAGGCGTGGCCGGAGTCGATCAGTCGCTGCATGAGCGTGACCATCTCGGTGATGTGACCGGTGGCCCGTGGCTCGTAGGTGGGGGGCAGGCACCCGAGGATGTCGTAGGCGTCACTGAACGCACGCTCATTGCGCATGGCGACCAGCCAGTACGGCACGCCCTCGTCGTTGGCCCGCCCGATGATCTTGTCGTCGATGTCCGTGACGTTGCGGATGAAGGTGACCTCGAACCCTCGGGTCAGCAGCCAGCGGCGCAGGACGTCGAAGGCGACCCCTGACCGGATGTGCCCGACATGCGGCGGCGCCTGCACGGTGGCGCCGCACAGGTACACGCCGACGTGCCCCGGCACGATCGGCACGAACTCGCGCATGGCGCGCGCAGCGGTGTCGTACAGGTGAATGGCCACGTGCGCAGGCTACCGATCCGTTGTCGTGACGGACTGCAGCACCAGCGCGATCGCGATGGCTGCCACGCCCTCGCCGCGGCCGGTGAGCCCGAGTCCGTCGGTGGTCGTGCCGGACACGCGCACAGGAGCCCCGACGGCGGCAGTGAGCACCTGCTCGGCCTCGAGGCGGCGGGTGCTGATGCGCGGACTGTTGCCGATGACCTGCACGGACGCGTTGGCCACCGTCACCTGCGCATCGCGCAGCAGCACGGCGACGTGCTCGAGCATCATGACGCCGCCTGCGCCGCTCCAGCTGGGGTCATCGGTGCCGAAGACGCTGCCGAGATCGCCGAGGCCAGCCGCCGACAGGAGCGCATCGCACAGGGCATGGCAGGCCGCATCCGCATCGGAGTGCCCGGCCAGCCCGGTGACACCGGGCCAGTGGAGACCGGCCATCCACATCTCGCGTCCGGGCTCGAAGGCGTGGACATCGGTGCCCAGGCCGACCGAGGGCAGCTGCGCAGCAGGCTCAGCCGATGACACGGGTCGCCCTCCGCTTGGCCAGCACGGCCTCGGCGAGCACGAGATCGAGGGGCCGGGTGATCTTGAAGGCCTCCTCATGCCCGGGGATCACCTGCACGATCACGCCGTGGCGCTCGACCAGGGCGGCGTCGTCGGTGGCCGACTCGTCGTCGGCGGCGGCATGGGCAGCCTGCAGGGCCGCTCGGGCGAAGCCCTGGGGTGTCTGCACCGCGCGCAGGGAGCTGCGATCGGGCGTGCCGATGACCTGCTCGGCCGCATTGACCTGCTTGATGGTGTCGGTGACCGGAAGGGCCGGGACCACGGCCTGGGCGCCGCGACGGACCTCGGCGACGACCGCGCTCACGAGCTCAGTGGGCACGAGGGGGCGGGCTGCGTCGTGCACGAGGACGACATCGACATCGGCGGGCAGGGTGAGCAGCGCTCGGGCCACCGAGTCCTGGCGGGTCGGGCCTCCGGCCACGACCGAGACCTCCGCGCCTGCTGGCTGCTCCGCGAACAGGGCGCGGACGTCGTCGAGCTCGGATTCGGGGGCCGCGATGACGACGAGGTCGACCACACGCGAGGAGGCCAGGGCATGCACCGCGTGCACGAGGATCGGGGTTCCGCCGATGGAGCGCAATGCCTTCGGAACCCCAGCACCCAGACGCTCACCGCGCCCGGCGGCTGGTACCAGGGCCGCAGTGCGCCCTAGGTCACTCATGGCTACGAGGCGAGGACCTCGTCGAGGATGGCCTCGGCCTTGTCCTCGTTGGTCTTCTCGGCCAGGGCCAGCTCGCTGACCAGGATCTGGCGGGCCTTGGCGAGCATGCGCTTCTCGCCCGCGGACAGCCCGCGCTCCTTCTCACGGCGCCACAGGTCGCGCACGACCTCGGCCACCTTGATGACATCGCCTGAGGCGAGCTTCTCGAGATTGGCCTTGTAGCGGCGGGACCAGTTGGTGGGCTCCTCCGTGTACGGCTGGCGCAGCACGTTGAAGACGCGGTCCAGGCCCTCGGCATTGACCACGTCGCGCACACCGACGAGATCGACGTTGTCAGAGGGGACGCGGACCGTGAGATCACCCTGGGCGACTCGGAGCACGAGGTACTCGCGCTTCTCGCCCTTGACGGTCCGGATCTCCATGGCTTCGATGACTGCAGCCCCATGGTGCGGGTAGACGACCGTGTCGCCAACGTTGAACGCCATTGAGTGAAACCCCTTTCAAGACCACTGAGACTACCACGCGAAGACACGACGAATGCTTGTCGCTACCCTGACCCCGTGACGATGACAGCCCTCACCCGACGCCCCCTTGCCCGCCGCAGCACGATCGCCCTGAGCATCTTGGCGATCGCCGCCCTGCCCGCCCTGTCCGGCTGCTTCAGCGGCATCCAGGCCACCACGACCGCCCAGGCCACCATGAACACCGGCAACGGCACCGAGGCGCAGGCCGGGGCCATCAAGATCCTCGATGCGACCATCGTGACCGGCGACACCACGGCCGATGCCATGCTCATCGGCACCGTGGTGAACATCGGTGTCGAAGCCGATGCCCTGACCAGCATCGAGGTCGACGGACGGCCGGCGATCCCGGCCCCCGCCTTCCCGGAGATCAAGCCCGGCGACAGCATCCCCTTCGGCTACGCCAATGCTGAGATCAAGGTGCCGGTCACCGGCCTCACCGGCCCCGTGAGCACCTTCGTGCCGGTGGTCTTCAACTTCCGCGATACCGGCCGCGTGGCCATCTCGGTGCTGACCGTCCCGGCCGTGGGCTTCTACGAGGGCATCGTGCCGATGGGCGCCAGCGCTCCCGAGGCGACTCCCGCCGCAGAGCCGTCCGCCAGCGAGTCCCCGGCCGAGTAGCCCGACCGGGCTGGATCAGCCCTGGAAGCGGTAGCCCAGACCGCGCACGGTGAGCAGGTGCGTCGGGTTGGCCGGATCGTCCTCGATCTTCGTGCGCAGTCGCTTGACGTGCACATCGAGGGTCTTCGTGTCGCCGACGTAGTCGGCGCCCCAGACGCGGTCGATGAGCTGCGCACGGGTCATCACGCGCCCGGCATTGCGCACCAGGAACTCCAGCAGGTCGAACTCCTTGAGCGGCATGGGCACATGCTGGCCTCGGACCGTGACCACGTGGCGATCGACGTCGATGCGCACCGGACCCTCCTCGATCACCGACGGCAGCAGCTCGTCGACCTCGCCGTGCCGGCGCAGCACTGCGCGCACGCGCGCGAGCAGCTCGCGCGACGAGAACGGCTTGGTGATGTAGTCGTCGGCGCCAAGCTCGAGTCCGACGACCTTGTCGACCTCGCCGTCCTTGGCCGACAGCATGATGATCGGCACGCCGGACTTCGCCCGGATGATGCGGCAGACCTCCGTGCCGGGGATGCCGGGCAGCATGAGGTCGAGCAGCAGCAGGTCGGCGCCATTGCGCTCGAAGGCATCCAGGGCCTTGTTGCCGTCGGCAGCCACCTCGACCTCGTACCCCTCGCGCTTGAGCATGAAGGCCAGAGCCTCGGAGAATGACTCCTCGTCCTCGACGATGAGCACCTTCGTCATGACTGTCCCTCTCCTGCGATCACTGCAAGGTCGATGGTGCGCTCGCCTGGCTCGTCCGACTCAGGTCGGTACATGGGGATGCGGAGCGTGAAGGACGAGCCGACCCCGACCTCCGACCACACCGTGCACTCGCCGCCGTGGTTCTGGCACACGTGCTTGACGATCGACAGGCCCAGGCCCGTGCCGCCGGTGCTGCGCGAGCGAGCGGGATCGACGCGGTAGAAGCGCTCGAAGATCCGGTCGAGGTCGTTGGCCGGGATGCCGATGCCCTGGTCCTTCACCATGATCTCGACCATCGACTCGACGAGGCGGGTGTGCACGGCGACGCTCGTGCCGTCGAGCGAGTACGCGACGGCGTTGACCAGGAGGTTGCGCAGAGCGGTCTGGAGCTGGCCGAGATCGGCGTAGATGTAGGTCTCGGACTCGTGGGCCACGACGAACTCGATGTCGCGCTTGGCCGCGAGCATCCGCACGTCGTCGACGGCGCGCTCCACGAGATCGTCGATGGAGACCACCTGGGCGTGGCTCAGCGGATCATCGCCCTGCAGTCGCGACAGGTCGATGACGTCCTGGACGAGATGGCCCAGCCGCGTGGCCTCGAGCTGCATGCGCTCGGCGAAGTGCCGCACCTGCACCGGGTCATCGCTGGCCGACTGCACCGCCTCGGCGAGCACCGACAGTGCGCCCACGGGCGTCTTGAGCTCGTGGCTGATGTTGGCGACGAAATCGCGTCGCACGGCGTCGACCCGGCGCTCCTCGGCGAGGTCGTCGATGAGGACGAGGATCGCGCCGGTGCCCAGGTCGGCGACGCGCACCCTGAGCTCGAGGAGCTCGCGCCCCAGCGGTGGGCGGCGGGCCCGCATCTCCTGCTCGCGCGACTCTCCGTCGATGGCCACCTTGGTGACCAGCTTGGCGATGTCCGCGATGGCGATGCTCGACCGGTTGACGATGCCCAGCGCCAGGCTGCGGTCGCTCGCGCGGAGCACCACGCCATCGAGGTCGACCACGATCGACGCGGACGGCAGCACGGCCAGGATCCTGGCCACCTCGTCGGGGATCTCCGGGATCCCGGGGGCGCGGCGACCCATGCCCTCGGGCTGCAGGAGGTTGCTCGTCACATCTGAAGGATATGGACGCCCGCGGCACGGGGCGAACGCGATGCCCGTGAATGGCGAATCATTCGCCCAGGGTTCATCCGTGGTGCTCGGCGTTCACGAATTGGACATCTCCCGTTCAGGAAGCCGCTATCTTGGTCCGTCACTATCGATGCATGGTTGCGTATGCTCCACGCCGGAAGGGAATACGCGCCTCAATGGCCTACGAAGAAGATCTCAAGGCGGTGAACGCAGGCCTCGTCGAGGTCGCGGACCT
Organism: Candidatus Nanopelagicales bacterium; assembly: GCA_028688835.1. Taxonomy (GTDB): domain Bacteria; phylum Actinomycetota; class Actinomycetes; order S36-B12; family S36-B12; genus UBA11398. The sequence goes on along the minus strand of JAQTXL010000021.1, from coordinate 19,210 downwards.
CGTCGGCTCGGCCATGTTCGACGCGACCCACTCCCTCCTCAATGCCGACAACGACCTGGCCCAGGGCGTCATCGCCCAGGACGAGCGCATCGACATCCTCACGGCGGAGATCGAGGAGCGCTGCTTCGACCTCATCTCGGCCCAGCAGCCGACCGACCGCGACCTGCGCATCCTCATCGGCTCGCTGCGCATCGCAGCGTCCCTCGAGCGCATGGGCGACCTGGCCGCGCACGTGGCCAAGCAGGCCCGGATGCGCTTCCCCAACCCGGTGGTCCCGCTGGAGCTGCAGGAGACCTTCGAGGAGATGGGCGCCCTGGCCCAGGCGATCGTGCTCAAGACCGCGCAGGTCGTCGCCACCAAGGACCTTGCCCTGGCGGCCGACATCGCCGCCCATGACGAGGATGTCGACCGGCTGCACCGCGAGCTCTTCCGCGTGGTGCTGTCCCCCACCTGGACCCACGGTGTCGAGACGGCCATCGACATCACGCTGCTCTCGCGCTACTACGAGCGCTACGCCGACCATGCCGTCTCGGTGACCCGCCGGCTCATCACGATCGTCACCGGAGAACCGTACGTCGGGGTTTCGCTCACGAAGTAACCGCTGGTCAGGGCCGGGGCCGGTGTGCCAAGGTGCCCTGTGGCCCGACCTGGGAGGTGTGCATGACCGTGCGACAGCTGCGCCCCATGCGCACCGTGCCCCGACGCGTCGCCCTCCTGTCGATCCACACCTCGCCCCTCGACCAGCCCGGCACCGGCGATGCGGGCGGCATGAACGTCTATGTGCTCGAGTCGGCCCGCCAGCTCGCGCGCATGGGCGTCGAGGTCGAGATCTTCACGCGCGCCACGAGCTCAGGCCTCGAGCCCACCATCGAGGTCGCGCCGGGCATCCTGGTGCGTCACGTCACGGCAGGGCCGTTCGAGGGCCTGCGCAAGGAGGACCTCCCCGGGCAGCTGTGCGCGGTGACCTCCGGCGTCCTGCGCGCCGAGGCGTCGCGCCCTGAGGGCTGGTTCGACCTCATCCACTCGCACTACTGGCTCTCGGGGCAGGTGGGCTGGCTGGCCTCCGAGCGCTGGGGCGTGCCGCTGGTGCACAGCATGCACACCATGGCCAAGGTCAAGAACTCCGACCTCGCCGACGGCGACTCCCCCGAGCCGCTGGGGCGGGTCATCGGCGAGCAGCAGGTCGTCGACGCCGCCACCCGCCTGATCGCCAACACCGACGACGAGGCCGCCCAGCTCATCGGCCTCTACGACGCCGATCCCGCGCACGTCGATGTCGTGCACCCCGGCGTCGACCTGGGCCTGTTCACCCCCGGAGACCCGGGAGCCGCACGCCATCGGCTCGGCATCCGTGCCGATGCGCACGTGCTGCTGTTCGTCGGCCGCATCCAGCCGCTCAAGGCGCCCGATGTGCTCCTGCGCGCTGCCGCCGACATGCTGCGCGCCGATCCGGCGCTGCGCGACCGGCTCCTGGTGGTCATCGCAGGCGGTCCATCGGGATCCGGCCTCGAGCGGCCATCGGCCCTCGTCGACCTGGCCGCCGCACTCGGCATCGCCGACTGCGTGCGCTTCGAGCCGCCGTCCGATCGCCGCACCCTCGCCGACTGGTACCGCGCGGCCGACCTCACGGTCGTGCCGTCGTACTCCGAGTCCTTCGGCCTGGTGGCGATCGAGTCACAGGCCTGCGGCACCCCGGTGGTCGCGGCAGCCGTGGGCGGCCTGCGCACCGCGGTGGCCGACCAGCGCAGCGGGGTGCTCATCGACGGGCACGACCCGGCGCGCTACGCCACCGTCATGGCCGAGCTCATGCAGCATCCGCAGGCCATGGCCAGGCTGCGGGCCGGCACCCGGGCCCACGCCGCCCGGTTCGGGTGGGAGGCCACCGCCGAGGGCCTGCTCGACACCTACGCCCGCGCCATGCGCGACCACGAGCTGCAGATTGCCCGCGTCGCCCAGTGACCGACCAGACCGAGGTCGTGCAGGCCGTCCGCTCCTACCTGCAGTCCGCCGAGCTCGAGTACGAGGAGGTCAGCGGACCCACCTTCGTCATCACGCTGCCGGGCGTGAAGAAGCTCAAGACGAATGTGGCGATGACCGTGGGCCCGCATGCGGTGTCGATCAGCGCCTTCGTCGCCCGCTGCCCGGAGGAGAACAGCGCGTCTGTGCACGAGTGGCTCCTGGAGAAGAACCGGCGCCTGTACGGCGTGGCCTTCTCGATCGACCAGTACGGCGACATCTACCTCACTGGCCGCGTCGCGCTGCGAGCGATCGACGACGACGAGCTCGACCGGCTGCTGGGCTCGGTGCTCGAGTACGCCGACGAGTCCTTCAACCCGATCCTGGAGCTCGGCTTCCTGGGCGCCATGCAGCGCGAGTGGAACTGGCGCATCTCACGCGGGGAGTCCACCGCGAACCTCGAGGCCTTCCGGCACCTGCTCGAACATCCCGACGAGCGCTGAGCGGTCCGCACGCGGCACACTTGTGCCATGACCCAGAGCCAGGCGCCGTACACCCTGATCCTGCTCCGCCACGGCGAGAGTGAGTGGAACGCCCAGAACCTGTTCACGGGCTGGGTCGATGTCGACCTGAACGAGAAGGGACGCGGCGAGGCCGTGCGCGGCGGCGAGCTGCTGCGCGATGCGGGCCTGCTGCCCGACATCGTCTACACCTCGCTGCTCAAGCGCGCGATCAAGACCTCGCAGATCGCCCTGGAGACCTGCGACCGCCACTGGATCCCCGTGGTGCGCAACTGGCGGCTCAATGAGCGGCACTACGGCGCGCTGCAGGGCAAGGACAAGGCGCAGACGCTCGCGGAGTACGGCGAGGAGCAGTTCATGCTGTGGCGCCGCTCCTACGACGTGCCGCCGCCGCCGATCGCCGCAGACGACGAGTTCGCCCAGACGCATGACGCCCGCTACGCGGCCCTGCCGCCTGAGGCGCGCCCGGACACCGAGTGCCTGGCCGATGTCGTCGAGCGCCTCGTGCCCTACTGGCAGGACGTCATCGTGCAGGAGGGGCTGCGCCTGGGACGCACGGTGCTCGTCGCGGCGCATGGCAACTCGCTGCGCGCCCTCGTCAAGCACCTCGACCGCATCTCCGATGCCGACATCGCCTCGCTGAACATCCCCACGGGCATCCCGCTGGTCTACCGGCTCGACGAGGACCTCGTGCCACTCGTGCCGGGCGGCGAGTACCTCGATCCCGCTGCGGCGGCGACGGCCGCTGCTGCCGTGGCCGCGCAGGGCAAGAAGTAGCTACCAGCGCTTGCGCAGGATCTCGATGATGCGCGGGCGCACGTCGAACAGGTAGACGAGCGACGCGACCAGGCCGGCGATGCCCAGCAGCCCGAGCGGATCGCCCACGACCACGGCCGCGCCGGCCGACACCCCGGTGAGGATGAGCCAGAGCACCTTCGTCTGGCGGCCGATCGCCGGGAAGGCGGCTGCCGGTCGACGCACGCAGTCGATGAACGCGAACGCCTTCACGAGCAGGAACAGCACCCAGAGGACGAGCAGCACGAGATTCTGGACTTGGAAGAACATCACTGCACGGTAGCCGATCGCCGATCAGGCGAGCGCCTGCGGCAGACCATCTGGCAGGGTGCACCACATGCGAGCACTCGTGCAGCGCGCGCTCGACGCGTCGGTCAGCGTCGACGGTGCAACGGTCGGCCAGTTCGAGGGACCAGGACTCGTCGTGCTGGTCGGCGTGACGCACGGCGATGACGTGGCCACGGCGCAGCGGCTCGCCGAGAAGGTCCTCACGCTGCGCATCTTCGACGGCCCGACCACCGAGGCCTCAGCAGCCGATCTCGGGCATCCACTGCTGGTCATCAGCCAGTTCACGCTGTACGGCCAGACGAGGAAGGGCCGGCGCCCGACGTGGGAGGCGGCCGCGCCAGCGAGCCATGCGGAGCCGCTCGTCGACACGTTCGTCGCCGCGCTCGAGCAGCTCGGCGCACGGGTCGCCACGGGGATCTTCGGCGCCGACATGCAGGTGCGCTTCACCAATGACGGGCCGATCACCATCCTGCTGGAGCTGGATCCTCACTCGCCGCGATCATGACGCCCTGGTGCTCCACTGCCAGCGGCGCATCGAGCGCGACTGTGCGCTTGAGCACGGCCAGTGCGATGGACCCGAGCTCGAAGTGCCGCACCGCAGTGCCGATCCAGCCGACGGGGCGCCCGTTGGAGGTGATGGCATCGCCGTGCACTGCAAGATCCTCGCTCGAGCCGTCGAGGTGCACCAGCGCGAGGCGCCGAGGCGGCTGGCCGAGGTTGTGCACCTTGGCCACGGTCTCCTGTCCGCGATAGCAGCCCTTGTTGAGGTGCACCGCCGAGCCGAGCCAGTTGACCTCGTTGGGGATGGTGCGGTGGTCGGTCTCGCAGTGCATGCGCGGCATGCCTGCAGCCACCCGCAGTGCCTCGAGCGCCCACGAGCCGGCCTGGGGCGCGGAGTCCAGGCGCGTCTGCAGGGCGGCGCGGTCGAGGATGACCTCGCGCCCTGCGAAGCCGCGCGCGGCGAAGGGCTCGGGCACGAGCCACGTCGGGTGCCCAGCGTCGACCTCGTGCATCGGCTCCCACACGACGCCGAACTCGCCGGACCTGTCGTGGACCTCGACGCGCAGCATGAACCGCATGCGATCGAGGTACTCGACCAGCCCTGCGGTCTGCCCCGGCTCGGTGACGATCCAGGTGGTCGTGCCGTCATCGACGAGGTGCAGCTCGACCTCGATATGGCCGTTGGGGCTCAGGATCAGTGCGAGCGCGCTCTGCCCCGGCTGCAGGCCGTTGACGAGCTGGGTGGTGAGGTCGTTGAGCCAGGTGAGTCGATCAGCACCGGTGACCGTCACGACGCCGCGGTTGGCGAGGTCGACGATGCCCTGGCCCGACGCCAGCAGGCGCTGCTCGAGGAACGGGTCGCCGCAGTGCCAGGGCATGCCCTGGTCGTGCACCGAGTCGGGCGGCAGGACCTGCATCACTCGCCCTGCGGCCGTTCCTCGCCGAGGGCGCCGAAGCAGGACTCGCACTCGCCGTGGATGGCCATGTGGGAGATGTCGGTGATGAAGGCGTGGTCGCTGCGCAACTGGGCCACGAACGCCTCGGCGATGGTCGCGGGCGCGCTCGCCACCTTGCCGCAGGTGTCGCAGACGAGATGGATGTGCTGCTCGTCATCGACCGCGTGGTAGGTCGGGGCACCATGGCCGATGTGGGCGTGGGTGACGAGTCCGACATCCTCGAGCACCTCGAGGGTGCGGTAGACCGTGGACAGGTTGACGCCCGATGCGGTGCGCTGCACCTCGACCAGGATCTCCTCGGGCGTGCCATGGCGCAGACGCTCGACCGCCTCGAGCACGAGCTGGCGCTGGGGCGTGATCCGGAAGCCGTGCTCGCGCAGGCGCTGGTCCCAGGTGGTGTTCACGCGGGGTCCTCGAGGCGGTGCAGGGTGGCCGCGAGGTGGTTGGTCAGCGGCTGGCCCATCGCCGCCATGTCGAAGGTCCACAGCAGCCGGCCCTCGACCAGCCCATAGAGCCGATGGCCGTCGACGTACTCCTTGGCGCTCTGCGTACGCGCGACCAGGTCGGTGCGCAGCTCGACCCGGGCGCCCGTGATGTGCGCCTGCTCGATGCCGGTGATCTCGACGCGGCCGTACCAGATCTCCGCGTAGCCGGTCGGGTGCGAGAGCTGCATCTCCAGGTGGTTGTCCGGCCGTGGGCGCAGGAAGCCCGACTCCGAGGCGAGCGGACGCAGCCGGGTGCCCTCGTCGTCGAGGAGCCAGCTGCGTGAGGCATAGGCCAGGAACGGCCGGCCGTCGGTGCTGAAGGAGACCTCCTGCCCGAAGCGGAAGTCGCCGATGGTGGGGTACTGGCCGGTGCCGACCCCGACCCAGTGCCCGATGAGCCAGGACAGCGGTGCCAGTTCGGGCGGCAGGGCGGCGTCGGGCTGCATGGCGCTCAGCCCTGGCTCCGGAACAGGCGGACGGCGCCGAGCACCGCACCCCAGGCGAGGAGTGCCAAGGCCATAGCGACGACGCCGGTGTACACGGTCTCGACCATGCTCGTGAGCCTACCGGTCATGGATACTCCTCCCATGAAGCACTTGGTCGTGAAGGTCACCGCCGGCGCCGACGAGGCGGAGCGGTGCGCACAGGGGTTCACGGTCGCGGCCACGGCGGTCGCCGCCGGTGCGCAGGTGAGCCTGTGGCTCACCGGTGAGGCGGCGTGGCTGGCCCTGCCCGGGCGCGCCGGGCAGTTCGAGCTCGAGCACTCCGCCGCCCTCGATGACCTCCTGGCCATCGTGCTGGATGCCGGCACCGTGACCGTGTGCACGCAGTGCGCCCAGCGTCGCGGCATCACGGCTGAGCAGCTGGTCGACGGCGTGCGGATCGCCGGCGCAGCGGCGTTCGTGGAGGAGATCCTGGCCCCGGAGGCGCAGGCGCTGGTCTACTGACCGGCAGGCGTCAGGCAGTGACGGGACGTGCGAGCATGCGCTTGCCGATGAGGTACATCTCGCAGCCCAGGCAGAAGCCGAAGGCGGCGTTCAGGAACGCGGCCGCGAGCGCGAAGGACACGGCCACATAGGCGACCGTGGTCAGGCCGGTGGCCAGCCCCAGCAGCGCGACGGCGGTGAAGATGAAGCCGACGAGCGCCGCGAAGCGCGGTGGCGCGACCGACTCGAACTCCGTGGCGGGGGCAAGCCGCGGCTGCACGACACTGCGGAACAGGATTCCGTACGGCTGGGCTCGCAGGCCCACGAAGGCGCCCAGGGCGAACACCACGGTCTGGATGGCGATCAGCACGACGGCCACGGGACTGCCGAGGGTGAGCAGCGCTGCGGCGAGCACGACCAGCGTGATCGCGGCGGAGAAGCGCGGGCCTCGCACATCGACCTCGGTGCGCGGATCGCAGACAGTGACATCAGGCATGGCAGGAGGCTAAGCAGGCGATCGGACCCCAGCAAGGCCGTGGCTGACTACTGCAGATTACAGGCTCCTGCGAGTGATTCGCAGTCAGGCCGGGATGATCTCGCCGAGGGCGGCGATGACGTCGGCCTTGCGCGGCAGGCCCACGGCCCGCTTGGCGATGACCCCGCGTGCATCGAGCACGAGCACGGTCGGCGTGCGCCGGATGTCGAGCTGGCGCACGAGGTCGAGATGGGCCTCCGCGTCGATCTCGATGTGCGAGGTGCCGGGCACCATCGTGGTCACCTCGTCGAGGATGCGCCGCGTCGCGCGACAGGGCTGGCAGAAGGCGGTCGAGAACTGCACGAGGGTGGCCTGGGCTCCCAGGTCGGCGCCCAGCACCTGCGCCGTGAGCCGCTCGCCGCCGTGCTCTGCTGCCGTCGGCGTGGTGACGTCGACCTCAGGCGCGTCGTCGGCCACGGGGATCGGAGCCGCCACCGGTGCCGCCACGGTGCGCATCCGGCCGTCGGTCGCACGCCGGTACAGGCCGAAGGCGGTGGCGAGTGCGAGCACCACCACGAGCAGCACTAGTCCGAGCATCGCGCCAGCCCCCATTCCGCCATCTCGTCGATCATCGACGCCGCCATCGCGGCTTCAGCATGCCCGACCCCCTCGAGGATCCACACATCGGCATCCTCGTGACCGCCGGCCAGCGCCGCCGCCATCATCGCGCGAGGGTGCTCGAGCGGGAAGAAGCGATCAGCAGTGCCATGGACGACCAACAGCGGGATGGGACCGAGCATTCCCGCAGCGGCCACGGGCTCCAGCGGGCGTGGATCGGGCCACTCCTGCGGCCGGATGCGCGTGCCGCGCAGGCGCAGCAGCGCACGGCCGCTGCGCGTCTCCACGAGCCAGTGCAGCGTGCGCATCACCGGAGTCCCCCGGTAGTACCAGAAGGCGGGACCGCTCACGGCGACGACGGCGTCGACCCCGGCGTGCACGGGGGGATCCGCGGACGTGCCCTGCTCGGGATCACGCGCCAGCGCTGCGTGGCGCACGACCACAGCAGCGCCCATCGAGAACCCCAGGGCCACGATCCTGCGGAATCCCAGCTCGCGGGCCCACTGCACGGCGGCATCGACATCGAGCACCTCGAGCATCCCGACCGTCGACTCGCCCTCGGACCGACCATGGCCCCGCAGGTCGACCGTGACCACGGAGCCGTGGCGGGCCAGCGCGCGCACGATCGTCAGGACCTCCCCGGAGGCCGCATGGCCGCTGAAGCCGTGGACCACCACAAAGGCGACATCGCCGGGCCCGGTCGTGAGCGTCGCGTGCACCCGGACCCCGTCGGAGGCCACCAGCATGACCTCGGCGGCAGGGCTCATGGGACTATTGTCCGCTCCAGCGACACACGCGACCCCCGGGAGGTGCAGCAGATGCGAATCGTCCTGCTCACTCGCGCGCTCGAGTCGTCCGCCGAGGTGCTGCCCGCGCTCATGCTCCTCACGCACCAGGTGCGCACCCTGCCGGCCGAGCCCACTGCCCTGCTCAACGCCCCCGAGTGCGATGTCCTGCTCGTCGACGGCCGACGCGACCTGCCTGCGGTGCGCGGCCTGACCCGGCTCCTGCAGCAGACCGGGGTGAGCGCCCCGCTCGTGCTCGTCACCACCGAGGGCGGGCTGTCGGCCATTCAATGGGACTGGGGCATCGACGAGGTGCTGCTCGACACGGCCTCACCGGCCGAGGTCGAGGCCCGGCTGCGCCTGGCGGCGTCGCGCCTGACCCCCGAGGTCGAACTCGGCGGGGCCAATCCCGAGGAGATCCGCAGCGGCGAGCTGATGATCGACGAGGGCACCTACACCGCCAAGCTCCGCGGTCGCTCCCTCGACCTGACCTTCAAGGAGTTCGAGCTCCTGAAGTTCCTGGCCCAGCACCCCGGCCGTGTCTTCACCCGTGCACTCCTGCTCCAGGAGGTCTGGGGCTACGACTACTTCGGCGGCACGCGCACCGTCGACGTGCACGTGCGCCGACTGCGCGCCAAGCTCGGCAGCGAGCACGAGGCCCTGATCGGCACGGTGCGCAACGTCGGGTACCGCTTCGTCCCGCAGCACCTCGACGACGCCTCCATCGCGGCGCTCGACGACGAGTCGCTCGAGATCGGGCTGAACTAGGCATGGAGGGGCTGCAGGTCGCCAGCCGCCTGGATGCAGGGCAGATCCAGGAGGCGGTCGACCTCATCGACGCCGTGACGGCGCACGACGGCCTCTCGCCAGTGTCCGAGCATGTGTTCCTGCACCTGCGCCACGGCGGCGATGCGCACGGCAAGCACTTCCTGCTGCACGAGGGCGGAGCGCTGGTCGGCTACGCGCATCTCGATGTCACCGATGAGGTCGAGGGACCCAGCGCCGAGATCGCGATCGCGCCGCAGGCGCGCCGCCAGGGACTGGGCACCGACCTCATCACCGCGATCCTCGACGCCACCCCGCGCCGCGACATGCGCCTGTGGGCCCACGGCGAGCAGGCCGATGCCGGCACCTGGGCCAAGGCCATGGGGTTCCGCCATGCGCGCACCCTGTGGCAGATGCGCCGATCGCTGCTCGCTCCGCTTCCGGCGGCGAGCTTCCCCGACGATGTCGTGCTGCGCACCTTCGTGCCCGGTCAGGACGACGACGAGTGGGTCGCGCTCAATGCCATCGCCTTCGCCGACCACGCCGAGCAGGGCGACTGGACCCTCGACGACCTGCACCGCCGCATGGCCGAGCCCTGGTTCTCCATCCCCGGGTTCCTGGTCGCCGCCGACCGCGACACCGGGCGCATGCTCGGCTTCCACTGGACCAAGATCCACGGGTTCATCGACAGCAGCGAGCTGCATCCGCATGTGCATGACGCCATCGGCGAGGTCTACGTCGTGGGTGTCGACCCGACGCTGCAGGGCAAGGGCCTGGGTAAGGCCCTCACCCTGGCCGGCCTGCATCACCTGCGCTCGCGCGGTCTCGTGCAGAGCATGCTCTATGTGGATGCGACGAACACGGGCGCGATCGTGATGTACGAGAACCTGGGCTTCGCCCGGTGGGACGTCGACGTGATGTACCGCTACCAGTCCGAGGCCTGAGCGTCACCGTTCGTTCATCCACCTGCACGGCGACTCGTTCACCTTTCTGTGGAACGATGCGAAGGTGACCACTGATCCCGAGTCCTGGCCCCAGGACCGCTTCCTCGACCGCGAGCTCTCGTGGCTCGCGTTCAACCAGCGCGTGCTCGAGCTCGCCGAGGACACCAGCCTGCCGATCCTGGAGCGGGCCAAGTTCCTGGCCATCTTCGCGAGCAACCTCGATGAGTTCTTCATGGTCCGGGTCGCCGGCCTCAAGCGACGCATCGCCACTGGCATCGCCGTGCGCTCCGCGAGCGGACGCAACCCCAAGGCGGTGCTGGAGTCGATCTGGGAGCGCGCGCACGAGCTGCAGCGCGAGCATGCGATGGTCTTCCAGGCTGACGTGCTGCCGCAGATGCTCGCCCACGGCATCGAGTTGCTGCGCTACGAGCAGCTCACGCAGGAGGAGCGCGCAACGCTCACGACGTTCTTCCACGCGCAGGTATTCCCGGTGCTCACCCCCCTGGCGGTCGATCCATCGCACCCGTTCCCCTACATCAGTGGGCTCTCGCTCAACATGGCCGTCGTCGTGCGCAACCCCGTGACCGGCAACGAGCTCTTCGCGCGCGTCAAGGTTCCGCCGTCACTGCCGCGCTTCGTCGCCCTGGGCTCGCAGCGCTTCGTCCCGCTCGAGGATGTCATCGCCGCCCACCTCAACCAGCTGTTCCCAGGCATGCAGATCCTGCAGAACCACAGCTTCCGCGTGACGCGCAACGAGGACGTCGAGGTCGAGGAGGACGACGCAGAGAACCTGCTGCTGGCCCTCGAGCGCGAGCTCATGCGACGCCGCTTCGGCCCGCCCGTGCGCCTCGAGGTCGAGGAGTCGATCGATCCGTATGTGCTCGACCTGCTCATCAGCGAGCTCGACGTCACCGAGAACGAGGTCTTCCGCGTGCCGGGCCCGCTCGACCTCACCGGCCTGTGGACCTTCGTCAACCTCGACCGGCAGGACCTCAAGCAGCCGAACTTCGTCGGCCGCACGTCGCGCCAGCTCTCCGAGGTCGAGTCCTCGACGCCGCCGGACATCTTCTCGGTGGTGCGCGAGCGCGATGTGCTGCTGCACCATCCCTATGACTCCTTCAGCACGAGCGTGCAGCTGTTCCTCGAGCAGGCCGCGCGCGATCCGCATGTGCTCGCGATCAAGCAGACCCTCTACCGCACGTCCGGCGACTCCCCCATCGTCGATGCGCTCATCACCGCCGCCCAGAACGGCAAGCAGGTGCTGGCACTCGTCGAGATCAAGGCACGGTTCGATGAGCAGAACAACATCGACTGGGGACGCAAGCTCGAGGAGGCGGGTGTCCACGTCGTCTACGGCCTGGTCGGCCTGAAGACGCACAGCAAGGCCTCGATGGTCGTGCGCAACGACGGCGACCAGCTGCGCCGCTACTGCCACCTGGGCACCGGCAACTACCACCCCAAGACGGCGCGCCTCTACGAGGACATGGGCCTGCTCACCTGCTCGCCCGAGGTGGGCGAGGACGTCTCGAACCTGTTCAACGTGCTTTCGGGCTACTCGATGAACACCGACTACGCCCGGCTCCTGGTCGCGCCCCACTCGGTGCGCTCCGGCCTGGTCGAGCGGATCGATCGCGAGATCGAGCACCACCTGGCGGGGCTCCCCTCGGGCATCCGCTTCAAGTGCAACGCCCTCGTCGACGAGCAGGTGATCGACGCGCTCTACCGGGCATCGAGCGTCGGCGTGCCGGTCGACGTGTTCGTGCGCGGCATCTGCGCCCTGCGACCTGGCGTGCCGGGCATGAGCGAGACGATCCGTGTCATCAGCATCCTGGGCCGGTTCCTCGAGCACTCGCGCGCGTTCTGCTTCGAGAACGCCGGCGATCGCGAGGTCTGGATCGGCTCCGCCGACATGATGCACCGCAACCTCGACCGCCGCGTCGAGACGCTCGTGCAGCTGGTCGACCCGGGTGAGCTCACCTGGGTCAACGAGCTGTTCGACATGGCGATGAGCACCGGCTTCGCCTCGTGGCGCCTTGATGCCGACGGCGTCTGGACCCGCCGCCTGCGTGCCGACGACGGCACCCTCCTGGCCGACTACCAGGAGGTGCTCATCGCGCGGACCAAGCACGGCACTGCACCATGACGGCACCCACGACCCATCGTGAGATCGAGCGCAAGTTCCGCGTGCATGCCCTCTTCGAGTGGCCGAACCTCACGGGCGTCGTCGACAGCATCGAGCTGCAGCCGGCTGTCGAGCTCAGCGCCGTCTACCACGACACCGCCGAGCTCACGCTCTTCCGCTGGAAGGTCACCCTGCGCCGGCGCGAGGGCGGCCTCGATGCCGGCTGGCACCTGAAGCTGCCTGTGTTCGGCGAGTCCGCGTCGGTGCGCGACGAGCTCCATGCGCCGCTGGGTGCCGGCGCTGTCGGGTCCGTGCCGGCCGAGCTCGCCGACATCGTCGCGCCGATGGTGCGCGACAAGCCGCTCGTGCCCGTGGTGCGCCTGCACACCCGGCGCACCCCCCGCATCGTCCGCTCGCTCGCCGGCGTTCCGCTGGTCGAGATGGTCGACGACGTGGTGTCGGTGCTCGACGACCAGGGCAATTCGCTGGCGATCTTCCGCGAGCTGGAGATCGAGCTGCTCGACAACGACAGCCCAGACGCTCACGATGCACTCGAGCACCTGACCGAGGCACTGCTCGCCGTCGGCGCCGTTCCCGGGAGCACGAGCAAGGCGGCTGCCGCCCTCGGGCCCCGAGCAGCAGCCCCGGCCGACGTGCCCGAGCTGCCCATGCCCAAGCCCAGCGGCATGGCCGCGGATGCGATCCGCGCGACGATCGCCCGCCACGTGCGCGACCTGATCCTCGCCGACATCGCGGTGCGCCGTGATCTTCCCGATGCCGTGCACCAGGTGCGCGTGTCCGCCCGGCGACTGCGCAGTGTGCTGCGCACCTTCGATCCGCTGCTCGACCACGAATGGGCCCTCGCGCTCGAGGAGGAGCTGTCGTGGCTCGCCGACGAGATGGGCCTCATCCGCGACACCGAGGTGCTCGAGGAGCGCCTGCTCGCCCATGCCACGCAGCTCGACGGGCCTGATGCGCTGCTGGCGATCCCGGCCATCACGGCGATGCTCGACCGCCGCGTCGAGGGCGCGCGCTCCGGCGCACTTGCGGCACTTCGCAGTGACCGCCACACCTACTTGATCGACGATCTCATCCAGGCGGCACGCGCGCCGCAGCTGCAGGACAGCGCCTACCAGGCCTGCGAGGACGTGCTGCCGGCGCTGGTCGCCGATGCCTGGCGCACGCTCGTGAAGGCCACCCATCGCCTCGAGATCTTCGGCCCCGCGCCCGAGTGGCACCGCGCCCGCATCAAGGCCAAGCGCGCGCGCTACGCCGTCGACGCGGTGCTGCCGATCTTCCAGGGGCGCGTGCGGAGGCTCTCGAAGGAGCTCGCCGAGGTCACCGAGCTGCTCGGCGACCACCAGGATGCCTGGGTGGCCCAGGAGTTCCTGCGCGAGCTCGCCGGCGCCGCGACCACCGACGGGGCGACCGGCTACGCGCTGGGCCTGCTGCACGGGATCGAGCTCGAGGCGGAGATGACCTCCCGCTACGCCTTCGCCGACATCTGGGACGCCGCGCGCGATGCTGCCCGGCATTCGGGGCTGCTGTGAGCGACTACCCCACCGAGGCCGAGACCATCCGCGCTGCTGGCGTGGTGCTCCTGCGCGGAACGCAGGGGCGCTACGAGACGCTGCTCGTGCACCGTCCGCACCGCAGCGACTGGTCGCTGCCCAAGGGCAAGATCGAGTCCGGCGAGCACGAGATCGCGGCCGCAGTGCGCGAGTGCGATGAGGAGACGGGTGTGCAGGCTGTGCTCGGCGCCCGCCTGCCGACCCAGCACTACATCTCGCTCGGCCAGCCCAAGACCGTGGAGTACTGGGTCGCGCGCGACAACGACGAGGAGGACTTCGTCCCCAGCGACGAGATCGACGAGACGCGCTGGGTCCCCACTGGCCAGGCGCGCGCGCTGCTGACCTACGAGCACGATGCCGACCTGGTCGAGCAGGCCTCCGCCCTGCCCGTGACGATGCCGCTTATCGTCCTGCGCCACACGCAGGCCGTGAAGCGCTCCGACTTCAAGGGCAAGCGCGACCTCGACCGACCGGTCACCGGGCGCGGCCGCAGCCAGGCCAAGGCGCTGACCCCGCTGCTCGACGCCTACGGCATCACCGCCGTGCACTCGTCCGACGCCCAGCGCTGCGTGCAGAGCGTCCGGAAGTACGCGAAGTTCGCGCAGGTGCCGGTGCTGCCGGAGACGAGCCTGAGCGAGGAGAACCACCACAGCAGCCCCAAGAAGACCGCCCAGCGGGTGCGCGACCTGGCATCGCAGCGACTGCCGCTCGTGATCTGCTCGCACCGCCCGGTGCTGCCGACCATCCTCGAGACGCTGGCCGAGGCCATGGGCGAGGATCCGTCTCGCCCCGCCTGGGATCCCAAGATGCAGCCGGGCTCGTTCATCGTGCTCCACCGGGCATTCGCCCCCGACGGCACGCCGCGGCTCGTGAGCATCGAGCGCCATCAGCTCGCCGACTGAGCCACCGACCTCAGGTGACCGTGACGGTCAGCGGCGCACGGACACGTCCGCTGGCGACCACCACGCGACAGGTCCCGGCAGCACGCAGCTGCAGTCGGGCACCCGCAGTGCGGCAGATGCGCGGCGTCGTCGATGTCACCCGCACTGCTCCCTGCACCGGCACTGCAGCCCAGCGCGCCAGCAGCCGGGCTGTCAGCGCCGAACCCACGGCCGCCGAGCGCCCGGCGGCGGCCACCGTGCTGATGAGCGTCGTGGCGATGCCGTCACCGAAGGCGTTGCTGCCCTGCACCGTGAACGTCTGCGCCTGCCCGGCTGGCAGCTGCGCGAACTCGCAGGTGGTGCTGGTGGTCGTGCACGTCTGGCCACTCGGCAGTGCCGACACCTTCCAGACCGTGGCACCGGTGCTCACTGCGTCCGTCGGCTGCCAGCTCACGACCACACGGCCATCGACACTGGCGGCCTGGATCGAGGCGGCCCCGCCGGGGGTCGCTGTCGGGATGGCCCCCTGCTGCTGCAGCCAGGGCAGGAACGTGGTGACGCGCGTGTACAGGCCCGGGTAGCCGGGCTTGGCGCAGTCGCTGCCGAAGCTGACGATCCCGGCGATGACCGGCACCGGTGCGCTGACGACGAGTGCGCCGCCGCTGTCGCCCTGGCAGGAGTCGATCGTCGCCTCGGCATTGCCCGCGCACACGTCCTGCACCGGATCCAGGTCTGGGCCGTATTGCCCGCAGGGCTGCCCGGGGCCGGCGAGCACGGTGATGTCGGCCCGCATGAGCTGGTCGGATGAGGCATCCGAGGTCGTGGACGTCACCCCCCAGCCCGCGATCGCCGCGGACGTTCCGGAGGCGGGCCACTGCTGCGGATCCTGGCCGAAGGGCAGCGCGATGGTGTGCACGCGCCCGGTGACATCGACAGGGCGGGCCAGGGTCACGACCGCGATGTCGTTGGCCAGGGAGCGGCGCTCGAAGGACGGATGCGTGACGAAGGTGGCCACTGGGATCTCCTGGACGCTGCCCCGCTCGCTCGTGCGGCTGATGCCCGCCCAGGCGCGCACCTCCGAGGGCGCGTAGCCGGCAATGCAGTGCGCCGCAGTGATGACGATCGTGGGCGAGACCAGGGAGCCCGAGCACTGCATCGTGTTGCGCATGACCAGCAGCACCTGCCACGGAGCCTGGTCGATGGTCGCCGGGGTGCCGCCGATGACGGTCGGGGCGTGCAGCGGTGCTGCAGTCGCCGCAGCTGGCCAGGCCAGCAGCAGGAGTCCGGAGAGTGCGGCCAGGAACCGCAGTCTCACCGCAGCGACTCCGTGCCCTTGCCCAGCACCACCACGCCTCCGTCGCTCACGGTGTAGAGGCCTCGGTCGCGGTCGAGGTCGACACCGATCTGTGCGCCGTCAGGGATGACCACGTTCTTGTCGAGGATGGCCCTGCGCACGACAGCATTGCGGCCGATGCGCACGCCGGGCATGATCACGCTGCCCTCGACATAGGCGCCCGACCCGATGGCCACGCTCGAGGCGATGACCGAGGTGCGCACATGAGCGCCGGAGATGATCGTGCCCGCACCGACCATCGACTCGTGGGCGTTGCCGCCCTCGACGAACTTCGCGGGCGGGAGCGAGGGCAGGTGCGACAGGATCGGCCAGCGACGGTTGTAGAGGTTGAAGATCGGGTGCACCGACACGAGGTCCATGTGCGCATCGTGATAGCTGTCGAGGGTTCCGACATCGCGCCAGTACCCGCTGTCGCGCTCGGTGGCTCCAGGCACGATGTTGCTGGCGAAGTCATACACGCGTGCCAGCCCGCGGGCCGTCAGCATCGGGATGATGTTGGTGCCCATGTCGTGCAGGGAGCCGGGATCGGCCGCATCCTCGCGCAGGGCATCGAGCAGGACATCGGTGGTGAAGACGTAGTTGCCCATCGAGACGTAGCAGGACAGGTCGTCACCGGGGATGGTCGGCGGATCGTCGGGCTTCTCGAGGAACTGGGTGATGGTCTCGCCATCGGGCTTGGTCTGGATGACCCCGAAGTCGTGCGCCTCGGCCTTGGCCATGCGGATGCCGGCCACGGTGACGCCCGCCCCTGAGGCGATGTGCGCATCGATCATCTGCATCGGATCCATGCGGTAGACGTGGTCGGCGCCGAACACGACGACGTACTCAGGAGCCTCGTCGTAGACGAGGTTGAGGCTCTGGAAGATGGCATCAGCGCTGCCCGTGTACCAGCGCGGGCCCAGGCGCTGCTGCGCCGGCACCGGGGTGACGTAGTCGCCCAGGAGGGTCGGCATGCGCCAGGTCTGGGTGACATGCCGGTCGAGCGAGTGGGACTTGTACTGGGTGAGCACGCAGACGCGGCGGAGTCCGGCATTGATGAGGTTCGACAGCACGAAGTCGATGAGCCGGTAGGAGCCGCCGAAGGGCACAGCGGGCTTGGCGCGATCAGCGGTGAGCGGCAGGAGTCGCTTGCCCTCGCCGCCGGCGAGGACCATGCACAGCACGTGCGGATCCCTACTCACGTGCCAACTCTAGTGGTTGGCACCGGAGTTTCCGGGGGCCTCGCGCTTCCCTATGCTCGCAGTGTGCGCATCGGAATCCTGACTCGTGAGTGGCCGCCAGAGATCTACGGAGGCGCCGGAGTCCACGTCGATCAGCTCGTCCACGAGCTGCGCCGGCTGACCCCGGTGTACGTGCACTGCTTCGGCGGGCATCGCACCGATGCGGTGGCCCATCCCGTGCCGACCGCACTGCACGGCGCCAATCCGGCGCTGCAGACGCTGGGCGTCGACCTGGAGATGGCCATGGCCGTCGCCGAGGTCGATCTCGTGCACTCGCACACCTGGTACACCAACCTCGCCGGTCACGTCGCCTCCCTGCTCTACGGCATCCCGCACGTCATCACCGCGCACTCGCTCGAGCCCCTGCGCCCCTGGAAGGAGGAGCAGCTCGGCGGCGGCTACCGCGTCTCGTCCTGGGTCGAGCGCTCGTCCTACGCCGAGGCCAAGGCGGTCATCGCCGTGAGTGACGGCATGCGCAATGACGTGCTCGGCGCCTACCCGTTCGTCGATCCTGAGCGCGTGCACGTGGTCCACAACGGCATCGACACCAGCATCTACCGGCCCGACACCGCGACCTCGACGCTCGAGGAGTTCGGCATCGCTCCCGAGAGGCCGTACCTGCTCTTCGTCGGCCGCATCACGCGCCAGAAGGGCCTGGTCCACCTGCTGCATGCTGCCAAGTCGTTCGAGGGCGACATCCCGCTGGTCATGTGCGCGTCAGCTGCCGACACGCCTGAGATCGAGGTCGAGATCGCCGCGGCGGTGCGCGAGCTGCGTGAGGTCCGCGGGCCCGACAGCGTCGTCTGGATCGAGAAGCAGGTCGATCGCGCCAAGCTGATCCAGCTCTTCACCCACGCCCGCGCCTTTCTGTGCCCCTCGATCTACGAGCCCCTGGGCATCGTGAACCTCGAGGCGATGGCCTGCGAGACGGCGGTCGTGGCCAGCGATGTCGGCGGCATCCCCGAGGTCGTCACCGATGGGACCACCGGGCTCCTCGTCCACTACGACGCCGAGGACCCGCGAGGCTTCGAGCAGGACTTCGCCGCGGCCGTCAACGCGCTCGTGGCAGATCCCGCCCGGGCACTGGCGATGGGCCGGGCCGGGCGCGAGCGCGCCGTCGCCCACTTCGGCTGGGATGCCATCGCCGAGCAGACCGTGCAGGTCTACCGCGACGCCCTGGCGCGCTGACAGCGCTCCAGGACCCGGGGCACCCGTTGCTCGATCGCTAGCGGAACACGACCGTGCGGCGACCGGCGAGCATGATGCGGTCCTCCGCGAACAGCCGCACCGCACGGGCAAGTACCAGCCGCTCGACATCGCGGCCGATCTCGGCCAGATCGTTGGCGGTCTGGGCATGCGTGACCCGCTCGACCTCCTGCTCGATGATCGGACCCTCGTCGAGCTGGTCGGTCACGAAGTGCGCGGTGGCACCGATGAGCTTGACGCCGCGCTCGTGCGCCTGGTGGTAGGGGCGGGCTCCCTTGAACCCCGGCAGGAACGAGTGGTGGATGTTGATGATGCGTCCCTCGAGCGCCCCGCACAGCTGCGCCGACAGGACCTGCATGTACCGCGCCAGCACGACGACGTCGATCCGGTGCTCGCGCGTCAGGCCCAGCACCACCGCCTCCTGCTCGGCCTTCGTGTCCGGCGTCACCGGCAGGTGCACGAAGGGGATGCCGTGGCGAGCGGCGATGTGCTCGCAGTCGGTGTGGTTGGACACGATGAGCGGGATGTCGATCGGCAGCTCGCCGATCTCATGGCGGTAGAGCAGGTCGATGAGGCAGTGGTCGAACCTCGACACCATGATCAGGGCGCGCCGCCGGTCGCTCTCGTGGCGCAGGGTCATCTCGGGCGAGAATCGCGCGACCTGCTCGGTGAGCGTGGCACGAACGGGATCGATCGCCAGCGGTGACGCGAACTTCGTGCGCAGGCTGAAGATCCCGGAGTCCTCGTCGGTGAACTGCGCCTGCTCGAGGATGTTGCCCTGCGCCTCCAGCAGCGCTCCCGTGATCGCGTGCACGATCCCCGGACCGTCTGCGCAGCGCAG
>JAQTXL010000122.1 GCA_028688835.1 Candidatus Nanopelagicales bacterium | reverse complement strand
AGCGTGCGTGCGCGCACGCACGGACCTATATGTCCGAATTTGATGGCCCTACGGTGTGCGCATGGACACGGGCGGATGGTGGGCGTTCATCGACGCAGAACGACAAGCACGAGGCTGGACCCTTGCTGAGTTCGCGCGCCGCACCAAGATCAATCAGTCAAACCTCACGCGCTGGGACCTGGATAGCCAACAGCCTTCCATTGAGAACCTCCGCCGCATCGCCGCAGCGACCGGCATATCCATGCTGACCTTGCTAGTGGAATCCGGCCACATCACCCAAGACGAGTCTGAGGGCAAGGCGCCAGAGCCACCCGAGGTTGAGCCGCTTGATGTCGTGGAGGCCATTAAGGCCGACGGAGATCTCCTGCCCGAGGCGAAGCAGCACCTAATCGAGCAGTACCGGCTTCTCCTGCGGGTCGATAGTCAGCCCTCCGCGCAACACTCCCCCGGGCTGCGGGCTGTCGCTCGCAAGACGGGGAGGCGCGGGAATGGCAAGGGTTGAGACCGTGACAATCCGGACTGCTGATCTCGGTGACGTTGACGGCATGTGGGACCCAGATACCCGCATCATCTGGCTCCACCAAGACCTCACACCCGCTGAACGCCGCTGCACACTCGCTCACGAGATCATCCACGCCGCAAGGGGCGACGAGCACTGCCGAGACCACGTCCTCAATGCCCGCCAGGAGCGCCTAGTGGACGAGATCGCTTCCCGCCTCCTCATCCCCCTCGACCTACTCGCCGACGCCCTGGTCTGGTGCCATGACGACGCCCAGCTGTGCGATGCGCTAGACGTGGACCTCGACACCCTCGATGCCCGCCGACGCTTCCTGACTCTTGAGGAACGCCACTACTTGAGTGCCCGCATCTCCACCATCGAACACGTCGCCTGAGGAGCAGCCATGGCCATCTACTCATCCGTCCACGACGCGGAAGCTCGAATGGACGACAAGTTCAAACGCACCCTCGCGCGGGCCAAGCCGCTAATTCCAGCGAACCACGCCGAGAAGATCATCACCGGCTTCATGGACACCGCGAAGGGTGACAACGTCTGGTTCGTGGCTGCCTTCTGTCCAGATGTCATCGTGGTGGCCAACACATCTCTGGTCATTTTGGGAGAAGCCCACGTCATACGGCGCCGCAGGCCCCACCCATATCAGCTAGTGCCATTCAAGGCCGGTCTGCTCGCCCTCATGCTCAAGGAAGACAACATCGGCTTCCTGATCAATGAGAAGGACGAAGAGGTCGTGCGCGAACTCATGAACGGCGGCGTCGAAGCAGAAGCCGGCGAGGATCTGTCGTTCTCTGCTGTTGGTGGATGGTTCGATGATCCCGACTCCCCCGCCACCCAGCTCCGCTTCCACGACGGCAACGCATGGACCAGCAAGACCGCAACCAAGAATGCCTGACATGCGCAAGACTCTGATCGCTGCCGGCACCACTTGTGCCGTACTGACATTGCTTCCGGTCTCCATGCCCACCGTCGCCTCAGCGGCGCCGAGAGCCAATCTCAGTTCCTTCATCTGCACTCAGCTAGCCGGGGTCCCATCCGCTCCGCCCATCGCCACAAGCTTCTCCGCCGCGGCTGGGAACATGGGAGTCATCGCCCGCTGGCGTTACGCCCTCGACACAGCCGAAGCCAAACTCCTCGTCGCAAGGAGGGGCCATGACTCATGGCGCGGAGAGCTAACCAAGCGCGCCAACCTTGCGCACTCCGCATCCATTGCCGCGCAGAAATGGTGGGACACCGCGAACGTGGCGCTCGAAGACAACGCCATCAGTAGCGGCGAAGCCAGCAGGATTCGCTCGGATGCCCAGCCCGCAATTGACAGGTACCGACAGCTGACCAAGGGCTGCTGATGAGTCGTCGTCTTGCTGCTGTTCCTGACACCCCACCCCGGGCGGTGCTGTACCTAAGGCAGTCCGTATCCCGCGAGGACTCCATCTCGATCGAGCTGCAGGAGACCGCCTGCCGGGACCACGCCGCCCGCCTCGGATACACCGTCGTCGCCGTCGAATCCGACCCCGGAATCTCCGGCCGCACCTGGGACCGGCCCGCGGTGCAGCGAGTGATGGGCATGATCGCCGCCCGCGAAGCCGACATCGTCCTGCTCTGGAAATGGTCAAGGCTCTCGCGCTCCCGCCGGGATTGGGCAGTCGCGGTCGACAAGATCGAAGCCGCAGGAGGCCGCGTCGAATCCGCCACCGAACCCGTCGATGCGACCACCGCCACCGGCCGGTTCACGCGCGGGATGCTCGCCGAGATGGCTGCGTTCGAGTCCGACCGGATGGGTGAAGTGTGGAAGGAAGTCCACCAGCGCCGCATCAGCAAAGGCCTCCCCTCCCGAGGAGGGCCCCGATTCGGCTACCAGCGCCAAGACGACGGCACATACCTCGTCGACCCCCTCAGCGGGCCGCTCCTGGCACAGGCCTACCAGCGTGTCGCAGACGGCCACTCCACCCGCGCCGTCACAGCGTGGCTCAACGCATCAGGCGCACGAACCCTCGCAGGCAGGCCATGGACCAGAGACCGACTCACCAGAGTCCTCGACTCCGGGTTCGGCGCCGGCCTGCTCGTCCGCCAAGGACGCAGAGGCACCACCATCGACCGACGCCTAGAAGCCCTCACCTGGGAGCACGGCATCCACCCCGCGGTCATCGACCCCGACACCTGGGAGGCATACCTCGCCGCCCGACGAACCCAACGCGCACAACCAACCGGCCAACCCGGCACCTACGTCTTGTCCGGGCTCGTGCGCTGCGGCGACTGCGGGGCACCCATGTGGATCGACCGGCTCGGCCGCGAAGCCGGCTACGCCTACGTCTGCTCTGCATGGAAGACCGACCGCTCCGCCCGCTGCGTGAGCATGTCCCGCCACCGCATCGAAGAAGCAGTCATCGACTGGCTCCAGCTCATCTCCAACGATTTGGAAGAGGTAGCCAAGATCGAGGAGGGTCGAGCGCGATCGGCCGTGGCTGAGGATGCAGAGGTCACTGAACTCGCGCGGGAAGCGAACCGGCTCGAGCAGCGGCAGCAGAAGCTCGTCACTGGGTGGCTGGACGGCACGATCCCTCAGGCGGCCTACGTCGCGGAGAGGGACCGGATCACAGCCACCCAGGAGGCCACATCGGCCCGCCTGGACGCAATCACCCGCTCTCGCCGTGAACGTGCCTCCATGCCCCTGCGGGAAGCCGTAACAGGCCTCCGGGACGAATGGGACGGCCTACCAGTCGAAGACCGCAGGCTCCTCCTGGGCAGGCTCATTGAGCGCGTCACAGTGATACCTCCTGAGCGTCGCGGGCAGCGAGCCACCGCAGTCGTCACGCCCCGCACCTAGACACATAGGTTCATGCAGCCTTGTCCAGGAAGAGCACCCCGCCATGGGCGAGCGTGAGCGCCCCGGGGACGAGCAGTCCCTGGCGCACCGAGCCCAGCATCGCCGCTGCCGAGATCGAGTGGTGCGGCGCGACGAACGGCGGACGACGCACGAGCGCATGCCCGGCGCCCAGCGCACCGGACAGCGCATGGATCGAGGTCACGTCGAGGGCGATCTCGTCATCGAGGTCGGGCAGGAGCGTGGTGAAGCGCTGGGCCAGCATCGTCTTGCCCACCCCGGGCGGCCCGACCATGGCGCAGTGGTGCCCGCCCGCGGCTGCGACCTCGAGGGCCAGGCGCGTCATCGCATGGCCACGCACATCGACGAGGTCGCCCAGCTCATTGGCCGAAGCCGACTGCTGATCGTCCGGCAGGTGCGGAGTCGGGGCCTCGATCGCAGTGAGCACGCGCACTGCCTGCGCGATGTCCTGGATGACGGTCGGCTCGAGTCCGGGCACAGCGGCCACCTCGCGCGCATTGCCAGCACTCACGTAGACGCGCCGGATGCCGGCGCGCAGGGCGGCGATGGCGCAGGCCAGCGCGCCGCTCACCGGCCGGATCGCGCCGTCGAGGCCGAGCTCCCCGAGGAAGGCTGCGGGCTCCTGCAGCGGAGCGACCTGGCCGGTCGCCAGCAGCAGGCCGATGGCGATCGGCAGGTCGAGGCTGGTGCCGGACTTGGGCACATCCGCAGGCGACAGGCCGATCGTGATCCGGGCATTGGGCCAGGCCAGCCCTGAGTTCACGATCGCCGATCGCGCGCGCCAGCGCGACTCGGCCACCGAGGCCTGCGCCAGGCCGATGACGCCGACACTGGGCAGGCCCTGGGCGACGTCGACCTCGACCGCGACCATCGCTGCGGTGATGCCGGTCGGCACCACGCCCCAGACGTGGGCCAGCGTCATGAGCCCACGGCCAGGACATGCTCGATCTGCGGCGGCCCCCACGCCGGCTGCACCACGCTCACGACGTCGATGCGCACGTCAGGCGCATGCGCCTGCCGCGACTCGAGCCACTTGGCTGCAAGGTGGCGCAGCCTGCGCACCTTGCGCGGCGTCACCGCCTCGGCGGGTGTCCCGAGCTGATGCGAGCTGCGCGTCTTGACCTCGCAGATGACCACTGCCTGACCGTCGCGCGCCACGATGTCGATCTCGCCGACAGGGCAGCGCCAGTTGCGCTCGAGGATGACCATCCCCTGCCGCTGCAGGTACTGCACCGCGATGTCCTCGCCGTACCTGCCCAATGCCTGGCTCCTGCGCATCCCGCACCTCCTGCGCCGACTCTGCGCAGATGCGCCGGCGCAGGCGAGCACCACCCGGGCACCTGTGCGCGCATGCGACGTGCTGGGACCTGTGGACAGGCGGCTGCGAGTGCGGCGAACGCCTGATCCCTGCGTCGCCGTGGACTAGCGTCACCGGCCATGAGCGACGTGATGACGACGGAACTGACCATGCTCGCGGGCGCTGACGGCGACCAGATCCAGGGCTATCTCGCCCAGCCCGATCTGCCCAGTCCGCGCGGCGCGATGGTGGTGCTGCACCACATGCCCGGGTTCGACCGCGCCACGAAGGAGATCACGCGCCGGTTCGCCACGTTCGGCTACAACGCGCTGTGCCTGAACCTCTACTGGCGCGAGGCCCCCGATGCCCTGCCCGACGACGCTGCCGCGATCGCCCGGGCGCGCGGCGGCGTGCCCGATGCGCGCCTGGTGGGCGATGTCCAAGGAGCAGCGGACTTCCTGCGTGCGCTGCCCTCCTCGAATGGCCGAGTGGGCGTGATCGGCTACTGCTCAGGAGGGCGCCAGTCCGTCCTGGCCGGCTGCACGGTCGACCTCGACGCGGTCATCGACTGCTACGGGGCGTTCGTGACCGGGACTCCGGGCGAGAACTTCCCGCTCAAGGTGACCAACCTCAACCACCTGCTGCCCGACCTGCGCGCACCCCTGCTGGGCCTGTTCGGTGTCGAGGACATCTACCCGAGCCCCGAGCATGTGGCCGAGCTCGAGCAGATCCTGACCGAGCACGGCAAGATCCACGAGCTCATCACCTACGACGATGCCGGCCACGGCTTCTTCGCGCCCGATCGCGCCATGTACCGCGTCGCGGCCTCGAACGCCGGCTGGCTGGAGATCGAGTCCTTCCTCGCCGCGAACCTGGGGAGCTGACATGTGCACGTACGCGACCGTCCACACGCAGATCGCCGGCAGCGCCAAGGGGCCCGGCAGCGCCTGGTTCACCGTCGACGAGGCGGTCGTCTACTTCGACCACCCGGTCCACGCCATGGCCGAGCACACCCTGAACATCGACCTGGCCGATCCTCGCTCGAGCACCGGCGAGCGGGTCGCCCTGGAGCTCAGCGCACGTGCGGCGCGCGCCCTGGCCGCGGCCATCACCGCCGCCCTCGATGCGGTGCCGCCGGCCCTCACCGCCTAGACGGTATGGGGTGACGGACTGAGGCCTCACTCGCGATTGTTCGTGGGTTGCTGGCGGATGGGCCGCTGGCAGAGCCACAGTCGTGAGGAGGCCCCAGTGGGTTATGAGCGTACTTTCGTCGG
>JAQTXL010000121.1 GCA_028688835.1 Candidatus Nanopelagicales bacterium | reverse complement strand
CGAGGTCTTCGAGCTCGAGCTGACCCACATGCTGCTCAACCAGGTCTTCAGCTTCAACTCGCCCGTCTGGTTCAACGTCGGCACCACGAGCCCGCAGCAGGTGAGCGCCTGCTTCATCCTCAGCGTTGACGACACCATGGAGTCGATCCTCAACTGGTACCGCGAGGAGGGCATGATCTTCAAGGGCGGCTCCGGTGCCGGCCTCAACCTCTCGCGCATCCGCTCGGCCAAGGAGCTCCTGAAGTCCTCGGGCGGCACCGCCTCGGGCCCGGTGAGCTTCATGCGCGGCGCCGACGCGTCGGCCGGCACCATCAAGAGCGGCGGCGCCACCCGCCGCGCGGCGAAGATGGTCGTGCTCGACGTCGACCACCCCGACATCGAGGAGTTCATCGAGACCAAGGTGCGCGAGGAGGACAAGATCCGCGTCCTGCGCGACGCCGGCTACGACATGGACCTCGGCGGCAAGGACATCTCCAGCGTCCAGTACCAGAACGCCAACAACTCCGTGCGCGTCAGCGACCTGTTCATGCGCGCGGTCGAGAACGACGAGCCCTTCGGCCTCACCTCGCGCACCACGGGCGAGGTCATCGAGACCGTCAACGCCAAGCAGCTCTTCCGCTCGCTCAGCGAGGCGGCCTGGGCCTGCGCCGATCCCGGCATCCAGTACGACGACACGATCAACGACTGGCACACCAACCCCGAGACCGGCCGCATCAACGCGTCCAACCCGTGCTCGGAGTACATGAGCCTGGACAACTCGTCGTGCAACCTGGCCAGCCTCAACCTCCTGAAGTTCCTCAAGGATGACGACACCTTCGACGGCGCCAAGTTCGCCAAGGCCGTTGAGTTCATCATCACCGCGATGGACATCTCCATCTGCTTCGCCGACTTCCCGACCGATCCCATCGGCGACACCACGCGTCGGTACCGCCAGCTCGGCATCGGCTACGCCAACCTCGGCGCGCTGCTCATGGCCACGGGCCTGCCCTATGACTCCGATGGCGGCCGCGCCTTCGCTGCGGCGATCACCAGCCTCATGACCGGCACCGCGTACAAGCGCAGCGCCGAGCTCGCCGGCATCGTCGGCGCCTACGACGGCTACGCCCGCAACGAGGACGGCCACAAGAAGGTCATGCGCAAGCACGCAGCGGCCAACGACACGGTGCGCACCATCACCAGCCTCGACGGCGACGTGCAGAAGCTGGCCTACCAGGCCTGGGCCGACTGCCTCAAGATCGGCGAGGCCAACGGCTGGCGCAATGCGCAGGCCTCGGTGCTCGCGCCGACCGGCACCATCGGCTTCATGATGGACTGCGACACGACCGGCATCGAGCCGGACTTCTCGCTGGTGAAGTTCAAGAAGCTCGTCGGCGGCGGCTCCATGCAGATCGTCAACCAGACGATCCCGCGGGCGCTGAAGAAGGCCGGCTACGCCGACGAGACCATCGAGGCGATCGTCGAGTACATCGGCGAGCACGGGCACGTCATCGACGCCCCGGGCCTGAAGGTCTCCGACTACCCGATCTTCGACACGGCCATGGGCGTGCGCAGCATCACGCCGCTGGGCCACGTGCGCATGATGGCCGCGGTGCAGCCGTTCATCTCCGGCGCCATCAGCAAGACCGTGAACATGCCCGAGAGCGCCTCGATCGAGGAGGTCGAGGACATCTACTTCCAGGGCTGGAAGCTGGGCATCAAGGCGCTGGCGATCTACCGCGACAACTGCAAGGTCGGCCAGCCGCTGAGCGATGCCAAGGCCAAGAAGGTCGACGAGATCGTCGAGCTGACCGCCGAGGCGATCGCCGAGCTCACGAGCAAGCCGACGCGCAAGCGCCTGCCCAAGTCGCGTCCGAGCCGCACTACGAGCTTCAGCGTCGCCGGGGCCGAGGGCTACATGACGGCCGGCAGCTACGACGACGGCGAACTCGGCGAGGTCTTCCTCAAGCTGGGCAAGCAGGGCTCGACCCTCGCGGGTGTCATGGACGCCTTCTCGATCGCCATCAGCATCGCGCTGCAGTACGGCGTGCCGCTGGATGCGTTCGTGAGCAAGTTCGTGAACATGCGCTTCGAGCCGGCAGGCATGACCGACGATCCCGACATCCGGATCAGCCAGTCGATCATGGACTACATCTTCCGCCGCCTGGCGCTGGACTACCTGCCCTACGAGCAGCGCGAGGCGCTCAGCATCTTCAGTGCTGACGAGCGCACCGCGACCGTCAACGCCACCTACAGCGCACCTGCGCCGGCAGCAGACCTCGACGACATCGTCGAGGAGGCAGCCGAGGAGGCCGAGTTCGAGGCAGCAGCCCACGCCAAGCCTGCAGTGAGCAAGGCGCACTCCAGTGCCGAGCTGCTCGAGGAGATCACCGGCACCGCCAGTGACGCCCCGCTATGCATGACCTGCGGCATCAAGATGCGCCCGGCAGGCTCGTGCTACGTCTGCGAGGGCTGCGGGAGCACCAGCGGCTGCAGCTAGCCAGCGCAGCGTCACAGCGACGCACGCAGCAGGAGGGCCCGGCCATTGCGGCCGGGCCCTCCTGCTGTCTCGTTGTTGCGGGCGCCTTGGTCAGCGCTTGGGCAGCATGCCCGATGAGCCCGAGGGCAGGTCGGGGTTGTCGCCCGGCCTTGCT
The DNA here is from genome assembly GCA_028688835.1 of Candidatus Nanopelagicales bacterium. Lineage (GTDB taxonomy): Bacteria > Actinomycetota > Actinomycetes > S36-B12 > S36-B12 > UBA11398. The sequence continues at coordinate 3,392 of JAQTXL010000121.1, read as the reverse complement.
GCCGGTCGCACGAGTCCTGCGGCGCGCAGCGGCTCGAGCAGCACATGCTGGCTCAGGATGCGTCCGGTGAGCTCCGGCGGCTGAGCGGCGAGCCAGGTGATGATCTGGGCCGGTGCCTCCGGCAGCTCACCCTGCGGCGACTCGTCATCGGTGATGAAGTGCACGTTCGGTGGCGTGCGCGCCTCGACGCCGATCGCGTTGACGGCTACGCCCTGCCCGGCGACCTCGCCGGCCAGTCCCTGTGTGAAGCGGTCGAGGGCCGACTTCGAGGTGCCGTAGGCGATCGCGCCCAGGCTCGCCTGGCCCACGCCCATGCGGCGCACGCCATCGGATGCAGGTGCCTGCACGTCCGCCCAGCTGGCGCCGCTGTAGTCCACGTGCCCGGCGCCCGAGCTCACGTTCACGATGCGGCCGTAGCCACGCTCGAGCATCTGCGGCAGGAACAGCTGCGAGAGCTGCCAGGAGGCGCGGACATTGACCTTCCAGATGATGTCGAGGCGCTTGAGCGACAGGTCGAGGAAGGAACCGAGGAACGAGGCCGCAGCGTTGTTCACGAGGATGTCGCAGCGCCCGTAGGCCGCCATCGTCTCGTCGTGGATGCGCTGGATGTCGGCCTCCTCCATGAGGTCGGCCTGCACGCTGGTGACCTCGCCGCCGAAGCCGCGGATCACCTGCTCGGTCTCGTCGAGGGTGCCCGGGAAGATGTGGTGGGGGACGCCTCGGGCGACGCTCACCACCTTCGCGCCAAGACGTGCGAACTCGATCGCCGTCGCCTGGCCGATGCCGCGGCTCGAGCCGGTCACCACCACTACCTTGTCCTGGAACACGTCGATCAACTCCTCGGGGTCGGTCAGCACCGCGATGCGGATGCTCGTCCATGGACGCTAGCCGCCGGCCCGCCGTGCTCGCAGTCGATTGGCGCGCTGCGCTGCTGCCCGAGCCCGTCCCAGATCTGGCTTTTGCCCCATGTCGACGGACCGGATTCCTTAGGATCCCGGCATGAAACTCCTTGAAGGCAAGTCCGTCATCATCACTGGCGCAGGTCACGGCGTCGGCCGCGGCTACGCGCTGCTTATGGCCGAGCACGGTGCCAAGGTGCTCGTCAACGACCTCGGCGGTGCGCCACAGGGCGGAGGCTCCGACCAGCGCGCTGCAGACGAGGTAGTCGAGATCATCCGCAGCCGCGGCGGCGAGGCGGTCGCCAACTACGCCGACGTCTCCGACTTCGATGCGGCCAAGGCCATGGTCGACCAGGCGATCGACGCCTTCGGCGGACTCGATGTGCTCGTGCTCAATGCGGGCATCCTGCGCGACAAGATGATCTTCAACATGGACGAGAGCGACTGGGACTCGGTCATCAAGGTCCACCTCAAGGGCCACTTCGCACCTGCTCGCCACGCGACCGCCTACTGGCGCGAGAAGAGCCGCGAGATCGGCGGCAAGGTCAATGCCTCGGTCATCTGCACGACCTCATCAGTCGGGCTCCTGGGCAACACCGGGCAGACCAACTACGCCGCGGCCAAGGGCGGCATCGCGATGTTCTCGGTGGCCCTGGCCCAGGACATGATGAAGTACGGCGTGCGCTCGAACGCGATCGCGCCGTCGGGCACGACGCGGCTCATCGGCATCACGCGCGGCACCGACATCGCTGAGATCGCCGAGCCCGACCAGTACACCGAGTACGACCCGCGCGACCCCGGCAACGTGGCGCCGCTGGCCGTGTGGCTGGCCTCTGACCTGTCGCGTCACGTGAACGGCCAGGCCTTCTTCTCGCAGGGCTCGCGCGTCACGCACTTCTCGCCGTGGACGCCCAATGGCGTCGTCGGCGTCTCCGACAAGCAGTGGGATCCAGAGGAGCTCGACCAGGCGATGAACACCGTGGTCTTCGGCACCTCGCATGGCGGCCTGCGCAGCGGTGTGCAATGGGGCGGCACGTCGGCGCTCGGCGGGTAGTCGGCGCGCTCGGCGTTCCTCATCGCTCGGCGGGTAGTCGGCGCGCTCGGCGTTCCTCAACGCTCGTCGGGGAGTCCGCGCTTCTGCGGGTGCACCGTCTCGCCGCGGGCCAGCATCGCGACGAACCTGGCGATGCGGTCATTGCGCGTCTTGGCAGTCCTCGCGTCGTGCACGCGGAACAGGACGGCGTAGCGGTTCTGGCTGGTCAGGATCGCGAACGTCGCCTGCGCCTTGGGCTCTGCGTCCAGTGCTGCCTGCAGGTCGTCGGGCACCTCGATGCCCGCCTGTCCGTGATAGGCGGCCTCCCACCGGCCATCGGCCTTCGCTGCGTCGATCGCCTCCTGGCCCGCCGGGAGCATGCGGCCCTGGGCGATGAGCTGCTCGACCAGCCCGACATTGCGCTTGGACCAGATGCTGCGCGGCCGGCGCGGCGTGAACCGCTGGCGGAAGGTCGCGGCGTCACGCGAGCCCTTCTGGCCGTCGATCCATCCGTGGCACAGGGCCTCGTCGAGCGCCTGGTCGTAGGTCAGCGTCGTGGGCGCCGTGGTGCCCTTCTTGGCCAGGACGAGCCAGACACCCGGGGCAGTGCCAGCCTCCGCCGCGAGCCAGTTCGCCCACGCCTGAGCGTCGTCGACGATGAGCTCGGGCAGGTCATCGGCCATGGCTGCACGCTAGCGGCTGGACCGAGGCAGGGTCACGGGCCTGTGGACGTGATCAGGCGCAGGAGGGGGTCCTTGGCCGCGCGGCCGTCACCGCTGGAGACCCCGCGCAGCCTGCGCCCGACCCACGGGAGCAGGTGACCGCGCACCCAGGCTGCGTCTGTCCGCAGGGCCTGCTGGCGCGTGATGGGGGACGCGGGTGGCAGCGGTTCGCGCCACCAGCCGGGCTGGCCGGTGAGCAGGTCCGGGTCGGTGACGCCCAGCGACTCGAGCACCGCTGCGGCAACGCGCCGATGCCCCTCGGCATTGAGGTGGAGGCGATCGACGTGCCACAGCCGCCGGTCGCTGAGCGCATCGACCGGCTCCAGGTCGACGAGCACGGCACCGTGGCGCGCTGCAGTCGAGCGGATGCTGGCGTTGAAGCGACCGAAGCGCTCCGCGAGGAAGGCTGCGAAGCGCCCAGTGCCGCCTGCTCGCCCGATCGCCGTGAACAGCACCACGCGATCACTGGCAGCTGCCACGCGGGCAACTGCCGCGTCGTAGCGCTGCGCGAGGTCATCGAGGTCGGTGCCGCGCCGCAGCACATCATTGGGCCCGGCATGGAAGGTCGCCAGCGTCGGTGCGAGCGCCGCAGCTGCATCGACCTGCTCGGCGACCACCTGGTCGAGCAGCTTGCCGCGCACCGCCAGGTTGGCGTACTCGACCTGCCCGTCGTGGCCCGCCTGGGCGGCCAGGGCCTGCGCCACGCGATCGGCCCAGCCGCGGTGGTGGCCGTCTGGC
>JAQTXL010000020.1 GCA_028688835.1 Candidatus Nanopelagicales bacterium | reverse complement strand
GCCCGTGGCATCGTCGAGCACCGCCGTGAACGACAGCCCAGCGCCGGACGGGAGGAGGGTCACTTCGCCAATCCCGTAGCCCGTGCTGCGGCCGTTGACGAACACGCTCCCGAGCCCGTTGACCACCACCTGCGCGGTGGCGAGGGTGGCGAGGCACAGCGTGAGAATTGCGATGAGTGAACGTCTCATTTGATGTCCTTTCGGTGGCGAGCCAAGAGCCACTCCCGCCACGCCTTCGCGATCCTGGCGATCAGCGCCAGCAAGCCCTTCCGGCCGACAGGCTGCGGGGTTGGCCCCTGAGCCGGACCTGATCCAGTCGCGGCCCAAGGGTCATGCATCGGCACGTCAGTTGACCCGCGCCTTCGCGGCATCGCTGTACAGGATGCGGTAGCCAAAAAAGGCGACCGGGATCGAGACCACCGCAATGAGCAGTGCAGACCACTCGTCACCGCCGGAGATCACGCCGTCAGACACCACCGCGCCAATCGCAGCGAGCGCGCCGAGTACGGTCGTGGCGATGAAGATGCCCCGCGCCCCGAGCTTCGCGCCGAACAGGGCGAGAAGCTGCCGCAGCGCCGCGACCAGGCCGGTCAGGATGCCAGCGGCCAGCATGCCCCACCCGACTGGTAGCGGGTTTTTCGGGCTGAACATGCTCACAATGACCGAAAAGAACCCCGGGACTTCGATGTCGTGCGGCTCGAACGGCGGCGCGACAGTGGGGACGGGCGGGACCGCAGTCGGATCCGGCGCAACGGTCGGCTCAGGAATTGGAGTCGCCACGACGGGACATGGCCCCGCGATCGGAGCGTACCCCTCCGGGCACGCGAACCCCGGCATCTTGCCTTCGCAGGCGCCGGTCGTCGGGTTGTAGCAGACGTCCGGAACGGGTTGTGCGGTCGCCAGGCCGGCCGCGAGCGTGATTGCAGCGATGACAACAAGCAGCGTGATTCGTCTCATTTTGCCCTCCTCAGGGTAGCGTCAGGTGCCGGCGAGGTGCCGGCAGAGTCGGTGTTGGCGACGGGACTCTGCACCACGTTCCGTCCGCGCGGTATCGGTACCAGGTCGAGTAGTCCGTGAACAGGCCCACCCACGGCGGTGATGCGCCCTGCCCGGAGCGTCCGGCCACGACAGGCACGAGCACCCACCGCCACTCGATCGGCTCATCGCAATCCGGCTCTCCGGCCGGCGTGGGCCCCGGAGTCGGTGTCGTCCCAGGTCCTGCCGTCGGCGTCGGGCTGGCTGTGGAGCACGGGACCACCGACCGCACGCCGCCGAACGTGCAGATCGTCCCCGGCACGGTGTAGCAGATCGTTTCGCCGATGCGGCAGGTGATGTCTGCGCCGGCCGGCAGCGCGCCAGCCAGCAGCGCGGCGACGATCAGCGCCGCAGCCCGCAGCGCAGCGTAGCCACCGTGGCCTGATGCCCACCGCAGTCGCGGCTGCCCGCGTCGCTCGGGTGCCCCACACCAGACCCGCGGGTCGTGCCCGATTGCCAGCAGCGCGCGGATCGCGGCGTCGGTGGCGTCAAGCCGCCCCGCCGGCAGGTGCTCGCGCAGCGGCGCGCAGACCTCGATGCAGCGTGCCAGGCGCTCCGCGAATGGGCGCCGGGGCATTACTTGAGCCCCTTTGCCGTCACCGTGACGGTGCCCCCGACCACGTTGGTCGAGATCCGGGCGCGGATTGTGCCGATCGCCCCGAAGATTTTGATTTCGTCAACCTTCGACGCGGCCGACCAGTTCACAGTCGCGAGCGGCGCCCACGTGCCAGCGCTGCCGGCCTGGTCGTCCTCCGCCGTCTCGAACGTCACCGCCCCGGCGCTGCACCCGGCTGACCAACGCAGGTACAACACCGTGACTGCGGTGCTGTGCCGGGTCGTCCACGTCGCGCCATTGCCGGTCGTCGCGGCGGACTGGAGCGTGTACGGCCCCTGAGCCGTCGTCGTCGGGGACTCATAGTTTTGCGCCGCCGCTATGGCGGGCAGGATCAGAAGCGCGAGAATCACGAGGTAGCGTCGCATCCGGTTTCCTCCTATTTTGCGGCCCACGTGGCCGCCTCGCACACGTACAGCGTGGCCCCGGCCGTACCGTCCAGCCGGGAGTAGATAGAGCCGGTCACACACGCCCCGGTGGGCACCCCGGATGACACCACCCACGTCGGAGCTGGAGCGGTCGCAGTCACCCCGGCGAGGTAGAGATCCGCGAGCGTGAGCGCGGCGGACGATGCGTCCGTCAGCGTCGCATCGAACGCCCACGCGTCGCCACCGGTCGGCGTGATCGTCACCCGGTAGCGGGCTGGGGCGGCAAGCGCGCACGTCCCGAGCGTGCCGGTGGTCACTGCGCACGTCGTCGAGAGCGGCGCGACAATCCCGGTGGCGCTGGCTGCCGGCACCGTCCCGACAATGCGGAAGGTCACGGTCCCGCTCGCGCCCGTTGCCCCGGTGGCGGTTTTGATCGTGCCGGTGATCGTGCGGAATACCAGCGCGTCGGCTGGCACGGCGGCCAGCAGCAGCACTGCAACAAGTACCCTGGTCAGCATTCGCCCTCCAAAACGTGCGCGCCGTCGCCCCCGGAGCGCATTCGATCGTGCGGGAGGGAGGACCGGTGAGAGTGCCGGCGGGCGATCCCACATTATCATGCCACCACTTCGTCAAGGATCGCGTCAGCCACCGCGCGCACCTTCTGCTCGTAGGCCGGATCGGTCGCCCAACCCGGCTCGTCGTCCGCTCGCCCCGGGCCGTGCGGGTCGGCCATCAGCCCGGCGAGGAAACCATTCGCGTCATCGCGCAGCGCAGCGGCCCGGGCGTCGGCGTACCACGGGAGCCGTGCGACGATCGCCCCGAAGTCGGCGAAGCATGCCGTCATCGACGGGTAGCACCGCCAGTGCGCGGCGACCGTGATCCAGTGCCCCGGCACCGTCACGCCGTCCTCGGTGCGCTCGGCCACCCACTCCCGTGTGGGCATGGTGATTGTCGCGCCGGTCCACTTGCGGCCCGCCTTGACCCCGAGCAGGTTGCAGGCGCGTTGCGCCAGCCCCGACTGCCCGTAACGCGATTCCAGACACGCCATCGCGGCAGCGATCACAGGCACGATCGGTGCCCCGGCGAGCTGAGCCCGCCCGGCAGCTTCCATCGCGCACGCGGCCCACAGCCGCTGTGCCGCAGTCACAGCCTGCCCCCGCGCCCGGTCGCCCTATCCGCGACGATGTCCACGCGCTGCTGGATGTACTCAAGCCGGTGCAAGATCTCGTTCATCCGGGTGTCACTCTCGACCTTGACGCGCTCCGCAGCGGACACGGCGTCGGTCCTGATCATCATGTGCTCGCGCTCGTTCCACGAGCGCTGCTCCGTGCTCGCGAACCTGATCTCATCCCGGACCATCGGGATGATGATTGTTTTCGCCCCGGCCCACATCGACGCCGACAGACCAGCGATGCCGGCCAGCAACGTCACCCACATCTGCAGCGTGGACAGGTTCAGCGACCAGTACTCGGAGCCGCCATCGCGGGAGCGCGAGAAGGTGGATCGTGGTGGCGTCATGGCAGCACCTCGGCAGTCTGGATCGGGTGCGCCGTCGGGTGGTAGTGGACCTGCGCGGGCGGCCATCCATGCACCACGATCTCAAGCCACGCGGCGAGGATGACGGCGATCATCACGCCACCGTCACGAACGACTCGACCGGGGCCGGAGATCCAGTGTCGAGGTAGGTATTGATCGCTGCGAGCGCTGTCTCGATGGCCTCGATGCCCGCGGCCGTGTAGCCCACAAGCTCAGTGCTCGCGGTCAGGTCGCCATCGAGCAGCTCAAACGTTGCCGAGCCGGTGTAGAAGCCCAGCGTGGTCGTGTCCGCGACCAGCGCAGCAATCCGCCGGCGCAGCTCAAGCACCGTGACGGCCAGGACTCGCACCTCGGACGCGTGAGCGAGCTTGGTTGCCGTGATGCTCGCGGGGTAGGACAGCGGCGGGCCGTAGTATTCGGGTATCGGCATCTCGCTCCTCCTTAGGGCAGCAGGTACACGTCACCAACCCTCGACGACCGGCCGTCAAGGGTCACAACCTGGACATCGCAGAAGTGCGTCGGCTCGGCCGACGTCAGGTAGTTGGCCGTCCTGAATCGGAACGTGTTGTCCGCCGAGTCGTAGGTCATCAGCGAGCGATGCAGCGCCCCGGACGCACTCAGCCCGCCGTTGTCGGCCTCGGTCGGGCGCACCACGTCGGTCGGCCAGACCGTGACAGCAAACCCCCAGAGCTGCCCGAGGTCGCCATCCCACCGCAGGCGGATCAGGTAGTTGTGGTAGGAGCCCATCGCCACGGTCCGATTCGCCCGGACTAGCACGGGCGGTTCCGGGATCGTCAGCAGGTCCACCGACCCGACCGTAGCCGCCGCCGGCGGCGTTACCACCGTCGAGATGCCGGTAATATCGAAGTAGGGCGGCGGGTCATTGGTCAGCGGGAAAGAGTACCCGGTGATGTAGAACTCGCCGAGGGATGTTGGCGTGGAGATCGTCATCCGCCACCACAAGCGGGGCAGCGTGGAGAGGACCTCGCCCTTGATTCGGATTTTGACGGCCTTGCGCGACCCCCCGTAGATCGAGAACAGCCGGTCCGCCACCCGCTGCTGCCACGCGCGACCAACCAGGAAGTCAGACTGCAGCTCGATCGACCGTGCCGCAGCGGCGGCGTTCCCCTTCGTGATTGCCGACTGGTCGGCTCCGACGACCCGCACGGAGTCCACGCAGTGCTCCCACACTGGCGCGATTTCCGCCGAGAGCAGCATGCTCGGCGTGAAGATTGCGGGGTACTCGCCAGCCCGCACCGTGTCGATTGGCTGGAGCGCCCAGCCGCTGGCATCCGCGATCAGCGTGCAGCCGCAGACGTTCGCCAGCTCCGTCATCACGTCAAGGCAGTTCTTCCCCTCAAAATCAGCATACGGGATCAGGTTCCGCTCCGGCGCGGTGCCGCTGAACCCTGCGAATGTCTCGGTGATCGCGAATGTCGAGTCAGCCTTGCGCACCTCGGAGCAGATCAGCTTCACCAGCCCCGCGTAGCAGCGCACAATCCACACGTCGCCGACCGCGTGCCCGGTGGACGCGGCGAAAGAGAACGTGATCCCGGTGGCCCACACCGGCACGGAGGTTGAGATTGTGAACACGTACCCGGTGATCAGCGGCTGCGGCCCGATCGTGAACCATGACGCCGACCCCGGCACACGGTAGGTCAGGTCCACAATGTCGGGCGTGCCTGCCGTCGTGATCTCGAAGCGGAAATCGACAAACGCGGGGATGGTCCCCGTTGATTTCCTGCTCAGCACCCCACCAATCGTCAGGTCGTTGACCGTCCCGACCTCAGCCACGCGCACGCAGGGGCCGTTCGCCCCCACCGGCGGCTGCCATCGGTGGTACGGGGTCAGGCACTCACACCAGTCCGTCAGCTCGAATGTGTGGTACCCGCCGCCGCTCACAGGGGCACCCGGAAGGACGTTGCACAGGATCTCCCCGGATGTCAGCGTCACGGCACCGGACGACAGCGGCCCGATGGCGATGATCTCGACCTCGGTTTCCTTCGGCAGCGCCCACGGGCGCCACCATACCTGTCCGACGCCGTGGGAGTAGGCCACGCTGTCCCATTGCTGTTTCGGCACGAAGTTCACGATTCTCAATCGGTCGCCTATCTCAAGCCCGAGCTGCGCGATGGTCTGCGCCCGGGAGTGCAGCACCTGCGTTTGCCACGCCGTTGTGCCCAGCGTGATGTCTGCGTTGGCGTCGGTCCCGTCGTTGCGCCAGCTCATCGGCACGATCTGGTAGGCGCCCGTCGCCGGCGCGCCCGCGCTGACCTGGAGCATCGTTGCGACGTTCGCTGTGATGGTGAAGCATGCGCCCGTGGAGTCGATGAGGCAGTGATACTTGAACCGGTCAACCAGCCATGACTTGGTGCTGTCCTGCATGTACCCGGTCGCGGCCCAATCAGCCGTCCCCTGGTCGCTGAATCGCGGGATGGGACGGCGCACTGCCTCTGCGCTGTACGCGGCCAGCCGGTGGACCATCGAGACGAACGTCACCGACACGGTGCGCTCTTTCGCGTCGATCGTGAACCCATCCGGAGAAAGGTCACCCTCCCATACCAGCGTCCCAGCGCGGTAAATCCGCAGGAACACAGTAACGGGGTACTTGCTCGCGCGCGTCCAGTAAGCCAGGGCCGTGTCTTGCCACCAGTCGAGTGAGTTCGAGCATTTCAGCGTCACGTCGCCACTGGCGAACTGCCCCGCGTCCTGCTCCAACGTCATCGACAGCGTGGGCAGCGAGTCGCGCAGCACGAAGTTGTACTCACTCGTCAGGTACTCACCGCTCACGGTCGTTGCCGAGGTCGGGTACGCGAGGTAGAAGGCGAACGCAGCCATTACCACGACCCCGACGCAGGCACGTTCATGTTTGTTGTGAGCGCACGGCGCAGGATCTGGATGACCACCCGCGACGCCGTGTTGCGTCCCGCCGGCTTCTGGTACCCGCTGATCGACTCCAGCGTGACAGGCGTCCAACTGAGCCCCGCCATCCCCTTCGCCTGGAGCACAAAGGTCGCGTCAGAAGTCAGGTACGAGAGCAGCGAAGATAGGCTGATCCCCGTAGTCGTGCCCCACGTTGCGAGGACTAGCGTGGTGTTGTAGGGCACCTCTCCCCACCGGCCCTCGAACGTGACTTCCCACCCCTGCCGGAAACCAATTACCAGCGGGCTATTCTCCCACGATACCGTCTGGCGTTCGATCCGCACAATCTCCGGCGTCAGCTCCTTCACCGACACGCACGCGTCAGGCCCGTTCGTGGCCTTCCCCGGGCTGAACGCAGCAAGGACAGCCCCGGCGCTTGTGACCATGCGCAGGCCGAACACGGCCTCTGGGTTGTACACGATCGTCGCGGGAGCAACCATTAGTCAGTCCTCCGCGTGCTGCCCATCCGCGTAACCCCGCCGTGGGCAAGCTGCCGGTCATAGGCCCGTGCCGCGGGGCGTCGCGCTCGCTCGAACTCGGCGAGCGCAGCCGCCGCGCTGGCGCCGGACAGCGCCGAGATGTTGACCACCGACGCGGGAGCGTTCTGGTAGGTTTGCGTCGTGTTGCTCGTCGTCGGCGCTGTCTGGTACGCACCCTGGTAGCTGCTCTGCGGCAGCGTGTAGACCGATGGCCCGGACGCGCCACCGCCCGACATCCCACCGGTGCCCGGCTCGGTCGATTGGATCTTCTGGATCTGCGCGACCCCGGCCGCGACCATCGCAGCAGCCAGGAATGGCCCGGCGTAGGGGCCACCCTCGGCGAGCGCACGCGTCGCAGCCTGCGCGGTATTGATAATCGCCTGCGCGATGGCAAACCCTTTGTTCTCAGGCCACGCGCCAGCAAGTGCCCCCACACCAGCCGCGACAGCCTCTTCCGTACTCATGCGCGCGGATTTGTCGATCATCGCCTGTACGCGCCCCAACGCTCGCGCAATCTCTGCCTTCTGCTCGGCGGCGTTGCGGAAATCGGACAACTCCACCATCAGCGCGTGCTTGTGGTCCTGCAATTCAGCCAGCGTCATGCGCGAGATCGCGGTACGGGTCGCCAGCCGGGCGCGGTACTCGTGCGCTCCCCGCTCAATGTTCTCTTGCCGGAGGTCCTCCGTCAGCTTGGCCGACGTGGCGGCGTCTTCGGCAGCACCCCGCCGGGCATCGGCCGCGAGCTTCGCCCGCAGGACGGCTTCCTCGCGGAGTAGGTCCAACTTGGTCTTTTGCGCAGCGTTGAAGATGGCGACGCTGGCGGCGGCTGCTTTGTTCGCCTCTGACTCACCACTCGCTGCATCGCTCGCGTCCCCCTTCTTTGGCCTCGACGTGATCTTCCCCGGAGCAGTGATCCCGCCGCCGTCACTGTCGCCCCAGATCGCGCCCATGTCCTGCTTCCACGCGACCCACTGCGCCTTGATCTGAGCCAGTGTTGCGTCCGTGTCCTGCCTGATCGTGTCGAAGTCCAGCCGCGCAGCGTTCGCGACGTTGCGGGCGGCAAGCGCCACGGTCTGCGCAGCCGTCACCGCAGCCAGGCCGACCCCGCCCCACGCGGCGCCAAGCGACTTGATCCACCGGATAGCGAACACGATGGCGTCTGAGATCGGCCCACCAATCGCTTTCCCAAGATCGGCGAATTCCTGCTTAGCCGACTGGATCGCCACCATGTTGTCATTCAGCGCATTGGTCGCGCCGCCGAATTTCTTGCGCAGCTCATCAAGCGCGCCCTGAGTCGTCGTCGCCTCGATGCCTAGCGTCTTCATGGCCGGGATCAGGGCGCGGTCCTTGCCTGTGATGAGTCCCTGTACCAACTCCAGCGCCTGCGCAAAGTCCACACCGACAACCTTGCTCGAAATGTCCGCCGCCAAAGTCACGGCGTTGAGTGCCTCGGCCGTGGACCGCGTGAGTGGGAGCAGCTTCCCGACCGCTTGTACAACCTGATCATCGTCGAATCCCTTGGATTGCAGAGCGTCACCGAGCGCACGTGCGGCGGCGGCTGCGGCGGCGCCGTCCTGCCCGAATATCCGCGCCGTGTTGGCGAGCTTCCCGAGGTTGCGCTCCTGCTCAATCGCCGCCTTGGTCCCGTCCCAAAAGAACTTTGCGATTGACCCCAGCGCGAACAGGTTGGCCATCGCGGACGAGAGGTTGCCCCGGATCTCGGACGCCAGCCCGCTGAGCGCGCCCTTGTGCTCGGTCGCGGCCTGCGCCGCGCTGACCTGCTTCGCCTGCATCGCCCCGAGCGACTGCTCGAACTGGCGCACGGCCTTGTCATCGGAGGTGCCGGCGATCACGACTTCGATGGTGTACTTCGGCATCATGCCTCCGTGTCTATGCCGATCGCGGTCAGCTTGCCGGCCAGTTCGCGCCCCTCTGGCGTCGGCGCGGGTTCCGCAGTCGCCTCGAGGTAGGCGAAGAATTCCTCAGCCGGCCAGGACAGGACATCGCGCGGACGGCACGACTGCGACTTGGCCACGAGTGCAACAGCCACGCCGAGCCCCTCTGGCGCCTCGTCAGGAGCCGCGGGCTGCGGGGTGCAACACTGGATCAGGTAGGCAAAGTCCGTGACCTCTGCGGCCGCTGTGAGTGCGGTAGCGATCTGTTCCACGGTCGCCTGATCGACGTGGCGCTGTGCCACCGGACCGGACACCAGCAGCGGGAGCAGTACCCGCAATGCCTCGACCGGCGCAGCGCTGGACAGGATGTCCCCGCCCGGCGACTTCCCCAGCGCCACGCACGCACGCCACCACTGATCCCACCGGAGCAGGGTCATGCTCGCGACGCGGTAGCGCCCCGCGCCAAACGTGAAGGGGCCGAGCCTCCGGCCCCCCAACGTCACAAGGCGCTCACGCGTCAGGAAGTGCGCTACGTCGCTCATTAGGTCGTGGTATCCACGATCTTGCCGATGCGCCCCTGCGTGGTCGATGCGGTCACGGAGGTGTCGAGGTACGCCTTGGCGACCACGTCAACCGAGACCTCGTCGGACTTGGTCAGCTTGTGCGCGACCTTGCCCTGGATGACGCAGCGATGGAAGGAGTACACCCGCTTGATGTAGGTGTTGGCTCCTGCGACCTCGTTGACGCCCGGTACCATCGACTGGCCGGCGACGGTGATCTTGATCGCCCACTTGGCGACAGTCGCAAGCTCATCAATCGGGTAGGTGCGAGTCGTAGTCGTCGGCCCCGCGACCGCGGTATCGACGTCACCGAACGCCTGCGCGAACTTCAGCAGGTCCGCTTCTTTCAGCGTGAAGTGGATCTCCGCCCCCGACCCGATGTTGTAGACATCGAGCGGCCAGGTCGAGTTGTCTGCCTCGACGTCCTTCATCTTGCGCTCGCCGGTGATCTGGATTCCGGTGCATGCGCCCATGTTCAGGTACGCGCTGGCGCCGGCAGCAGTCACCCACGGGGCGACCTCGATTTGCGCGAGTGCGCCCTTCAGAAAGTCCTGCGAGTTCATGGTCACTGCGGGCATCAGTCCCCCTTGCCCTTGGCTGGGGCTTTCATGTGGGTCGCCACACCGTTGACGATGGCCGAGTCAAACCAGCGCTGGCACTCTGGCCCCTGCGCCGCGACGTCGGCATCCGACACGGTATCGTGGAATTTCAAGGCGCGCTCGCCCCCGGGTTCCCAGGGCGCGTAGCACGTGGAGAGTGGCCCCATCTTGGGACCGTCGAAGACGTACATGATCAGACCTCCTATACCCCCGGGGCGTTGTTCGAATCCGATCTTCGGGCGACCGTCGAAGACGTACATGATCAGACCTCCTATACCCTCGGGTATCGCACCCGGAGCGGGTAGACAATCCAGCCCTCGGCGTCGCCAGCGTTGGCGACGATCGGGCCATCAGGAATGAAGCTCGGCGCGAGCCCCGCTACCACAGTGGTAGTCAGTAGCACGTCGAACACCGCTTCCATGTCATCGAGCACAGCCTGCACCGGCCCGGCCTGCGTCTCCATCGGGTCGCCAGCGGTCGCGCTCGTCATGCGGACGACCCCGATGAGCTGGAACCGCAGTTCCCGAATCGGCCAGCCGTAGGGCTGCGAGTCGTCGTCGATCGTGGTCGCATCAAGCTCCCACAGCCACGCCCGCGGCGTGTTCTCCGGGAGCGTGTTTTCTGGCTGCTCGTCCGTGAACCCGCGCACGCACGCGCACTGCGCCCCGAACGCGGCGACGAGCGCGGTCGTGATGATGTCCGCCGTGCCGTCCATGATCCTGTTTCGGTTCGAGGTGGTCATCGGGCGCGCTCCAGTCTCGCGACCGCCGCCGTGGCGAGCGCTTCAAGCCGCTCCCGTGTCGCCGCTACCGCGTTGGCGAATGACGGGTGCGGGCCAATCGTCACCGCCCGGCGGAGCAGGTACCACGGCTCGATAACCGGCAGCACGCCCTTTGCGCCCTTGGCAATCAGCCGGGCGAGCAGCATGTTTCCGGCCTCCGAGCGCATCAGGAAGAACGGGTTGCCGACCGTCCCGATGCGTGACTTCAGGTCAATCCCGGCGAACCGATCTCGCCCCGCTGGCGTGAGTGCTGGCGGGAGCGGGATTCGGAGCATCTTCCCTTTGGACTTGATGTCCCCGCCGGTTTCACGAAGCCCCAGGATGCGGGCGTTGAGGTCCGCCTCCGGGAGCCCAGCCGTGATCGTGTTCCCCGAGTACTCGATATTCGCCCGGAGTGCAGCGAGCGAGTACCTGGCAAGGTCTGCATTCGGCGCCGTGCGCTTCATCACGCGGCCGTTGATGTTCTCGGCGGCTTCTTTCGAGACCGTCAAGAGCACGTCCCGGCCGAGCGTACGCAGGGCCACCGGCATCTGCTCGGCCCTCAGCCGCTGGAGCACGGCCGAGAATTGCGGTATGGAGAGCTTCTCGCTCACCACAGCCGCCGGTATCGCTGGATCGTGTCGTGCATGAACTCGTAGTCCTTCGAGTTGCGGGCGAGCGAGTTGACCTGCTCGGGGCCGATGCTCTTCCCGGTCATACCGAGCCGGTTTGATTCCTCCAGCGCCAGCCAGGTCGCCATCACGGCCACTTGCTGGAGGTCATCCGGGATCGTGGCATACCCGGCCGTGTAGGTGTTGGAGATGATCGTGCCGACCGGGAACACGTACAGCCCGAGCGCCTCGATCCACTTCCCCGACCGGTCGATGATCGCCTGTTGGCTGCCGTCGTACGTTCCCGACTGTGCCAGCACCGACCACGCAGCGCCGTCCACCGTGAGCGCCGTGACAGCCGTCACGGGCCACGCCGTGACGCGGAGTACCCGCGACCCGTCGCCCGTGGTGATCTCGGTCCGAGAGAGCGCATTCGGGTCGAATCCGAGCTGCCCTGTGACCCATGCCTCGGCGGCGGCCTGGCACTGCGCAGCCTTCGCCGTCGCCGACCCGATCGGCCGGAAGAGTTCAATGCGAGCGGTGGTCGTGAGTGCCATCAAGTTCAGGGGCCGGTTTCCCGGCCCCTGCCCCCTTGTCCTGTGTCAGGAGTTCCAGACGTTGTAAAGCATGCCGAACGCGGGCGGGAGGTAGCACGCAAGGCCACCGCGCATCCGGTTCTCGTACTCGCGCTTCGGGTTGGTCACCGCGTAGGCGAAGTTGACCCAATCGTAGCTGAGCCACATTTTCAGCGGGGCGGGGACCTCGGCCATCGGGTAGGGGATGGTCTTCGGCACCCACAGAATCAGGCCGCTGTAGAGCGTGGGGTCAGTCACGATGGGGAGCATGCGCGAGGTGACCGGGTGGACGTACTTGTCCGCAAAGGCTCCGCCGGCGAACACGTTGTCCGGCCCGACGGGGATGGCGTACCGCGCGAGCGAGGTCGATGATCCGGCGGCGAGCTTGCGCGTGATTTGCGCCCGGTCCTGAGACCCCATGACGAGCATACCGTCATCCACGCCCAGCGCCTGCGCGTAGCACTGCGCCAGCATGGTGTCGATTTCCGGGATGCCGTTCCCCGCGGATGCCGACAGGCCCGCGCCGAGGTTCTTGAGGTAGGCCCCGGAGCCCGACGCAGCCAACAGGGCGAGCAGCCCCTTGAAGTCGTTCGCATCCACGGAGTTGTCACCACTCACACCGGCAGAACCGCCAGTCGAGAGAGCGGTTAGGACCACCGAGCACTGCCCGGTGACGCCCTGGCACTTGGTGTTCGCGATGCCCGTGGTCGTGCCGACAAAAACCGCGTACCCGGCTGCACCGGCGAGCGGCTCCCACGTGATGGTCAGGCCCTTGTTCGCGGTCGGGGTAGCGCTGGCGACGGTCGATTCCACACCATACCCGTCGGTCTGGTCAACAGTCGCAGCGATGCCGGCGAACGTCTTGTGCGTCGCAGCAGCGGGCAGCACGCACGCTCCGGCGAGGATGGCTTTCTGCATCGCCATCGCCGTCAGGGGCTTGATGTAGACGTAGTGCGCCACGTTGGTCAACGTGCCCGTGACGCTGGTGTTGTCCGCGACCGTGACAGCAACGGCGGCGTCTACCGCAGCGAAGGCCGCAGTGTTCCCGCCGAGAATGTGCGCTACCTCGTTGCGACGGCCCAGGAGCAGCGCCATCGTGGTCGCACGGGACAGCGCGTTGTCGAATGTACCGGCGGCGCGCTCGGCCTCGTAGGTCACATCGAACAGGCCAGAAGACAGGATGCCGAAATCGACGTCCTTCTCATCGGCCGTGATGGACGCGGCGTTGCCGCGGGTGCCCTCAGCCGCCGTGCTCTTGCCGGTGACTGAGATCTTCGTGATCCGCTTGTAGGTGTGCTTGTTGCCGGTGCCGATCACTTCGCGCGGGATCGACTGCGCCCACGTCGGGAGGAACGGCACGAGCGACTTCGCCGGGGCTTCGAGCGAGACGCCATACTGCGCGTTCGCCAGGGCAATGGTGGCCTTGGCCACGTCGTCGGGGCTTGCGCCCGGACCCATGACCTTCATGGTGTGGGAGATCGCGGCGTCGAGCAGCGCCTCCATGTTGCCGGTGTCAATCATCGGGAGCCTCCGAACAGTGCGGCCCTCGTCTCAGCCTCTGCGAGCTTGCCGGCGAGTGCGCGCTGGAATGACGCAGGGTCGGGATACTCGGACCAGAGTTTCCGCACGTCATCGGCGGAGATCCCGTGATTCGATGCCCCTGCTGCGTCTGGGTTGGTTGCAGTGAGTCGCCCGCTAGCGTCCTTGTAGACGGGGCGGCCCGGGTCAACGACGCGCGTGCTCATCTTCTCGATCCGCGCCTGTAGGGCGACGCCCTCTTCGCGCGATGCGTCAAGATCAGCCTTGAGCGTGTCCACCTTGGCCGCCAGGTCCAACAGCGCCTTGGCGACATCAGCCCCAGTTGTGTCCGCCTTCTCGACGTCACTACCGGAGACAGAAACGCCCGCTTCGGCAGCGGGCGCGGGGTTGAGAGTTTCGGCCTTCTCGGCCGGCGGGTCTGGCGGCGGGTCCTCGTCGGCCGGCGCAGGATCCTCCGCCTTCACGACGTCGCCAGCAGGTTCCGCCATCAGGACCGGAGCGGGCGCGCCGTGGGTCTCGGTGATCTCCGCAGCGATGAACGCCTTCAGGTTGGCCACAGCAGCGGCCAACTGCGCCGCCTGCCCGGTCTCTTCCGGCACCTGCTCCTCTTTTGCCTCGGCCGCGGCCAGCGTCTCGACTACTGCCAACGCGTACAGCGCCCGCAGGGCGTCGAATGTGGATTGCGGCGCTCCCCACGTGTCCATGTCGGCGTAGGCCTGGAATCCGACCTTCGCGACATCCGGCGCCGGAACCGTGATCCCAGACTCTGACGCCCACTCCGCGAAGCGCTGGTTAACGTCCGGTGTGCCGTCCATCTTCGCGATGCTCACCGAGCATTCCGGGTTTGATCCAACATCGACGAGGGATACTTCGGTGACGCGCGACAGGAATAGCCTGGTGTTGTCGCCTTCCTTTACGCGTCGCGCGGCCCGCCCGCCGATCGAAAAGCTCTTCAGGGTTCCATCAAGCACCTTCGCCTTCGTTTCTGTCGCGCCCGCGGACACGAACGCCCGGAGGTGAATCGACCTGGTCTCATCATCCGCAGTCACCCCCAGAGACCGCCCCGCGGCGATCGGCTGGTGCATTTCGCGAATGTTGCCTGGCCAGAGACCGAATGACGTCTTGGCGGCGTCGTAGTCCACGATCTCGCCCTGCGAGTCAACGGCCTCTGACGTGGCGATACCCTCGACGATGACTGAGCCGTCGGCCTGCTCTTCCGCCTTGCTGATCGGAATCGTGAAGCGCACGTCACACCTCCTTCGGGACCACGATGGTCAGGGTCTCGCCTGGGATCGCGCCAAGCCACGCCTGGCGGAAGAACTCGCCGAGCGCGTTGTCGAAGTCCCAATGCTCCTGCGTCCCCCGCTGCGGCAGGATCAGCGTGGTCGCCTTCGGCATCGGCACCGGCGGCATGATGGGAGGTTGCTTCTCGGGCGGGCCGAGAAATTGGACCGGCTTCTTTGCCGGCTCGGTGAACTTCTTCATGACCATATCAGCCCCCTAGGGCGGCGCGCTGCGTGATTTGCACGGTCGCCGCCCGGATCAATCGCGCGGCCTTCCGAGGGCCGAGCTTGCGTTCGAGTTCAGCGGCGAGCTGGCGCGTGACAATGCCGGACGCCTGGAGCCGCTTGTTTGCCACGTCGCGCTGGTAGAGCAGCGCGACGAGGGTGCAGTTCGCCGCCAGCGAGGCGACCAGGGCCGCGATTGCGAGCGTCACTGGTCCTCCTCGTCTGGGATGATCGGCAGGAATGACCGGGTGCAGTTGGGGTGCGCGCTCGGGTTCGCAGCAGCCTCTGCGATGGTCCATATCTGCCCGTTTGCCTCGTCACACTCCGCGCAGCTCCCCGGCGTGCCGCCGTCCATTACCTCTACGTGGGTCACCCCCTGCACCTTGTACCCGGCGACTGACCCGGCGTTGTAGGCAATGGTCGTCTCCGTGTTGGCGATCATCAGCGAGCGCCCCTTGATATCGGCGAACGTGTCGGCAATCGCCTCATTCAGCTCGCCGACCGTACGCCCGTTGGCGATGGCATCCTCAACCAGCCCCTTGACCTGATCTCGGATAGTGTCCGAGACCACGTATTTTGACCCCGGTACCTCAACCCACGCCGACCCATCCCACGACCGGCCCAGCAGCGCCGCGGCGCGCTCCTGCGCGAATTTCAGCGCCCCGGCCGCGCCTTCCCCACCGACAGCGTCAATCGCGTCGGAGTCGCCGGCCTGGTACGCGGATCGCAGCCACGTCACCAGCGCTTCCCACGTGTCGCCGGTGAGGTTCGGGCGGGAGAACTCAGCCGGCCCCATTCTCACCCCCTTCCGCCACCGCTGCCACCGCCTCGGCGGCGTAGTGTGCAATCCAGCTCTTCATGAGTCCTTCCCAGAGGTGCGCCCCCTCAGCCGCCACCGCTGCCGCCCGCGGGCTTGCAGTCACACCCGGGACACTCGCAGGCTTCCCAAACGCCCGCGTACCAGCACCCGCTTTCAGCGCCGTCTCGACCTGGTAGCGCCGCCATTCCGGGATGGCGGCCGATACGAAAGGGCGCGCCTTCCCTCCGGCCTTCGCAACTTTGCGTTGCCACTTTGCGAGATCACTTTTCGCGCTAGGTTCTGACGGCTCCCCGACTGGCTCTTCTGTTGGCTCTTCTGCTGGCTCCTCGGCCGAGTTGTTTACCTGCCCCGTGAATGGGAGCAGCGCTGGCGGAGTCGGAGCAGGTTCCTTTAGGACGTCCGAGAGGAGCACGTACCCTGTTCCGGTCATGACGAGCGGGAGGTCAGCGGCCGGCTCGTCAAGCTTATCCTCGCCCCTGCTGACGCGGACCTCATTAATTGTCCGCGCACCGAGCTTCACGAGCAGGTCATCTTCGGTCAGCCGTTGCGCCTTGTTCTCCTCGCGCTGATCGACGAAGCAGAACTCGTACCCGGACGCGCCGAGCCCCATCGGAATAGACTCGCCCGCGACCGTCAGCCCGGAGTCAGCGTTCTGCACGTAGTCGTCAAGGATCTCTTCGAGGTAGTATTGTAGCGGCATGACTCCAGCCGCAAGCGCCTCCTGCGAGAGCCCCTCGGTACCCTGCCCGAGCGTGGAGTTCTTCACCACGGGCGTCGGCGCGACACCGATCGCCCAGGAGAAGACGCGCATCAGGAACTCATCGAATTCGTAGGTCCACGGCGAGCCCTCGGCCCCACGGATGAACGTGAAGCCCTCGGGCACGTACTGGATATGCTGCCGGTTCGGCCCGTTGCCGGCCATCATGGCATCCATGAGCTTCTGGAACTCGGCGATCTGCGCCGCGGTCCACTCCTTCGGCAGCGTGCCCCACCCCGGCGGCGTGGTGCCCTCGGTGTAGGACTGCGTGTACCAGAGGGTGCGATTCAGGGCGAGCGCACAGTAGAGCAGGGTCTGCTCGACCGGGCCGTACCCGTACGGCGTCCACGTGCGAGCGTTGAAGGGGCGATAGATTAGCTCGTCAGTGGTGTACTCGCGGTAGGGCTGGCCATGGAGTACCTGGTAATAGGCCGCCGCCGGCGGTGCTGGCTCGCAGCCGTCCGCCATGACGATCGGCACGATATTCGCAGAGTCGATCAGCCGCAGCCCACGCGGGCGCCCCCCAACGTCGCGCAGGCGCGCTACAGCGGGCGCGCCAATGACCACGAGGTCTTCGATCAGCGCGTTGACCCACGCACCCCACGACAGCCGCCCGTCGGGTCGCCGCAGCCACTGCCGCAGCTCGCGCTGCTCGGGCGTGTCTGCGTCCTGCGCCTTGGCGTCCAGCGGGACGATGTCCACGGCCATCCCCCGCATCTCGCGCTTGAGCTGCTCGATGACCACGCGGATCGGCGGGCAGTTCTCCGCGAAGCTGCGGAGGACATCATTGCGGGTGCCGTCCTTCTTGTCCGCCGTGTAAGTGAGGTTGTACCCCGGGCCCGGAGCCCACACGATCGGGTCTACCCCGGTCGTGGTCGGCGCGAGCGGGGCCGAGGGAGTGAATGGAGCGGCATCTAGGTTGACTGCGCGCTCCGATTCGGCCAAGTCCAACACTCGGACAGCCGCAGTCCCGGGAGGTGCCCCGGCCGCAGCCCTGCGCGCCCCGATGGAACGCGCGAACATGTCCATAATTTTCATGCGGCCCCCGTCTGCCCGCGCAGGAATTCGAGAAATGCTCCAGCAGGGTTCGGCCCGAGCCCATCCACGTAGGCCACTGCGTACCGCGCTGCGTCGCACCCGTGGTCATCGAGCTTGATCGGGTCTTCTTTGACCGGCTTTCCATCCGCGCCCTTCGGGTAGGCGTAGCACTCGATTTCTTCTTCGAGGCACGTCGGGCGGTGGACTGCGGCCAGTGCCTCATCACGCGCGACCAGCGACCCACGGAATACCAGCAGCCGCGGGCGACCGTCACCAGCCCGCCGCAGTCGCGCCTGCACGGCCTCGATCCCCGGGGTAATCGCCTTGTGCGCGCCTACGGTGGATACCCCGTGCCTCTCCAGCGTCGCCCGGTCCTCGGCGTCATGGTCCGCGATGGTCGCCTCGATGCGCTCACCAGCGGATAGCGCCGTGATCTCGGCGGCGTGGTCCTCGACGATGGTGCGCGTGCGGTAGGTCTGCCGGTACAGGATCAGCCGGCCATCCGGGTCTATCGCCCACCACTGACACGTGAATGGGTTCGTGTAGCCGAAGTCCACGACGCGGATGCGCCGCCATTCGGACGGTATCTCGAATGGCTCAACGTAGTGCGTCCCACGGTCCCATGCCTCGTACACGACGCCCTCAGCCGCGACCCAGCGCCCGAAGCGCAGCCGCTCGCGGCGCACACCCGACAGCGAGTCAAGCACAGCCATCGACCTGGTGCCCTGCGGCGTCAGTTCCCCGGCGTCGGTGTAAAGCGTCGGGTTGTCCTCGTGCCGACTGTGCAGCACGTTCAGCGCTGCCCGCTTGAGTATCCAGTGCGATGGCGGGCCGGGGTTGCAGTCGCCAAAGAGCATCGGCATCGTTGTCACGGCGCCACGACCCGTGCACCGCGTGGAAAGGGTCTCCCAATCCTCCAGGTCGAGTTCCTCGGCCTGGTTGACGAACAGCCAGTCACGCTCGCCGGACAACACCTTGCCGGGTCTGTCCATGCCACCGACGTAGACCCGCGCGCCGTTGCTGTGCTCGTACCACTCCGGGTGAGCGCCCCCGACCGAGGACCACCCACCGTGCATGCCGATGACGCGCTCCCATGTCTCCAGCACGGTCCCGCCCATGTCGGCGCGGACCTTGCGGATGATCGCCGCCTTTGCCCGTGGCGTCTCAGCGCAGAGCCTGGCGAGGCGCCACAGCGCGGCGAACGTCTTCCCGGTCTCGGCAGGCCCGGCAAGCATCCACTCGTGGTCGGTGATCTCCTGAGCCCGGAGCGCTGCGCCGCGGAACTCGACGACACGCGCACTCCTGGCGCGCCGCCGCTGCTCTTTCTCAATGTCGATGAGCGCGACGACGCTAGCGGCCGGTGAGCTTGGCGCGCAACCTGTCGAGGTCTGCATCACTCATCCCTTCAAGGTCAGCCGGAGTTACATTGAGGTTGGTCACCTGCTCACGGAACATGCCGAGGTGTTGCCCGAGTTTGACCAGCGCATTGATTTTGTCCCAGAGTTTGACCTTTTTCGTGTAGGTCGTGATATGCCTACCGCTGCGCTTCTCAGTCTCCTCGGCAACGTCCACGCCTGCGACCGCTGCCGCCATGTCGTCATCCCACTCGGACACCGGGCGGAGTCGCCCCGCATCATCGAACAGCTTGCGCGTGTCAGATAGCGCGATTCGCGACATTTCGAGCAGCACCCGGTCAGCCGTGATTTCGAGTTTGGTCGCCCGCTTCGCCTTCAATTGCTCAATGCGGGCAGACACTCCAACATTACCCAACAGCCTAGGACCCTGCTGCAAAGCGGTCTTTGCGCTATATCCGGCCCGCGTCGCCGCTTGTGTTGCGTTGAGGTCAACGAGGTATTCTCGACAGAATAGCTCTTGACGCGGGGTGAGCTTCGCACCCATCAGAACCCCGCCAACAGCGCCTTGAGATTGCGGGCGCGTTCGACTGTGATTTCCTTATCCGCCTTGAGTTGGTCAAGAGCCATCCTCGCCCGCCCGAACTCCGCGTTTGCCGCGGCCATTGCGACCTGAATATCCACGAGGTCGCAGTCGAGATCGGCGAGCATGACTCGGATGCGGTCGAACTGGCCCTCTAGCTGGGCTCGCTCGTCCGCATTCAGTGGCTTCGCCGGCATCCGTCCCCCAAATCAAAAGCCCCGAGTGTTCGGGGCTTTCGACGGCTTCGCTTCCGGTCCGAATCTAAATCACGTGCGCGCGGATGTCAAGACTCAGACAGGTGCTCGCCCTTGGCCCAGGCGATGACTCGCTCTGCATTGTCCATCTCGCGCATCATCCCGACGCCGTTCTTCAGCACGTCGTTGTACAGGGCCTCCAACTGCCCGAGCAGCACCCCAGAGCGGTTGAACGTCTCCGCGTGCTTGGTGCGCTCCTCGTCGAGAAGGAGGGTTAGTTCGCCTTCTCGCTCCCGGAGCGCCTTGCAACGTGCTTCGAGTTGGTTGTAGCCGTCGTGGATAGCATTGATGGCTCCCTGGGTGAGGATCATGTCGCCCTCGTCCCAGTGGAGCATGAGGGCTTTGCAGCGTCGCGTTTCCGAGTCGGCCTGATCCATGAGCCACTGGAGCAGTTCCCCGAGATCAGGAAAGACGGTCGTCTTCATGTTGGCTTTCTGCCAGCGGTGAGTCGCTACTCTCATCCGCTTCTTCTGGAGCTTGAATAGGTCCTCATACTCCTGGATTCTCTCGTTGAGCGAGTCCACCACCTCGTCAGCGGTGGCCCCGCAGTGCTCGTCCTCGAATGATGCGTGTCCTCTCATGCGTTCCTCCCTTTCATGCCCCTCACTCCCCCCTCACGAACTCCGCGTCTTCACTCGCGCACCTGCCAAACCGCAGACCCAGCCACCCGCAGCACAGCGCCGTGCGGGGATCGTCCGCCAGCCGACGGGCGAGTGACTCTAGCCGCTTGACCTGCTCGGTATCCTCCACCCCCACGCGCCGCGAGAGGTCGTCCGCGTGCCACCGCACAACAACGAGCTGGTACGTCGGGCAGAGCCGCTCGGTCGTGCCGGTGTACCCGATCGGGATCTTGTGCGGACATGCCTCCAGCGCCTGCCCGATCGCCCCGAACCGGCACAACTCGGCCGACTCACAGTGACTCCCGCCCCAGACGGCATCTTGAATCACGCCACTGCGCCCGACGCCGTACTCCACCCGCGCGAGGTACCACCGCAGCACGTCGTGGACCTGGTGTTCGTCGAGGACGCGGAGGAGCGGGATCATCGCTTCAGCCCCCTCTGGCCTTCCGGCGGGCACCCGTGGATCTCCCTAGTGCCACAGATCCACCCCGCGCCGGGACGAGACGAATACCCACGCCCCTGTACGAACGTCCCAGGGTCTGGCCGTGGCCAGTAGCACGAGCACTTCAGGCACTCCTTAGCCCGGACTTCCACATCGCGCCCGACTTCCCTGTCTCGCGCTTTCATCGTGACGCCCTCCACATTGCCCACAGGCACAGCGCCCCGCCGATCACGAGGACGACGGTAACGGACACCGCGATCCCGAGCCCGACTGCCGCGAAGATGGTCATCTGACCACCATCGTATGTCCATTCACCCTGCCGGATAACACGTCGGCCGTGGCGCGGGCATCGAGGACAGCCCCGATCTTTTCGGCCGCTCCCGGCCACTCAGCACCGGCGATCAGCGCGAGCGTGCGCTTGCCACGCCGGCCACAGAGCCAGTCCCACAGCGTCCGCCTGGTGGCCATCGAGTAGACCGCCACGGGCGGACCGTAGATTTCGACAATCGCGTGGATGTTGGTCATTTGTCCTCCCCTGCCTCGTCGTATGCGGCGGCTCGCCACTGGATCACGCATCCGGGCTGCTCGGTCGCGGTCGTGTAGTACTTGCTCCAATACCCCTCGACCACCTGCGCGTCATCCGACCACACGCCCATGCTCGTCATCACGTCGAGCACCGCTTTCGCGAGGTTGTCGAGGTCAGGTTTCCCGACGTACGGGACGCGGTAGGGCGGCGACGACTTCCGCAACAGGCGCTGCGGGCGCGGCATCAGGAACAGCAGGTCCAGCTTGATCGGCCCATCGTCGCGCCTGATCCTTGGCTCGGATCGCATGAGCGCCTCTGCGACGAGCCCCTTCCATGTGTTGGCTGTCCCCGGATCGTACACGCCGGCGTGTTTGCCCCGCACGCACGCCCTTGGCCGCGGCTGGCCCTTCGGCTCGCCATACACGCGGATCGTTACCACGGCACACGCTCGTCAGCCTGCTGCCGGCGCGGGTCGTGGAGCGGGCATCCGGCCTTGTCCCACTCCGGCCTGAACAGGCCCTCGACCTCGACGCACGTGCAGCCGTGCGCGATTGCTAGGCGACTGCCGGGTAGGAATTCCGAGTGTTGGCGGTCCGGGTTGCCTGCGTTGTCGAGTCGGTCGGCGGTCATTCTTCCTCCCCTCTCACAGGCGGCAGCGGCTCGGTGGCAATATGCGGATCGAACACCCGGTCCGGCCACCGGTACACCCCTCTCCTGCCAGGTGCACATGTCCCCGGGATTTCCTCCACAATGCCTCGCTCTGCCAGATACGCGAGCGCATCCTCGTACGCGCTGATGCAGCCGTCGTCGAGGACCACGTGCCCGCTCCCGCCCTGGTCGGTGGTGCACCCCTGCGCAACGCAGCCGCACAGTAACTCGAGAAGTTCTGCGTTCTCTTGTTGCAGCTTCCACAGCGCGGCGGCGATGACCTCGGTCTTGTCACCGCGAAACTCGACCTTGAGACTTTCATCATGAGTCGTCGTCTTGGTCCTGACTCGGCGCGGGTCAAGTGCGACAATCCACGCGATGACAAACACAGCGCACATGACGAAAAATGCGTAGTCTCCTGCGCTCATTTCTCCTCCGCAGTGGCGATAAATCCGGCTCCGCCGCACTTTGGGCACGCGCACATGTCAGCATCGCGCGTGCTGATGATCGACACGCCGCCGGGGCGCTTCTGAACGACGTACCTGACGCCGAGACTAGTGAGGGCGGCGCATACAGTACGTATCGCGACCGTGTCCGTCCAGATCAGCCGGAGTCCACCCTTAGACCGGCTGATATGCTCCCTCACCCACTCCTCTGGCGACACACTGGCTCCATCAAGCTTCCACACTAGGCCTCTTCTCATACCCCACCCCCGTCCCCGGTTCTCGGCCCGGCGTTGTGCTCCATCCCGTCGAGCAGGCGGCCCGCGTCCCTGTGGCCGATGCGTACCATGTGGTCGTCCTGAGCCGATGTGATGCCCTGAAAGAACCACTGCCGCCCAGCGGAAAAGAGGGGTTCACGGTCGCATCGAAGGCCCACATCACTAGACCAGTGCCCTATTGCTGTCGGCGGCTTCGCTCCCGACCCCTTGAGCGGCGCCCACTCCCCCCACTGCTTGAAGTGGAACCCGACCCCCGCCGCAGCGCACTGATCCCGCACCGAGCGGAACCAGTCGGGATGAGACGGGCGAGCGCCGGGACCGGATTCACCGCCGGCGATGACGAGGTCGATGGCGCGAATCGGTGTGTGGACATCACTCCACCCCGGGATGCCGACTGGAGTTACCATCCTGGCCTGCACCTCTAATCGAGGGCGCACATGTCCCTCTCCCCAGCACGCACGGTTGAGGTCCACCGGCCCCAGTACCGGCTCGTAGCTCACGAACCGATGCGCGGCAGGTGTGCGAAGCAGCCACGGGATGCGCTCGTTAGCCGTCGCCTGATCCTCGACCGAGACGCCAAGCCACACGCCCGGGAGCGACGCACCGCCAGAGCACCCGAGCCAGCCCCAGAATCCGTCGTCGCTGAGCATCTCAGCCATGCGCTGCGGGCGCTTGGTCAGAATCATGAACTGGTGGCGCTCCGGCTCCCGCATCACTTGCCACACGCGCGCGATGACGTGCAGCGGGACATCAGTATGAAACAGGTCACCCATCCCGCAGGTGAACACAACCTCCGGCTTCCGCCACCTGAACGGGTCACGCAGCCTGTCGGCGTGGAACGTCGGCGTAAATGGGTCTCCGACCGGCCCGTCCTTTTGCGAGTCGAAGCTCGGATACCCGCACCTCCCGTGCAGCCGCTTTGCCATCCGCCGCGCCCAGCAGTTGCGGCATCCCTCGGAGACCGGCGAGCAGCCAGTCACCGGGTTCCATGTCTTCGTCCACCACACTCCGTCGCTCATTCCCTCCACTCCTTCCCGGCCCCGACTTCGGCCCGGCAGTTTCGGCACAGCACGTCACCCCACCTGTGCGGGATGCGCCCGCACCGTGGGCACGTCGCCAACCGCTCCGATTTTGGCCCAGGAGCCTCGCAAACGGTCGGACCCTTCCCCGTACCCGCCCCACGCGCTTTCGCCCCGCTCCGTGGCGCGCAGGCACGTCGGGCGAGCGTCCTGAGGTCATCCGGCGGGCACATGCACGCGGGGATCATTCGTCCGCCTCTGCGAGCATACTCGCGAACTCTGCGGTTTGCACGGCCCTGGCGACGTCCCAGGCGGCGGCCCCGGCGGCGGCCCTGGCGGCGGCCCCGGCGGCGGCCCCGGCGGCGGCCCCTGTGGCGGCCCAGGCGGCGGCCCTTGCGGCGACCCACGCGGCGTCGGCGGCGTCCCAGGCGGCGGCCAATTGGGACTCTGTCGCCAGCCCACCCGCGAACTTCTCCGCCACTTCCACCGCATCACGCGACCGCGGGTCAGTCAGCAGATCCCACGTTACGCGCCCGTCAGCCAAGGGCGTGCGCCGGACACACCAGCACGCGAACAGGCGTGCCATCCGATCACGCTGCGCGGCCTGCGCCGCCGGTGTTGCACGCAACGCCCAGAGCGCATCCTCAAACCCGTTCACATCGAGAATCGTGGAGATCGTTATCGGCGTGTTTTCGCCGTATGCCCTGACTCCACCGAGCGCCCTCGCGAGGTGCCGGTAGCGCGGGACGCACGCGCCAGCAGTTTTCAGCATCGCAAACGTCGTGAATAACGCGCTCATTCGTCAGCCTCCCGCATGAGGTCCACCGCCGCCGCGCCGAGCATTACGAATTGCGCTTCGTTTCGCGCCGCCTTCATCGTTCGCAACGCAGCGTCAGCGATGCAACATCCGGCCTTGGCCGCTACTTCCCGGACTGCTTCACGCCATGGGACGATCTCAACCTCGTATCGGTCGCCCCAAATCTCGTGCGCGACCAGATTGTATTCGGCGAGCTTCCGAGCCACCCACAGCGCGTCGCTCATTCGTCCGCCTCCACCGGCCAGTCGCCCCCGCACGCGTTGCACAGGAGTTGCCGGCCGACGACGCGCCCCCCGCACGCCTGGCAGTAGTGGCGCAGCGGCGGGCAACAGCGGATGGTGTCCTCGGTGTAGCGCCCGCACCGGCCGCACCGCTGCCAGTTCTGCCCGCGCTGGCTCGGCGGCACGATCTTGTGCGAGGCGTGCGCCGTGCAGCGGTTCTGGAGCCCGGTCGTGACGACGTGCGCCCCGCACACCTGGCACTTCCAGCCCGCCTGCCAGGGGATCATCGGCGTGGGCTTGCTCTCGCGCCCGAGAAACCGCCGGCCGTAGGTGTGATCGGCGGTCCGCGCGTGGCGCCGCTGGTGTGCCTCAACATCGAACTGCGGCTCCATCATCGCCGCCGCGAGGCGCTGCGCCGTGCGGTCCTGTACGCTGGAGTCATTGTCCCACTCGACCGCGAGGTCGGCGGAGAACACAGCGGAAGGGTTGCCGCGGGGGCTCATTGCCGACCCCCTTCCGGGATCATCGAATCCTCGCGCAGGAGCGCGTCCTCCAACTCGTCACGCTCCTTGGCCAGCGCCTCAATTCGCCCGCGGTAGGTGTCCGCGGTCCGCGCCAGGTCCTTGTTGATTTTCTGGAGCCTGGCGAACGCATCAGCGCACGCCGGGCACGGGTGGAAGTCGAATTCGCTCATATCCCCTCCTCGAATCTGGTCGCGTGCGCCACGTAGCGCAGCGCTATGCGGCCGGTCGGTCCCTGCCGATGCTTGGCCAGGATTGCCACAGTCGGCATGATCGCTGCGAGATCTCCCTCGACACGTCGGTGGAGGAGGATCACTTTGTCGGCATCGTTTTCGATCGAACCGGATTCCCGCAGGTCCGAAAGCCTCGGTTCGGCGCTGGAGCGGACCGCGGCCGATGGCACCTGGCCGTCGTTGCGCTTCTCGGACTCCCGGTTGAGCTGCGATAACGCCAGCACCGGGACGCCGAGTCCCATCGCCAGCAACTTGAGCCCCCGGCTGATCGCCGAGACCTCCTCCACCCGGCCACCGTGCCGCTCGCCAGACCGCATGAGCTGCAGGTAATCGACCACCACCAGCGCCAGCCCTGACCGCAGTTGACGCGCCCGGCACCTTGATCGCAGCAATGGCAGCGTCCCGCAGCCTCGGTCGGCGATCGTCAGGCGCCACGAACGGAGTTCCGCCGCGGCGCCTTCGACGGCATCGCCCCAGTCCTGACCGTTGAACATCAGCCGGCCGTCACGGATGCGCCAGCTTTCTACCCCGGTCATCTGCGACAGCAGCCGGTGGACCAGTTCCTCCCGTGCCATCTCGATCGAGGCGACCAGCACACCAGCCCCATGCCGGGCAGCATTGGCCGCGATTTGCAGCCCGAGCGCCGTCTTGCCGACCGAAGTACGGGCCGCCAGGATGATGAGTTGACCGCCGCGCATGCCGTCGAGCACCCGATCCAGCCCGAGTATCCCGGTGTCGATCCGCACGCCCTGCGCCCCGCCCGCCCGCTCGCGCTTCGCCCGGTCCAGCTCAGACCGCGCCACGTCATGCGCGAATACCTCGGCCGCAGCGTCCGACCTGACCAGCATATCCGCCAAACGCGCCGAGGCGGACTCCGCGATGTCGCGGGTATCGTCGCAGTCGTTCGCCACCTGCCCCTGCACCTCGACCGCGAGCGACCGCAGCCCGCGCCGGATGGCGGCGTCGTGTACCAGCTCGGCGTACTGCGAGACGTTTCCCGGGTCCGGGAGACCCTCGGTGAGTTCCGCGACGTAGGCCACCCCGCCCGCGTCCGCCAATCCACCGGACCGGCGCAACGCCTCGGTGATCGTGATCAGGTCCGGCTCGCTGCCGTGTTCGACGATATGCCCGCACGCCTGCCAAATCAGCCGGTGGCGCTCTTCGCTCCAGTCGTCCGCCCCGACGTGGTCGGCAGCGTCGGCGTAGGCTCGAACACCAGCGTGCAGCACCGCCCCGAGGATCGCCCGTTCCGCGTGAGTGTTCGTCATGCTCATTGCTGCGCCGCCAGCTTCGCGCGGTTGGCCGCGATGAGCGCATCGAGTGAGCCTGGTACTGGCTCGGGTTCGGTGGCTTCCTCGTCTTCCCACTGCCCACGATTCAGCCAGGTCGCAGGGTATGGAATCCACTTCCCGCCGTCCCGCGTCCACTGGTCGGACCTAAGCGCCCGCCTCAGCCCTTCCATGATTGCCGGCCTGGTTCCCGCAGCGATGCGATTCCATGCCTTGATCGCGGCACCCTTCGCGGCCTTCCGTGGGTAGAGGC
>JAQTXL010000120.1 GCA_028688835.1 Candidatus Nanopelagicales bacterium | reverse complement strand
CCACCATCGAGTGGAAGGGCGAACTCGGCGTCGAGATCACCTCAGCGACCGAGGAGCGGGCCAAGGCCGCCCTCGACGTGTTCAAGGAGAAGATCATCAAGCGCGGCCTGAGCCTCAAGAGCTTCGATGCCCAGGACCCGCGCGCTTCGGGCAAGGAGTACAAGATCTCCGGCGAGTTCAAGGCCGGGATCAGCCAGGAGCAGGCCAAGAAGCTCGGCAAGCTCATCCGTGATGAGGGCCCCAAGGGGGTCAAGTCGCAGGTGATCGGCGAGGAGCTGCGCATCTCGAGCAAGAGCCGCGATGACCTGCAGGCGGTTCAGGAGCTCGTGCGCAGCGCCGAGCTCGACTTCGCCACTCAGTTCGTGAACTACCGCTAGTCGCCGGCGCGCAGCGCCAGGTCAGCACGGCCGCTCACGAGCTGGTCGCGCTGCTGCGCAGCAAGGCCGGTCGTCTCGCTCCAGAGCAGGGCATCTGTGGGGCAGGCATCCACGCAGATGCCGCAGAACATGCACAGGGCGAAGTCGATCGCGAAGGCGTCGAGCACGTGCACCGTGCGCGGGCGCCTGCCCTCGGAGACCTGCTCGGTGTGGCGCTCGATGTCGATGCACTGGCACGGGCACTCGCGCACGCAGATGAGGCAGGACGTGCACTCCTGCTCGACGAGCCCGATCGAGCGTCGCAGCACGCTCACGGTGCCGCCTGCCTGCGCAGGGGCGGCTGCTCTTCGGCGCCGTGCAGGAGCAGGGGCCGGTCATCCACGAGCCCGACGAAGGTGACGCCGAACATCTCGTGCGTCTCGCGCTCGTACCAGCCCGCGCCCGGGTAGATGGCCGTCAGCGAGGGGAGCTCATCCGACACCAGCGTGGTGACCAGCGCGGACTCCCCCGTGTCCGACTGCACCACTCGCACAACGATGTCCAGGCCTGTACCGCGGTCGATCGCCGTCAGGAAGTCGAACCACCGGAATCCGCGGGCGTGCAGCGACTGCAGGTGCTCGACCCAGTCACGGGCCTGGATGCGCTCGGGCGCCTGCGTCATCGTGGCCCCACGATCGCGAGCAGTCCCTCGATCAGGGCGCTCGGACTCGGAGGGCAGCCGGCGATGAACCCGCCGGTCGGCAGCAGGTCGGCGATGCCCGTGACCACGGTGGGCGCGTCCCAGTAGGGGCCGCCCGAGCTCGCGCAGGCGCCCACCGCGATCGCGATCTTGGGCTCAGGCACCGACTGCCACTGCGCCAGCACCGACGGCGCCAGCGCATGGGTCACCGTGCCGGACATCAGCACCGCGGTGATGCGCGCAGTGCCATGGGCATCGAGCTCGGGGATGAGCAGTCCGGTGGTCACGGCCGATCCGACCTCGAGCGCACAGCAGGCCAGTTCGTCGACCAGGACCCGGACGGAGGGGTCTGCCGCCACGCGGTGGGCGGTGGCGGCGGGCAGCTGGAGCACCGCCCGAGCGTACCGAGATCAGCCGGTGCGCGAGACGACGTAGTCGCACAGCAGCTCGAGGGCCTCGCGTGCAGCGCCCTCCGGCAGCGGCGCCAGGCAGGCGCGTGCGTCGTCGGCCCAGTTGCGCGCCTGCTGCCGCGCCTGCTCCAGCGCCGCGTGGCCGCGCAGCAGGGCCAGGGCCTCTGCGTGCTCGGCATCATCGGGCAGCGGCTTGGCCAGCAGCTCGCGCAGTCGCGCATCGGTGCCGTCGGTGCCGGACATGGCGATGAGCCCGGCGAGCGTGGGGATACCCTCACGCAGGTCGGTGCCTGGCGTCTTGCCGGACTGCTCGGACTCGGAGGTGATGTCGACGAG
This sequence comes from Candidatus Nanopelagicales bacterium, assembly GCA_028688835.1. GTDB lineage: Bacteria > Actinomycetota > Actinomycetes > S36-B12 > S36-B12 > UBA11398. The sequence continues at coordinate 4,267 of JAQTXL010000120.1, read as the reverse complement.
GTCGTCGGCCAGCTGGAAGGCCACGCCGATGCACTCGCCGAAGCGCGTGAGCACCTGGACCGTGGCCTCGTCTGCGCCGGACAGCATCGCCCCGAACTGGCCGGAGGTCGCGATGAGGGAACCGGTCTTGTCGGCGAGCACCTCGATGTGGTGCTGCACGGGGTCAGCGCCGTCGATCGGGCCGACGGTCTCGCGGATCTGGCCGATGCACAGTCGTTCGAAGGTGCGCGCCTGGATGCGGACGGCCTCGGGACCGAGGTCGGCCAGGATGTCGGACGCCCGGGCGAACAGGAAGTCGCCGGTCAGGATCGCGATCGAGTTGTCCCATCGGGCATTGGCAGAAGCCGCCCCTCGCCGAAGCTTGGCCTCGTCCATGACGTCGTCGTGGTACAGCGTGGCCAGGTGCGTGAGCTCGACGACGACGGCTGCGTCGATCACCTGCGGAAGCGTGGGGTCGCCGAACTGGGCCGCGAGCAGGGTGAGCAGGGGGCGGAACCGCTTGCCCCCCGCGTCGACGAGGTGGGCTGACGTCTCGGTGACGAACGGGTAGTCGCTCTTGATCGCCTCGTGCAGTGAGTGCTCGACCGCAGCCATCGCCGCCGTCAGCGATGCCTCAAGCGCAGGATCGCTCGACAGCGAGCCCAGGGACTGAACACTCATGGATACACGGTACTAGCGGACGAAGACGCCGGCGTTGATGATCAGGTCCAGCAGCGGCTGGGGGTAGATGCCGAGCAGCACCGTGACGGTCGCACCTGCAGCGAGCGCCACTGTCGTGAACACCGAAGGCACGGCGACCTCGGCGGTCTCGTCGGTGGCCTCGGTGAAGAACATGAGCACGACGACGCGCAGGTAGAAGAAGGCGGCGATGAGCGATGCGATCACGGCCACGATGACCAGCCAGGTGTCGTCTGCCGCGATCGCCGCGGTGAACACGCTGAACTTGCCGATGAACCCGCTGGTGAGGGGGATGCCCGCAAGGGACAGCATGAACACCGCGAAGATGGTCGCCACGAAGGGGCTCCGGCGGCCGAGGCCCGCCCACTTCGACAGGTGCGTGGCCTCGCCGTTCTCATCGCGCACCATCATGATGATGGCGAAGATGCCGATCGTGGTGAACGCGTAGGCGATGAGGTAGAAGAGCGCACCCGCGAGTCCGGCAGGGGTCGCCGCCACGACGCCGACGAGGATGAAGCCCGCCTGCGCGATGGACGAGTAGGCGATCATCCGCTTGATGTCCGACTGGGTCAGGGCGATGACCGAGCCGATGAGCATGGTCAGGATCGCGACGACCCAGAGCATCGGGGCCCAGTCCCAGCGCATCCCGCCGAGGGCGACGTAGAACAGCCGCAGCAGCGCACCGAAGGCGGCGATCTTGACGGCAGCCGCCATGAAGCCGGTGAGCGGCGTTGGCGCGCCCTGGTAGACGTCAGGGGTCCACTGATGGAAGGGAGCCGCGCCGATCTTGAACAGGAGACCGGCGCCGAGCAGCGCCACGGCCACCAGCAGCAGGCCGGTCTGGCCCGTGGTCGAGCTCACGGCTGCCGCGATGCCCGGGAAGGAGATCGTGCCCGTGTAGCCGTAGAGCAGTGCTGCGCCGTAGAGGAAGAACGCGGACGAGAAGGCTCCCAGCACGAAGTACTTGAGGGCTGCCTCCTGCGACAGCAGGCGACGACGACGCGCCATGCCGGTGAGCAGGTAGAGCGGGAGCGACATGACCTCGAGCGCGACGAACATCATGAGCAGGTCGTTGGCCACGGGGAAGAGCAGCATGCCGCCGACGGCGAACAGGAAGAACGGCCAGATCTCGGTCTGGAAGTACCCGCGAGCCGTGAACTGGCGCTCGTCCTCGGATCCCGGCAGTGCGGAGGCGCGCGCTGCGAACGCATCGCCGCTCGGGTCCAGGCCGCGCTCGGCCATGAGCATGGCGCCGAGGATCGCGATGATCACGATCGTGCCCTGCATGATGAGCCCCGGCCCGTCGACCACCAGTGCACCGCGGCCCGAGAGCGAGCGACTGCCCTGCAGCGCGATGATGGACACGAGCGCTGCCACCAGCGACACGAAGACGAGCACGAGCTGCGCGGGCCTGCGGGCGGCCCGGGGCAGCAGGGCCTCGAACAGCACGGACACGACGCCGGCACCGAGGATGATGAGGATCGGGGCGAGCAGCTTGTAGTCAAGCGTCGGCATCACCCATGGCGTCTCCTCCACGGCACGGACGGCTTCGACGACGGCGTTCACTGCTGGGTCCCTTCCGAGGTGATGCTGGTACTGCCGACCGTGGGTGCCGGGTCGGTCGCACCGATCACGCTCATGACCGTGTCAACCGCAGGGTTGACCACGTTCAGCACCGGCGCAGGGTAGAGCCCCAGGAAGATGCTGAGCACGACGATCGGCACCAGTGCAGTGATCTCGCGCCCGCGCAGGTCCTTGATCGCGTCGAGGCCGCTGCCCACAGGGCCGGTCATCGACTTCTGGTAGACGCGCAGCACGTAGGCCGCCGTGATGACGATGCCCAGGGTGGCCAGGGCGCCGATCCAGATGTAGCGCTGGAAGGTCCCGAGCAGCACCATGAACTCGCCCACGAAGGACACCAGGCCCGGCAGGGCCAGTGACGACAGCGCCGCGAAGAGGAAGAACCCGGCCAGCACCGGTGCCGGCTTGTTCACGCCCGAGTAGTCGGACAGCAGGCTGGAGCCGCGGTGACGCTGCATGAGGAAGCCGGCGGTGAGGAACAGCGCAGCGGTGGACAGGCCGTGCGCGAGCATGTAGACGACCGAGCCGCTCTGGCCAATCGTCGTGAAGACGAAGATGCCCAGGGCGATGAACCCGAAGTGCGACATCGACGAGTAGGCGAACAGCCGCTTGAGGTCGTTCTGTCCCAGGGCGACGAAGGCACCGTAGAAGATTCCGATCACCGCCATGGCGATGATGATCGGCGCGTAGTACTCGGATGCTGCCGGGAAGATGGGCAGGCAGTAGCGGATCATGCCGAAGGTGCCGACCTTGTCGAGCACGCCGATGAGCAGCACCGCGGTTCCTGGCTTGGCCGCGCCAGCGGCGTCGGGCAGCCAGGTGTGGAACGGCCACAGCGGCGCCTTGATGGCGAAGGCGAAGAAGAAGCCGACGAAGAGCAGCTTCTGCGTGGTCGGGTCGATGTCCAGGCCCACGAGCTCGAACCAGTTGAAGGTGCCCCGCCCGGTCAGCTGGCCGGAGACCACGAAGAGGCCGATCATCGCCGCCAGCATGAACAGGCCGCCGAGCAGGCTGTAGAGCAGGAACTTCATGGCCGCGTAGGAGCGCTGTGCGCCGCCGTAGCGCCCGATCATGAAGTAGACCGGGATGAGCATGGCCTCGAAGAACACGTAGAACAGGAACACGTCAGTCGCGGCGAAGACGCCGATCATGAGGGTCTCGAGGGCCAGGATCAGTGCGAAGTAGCCCTTGACGCTGCCCACGCTCTCGGCGTTGGGCTCCTCGACGTCGTTCCAGCCGGCCAGGATCGTGATGGGCACGATCACCGTGGCCAGCGCGATGAGCACCAGGCCGATGCCGTCGACCCCCAGCGAGTACGTGACCCCGAACGCCGGGATCCACTGGTGGTACTCCACGAACTGGAACGGCTCGGATGTCGAGCCGTTGAACTGCAGCGCGATGGCGATGGTGAGCCCGAGCACGATGATGGAGAACGCCAGGGCGATCTGCTTGGCCAGCAGGGGCCGTGACTTCGGCAGCAGCGCGACGATGACGCTGCCCACGAGCGGTACGGCCCCGAGAACGGTCAGCCAGGGGAACGAGTTCACGAGAGCCTCACCAAGACGAGTGCCAGGACGACCAAGACGGCGCCACCCACCATCGACAGCGCATAGGAGCGGATGAAGCCGCTCTGGTAGCGGCGCAGCCTGCCGGACGAGCCGCCGAAGAACGCGGCGCTGCCGTTGACGAAGCCGTCGATCCAGGAGCCGTCGAACCAGACGAGGAAGCGCGAGAGCCAGAAGGACGGGCGCACCACGAGCGTGTCATTGATCGCGTTGCCGTACAGCTCCTCGCGCGCTGCTCGTGTGACCCACGAGCCGCGCGGCGCCGTGATCGGCACCTCGCGTCGTGCGTACTGGATCCAGCCGATGGCGGCGCCGATGAGGACGACGGCCAGGGTGACCGTCATGAGCGCCCACTCGGGGATGGCGATCTCCTTCTCCTCGTAGCCGACGACCGGCTCGAGCCAGGTCTCGATGTTGCCCCAGGCGACGAGCGCGATGCCCAG